>NZ_BAAFRV010000001.1:0-387574 GCF_045862035.1 Enterococcus hailinensis | reverse complement strand
TTATAATCGTAATCGAATCCATAGTTCGATTCATTACTTAACTCCACAGGAGTTTGAAGATTTAGAAACAGAGAAAATGTCTTAGCAGTCTCTACTAAAATATGTCCAAGATATTGACTCAAATCCAATAATTTGTTTTTTCTGCAGTATTATATAGACCTACACTAATATTTTTAATATCTTTAGGACGAATATTCCCTATTGGGGATGAATATATATATTTACCATCTACATTTAATTGATTATTTAATGATGTATCAGCATTGAACATCACAGTGGAAGATTGTGCTTCTCTCTTCCAATTTATATGAATAAACAATACAAAGTCATTCGGAGAATATTGATTTAAAAGACTATTATCAAACGTCAAGTTAATACTATAATTATTTAAATTACGTCCATCAGGAAATATATTTAAAGCTTTTAAATTTACTCTATCTCCAAAAGACCTATTTAATGGAACTTGCTTAGAATCAATAAGCCTTTTATCACTATAATCAAAACTAAAATCTTTAGTATATTGAACTATGCTTACAGAATCCTCAACTTTATAATACGATTTAAGATCCCCTTGGTACATATCAATGCTATCTGAAGGATTATAAAGTTTACCAACATAATAATTAGGTATATATATTTTTTCAAGATTATTTTTTTTTCCTTCACTAATTATAGCTTCTCTTACTTGAAATTGCTTGCTTAAAGACATAACACTTTTTGTAGCATAATAATAACTGATAGTAAAAGGTATACATAGAATAATAATGATATAAATAATACCCTTTTCAAATAATTTTTCTTCAAAATAAGAGATGTCAGCAGATAAAAAGGAAAGTGACACTAAAAATAATATTAACGCTCCATTTAATGATCTTAATGCTACTGGAAAAGCATATGATCCTCCGAAAGCGGCATTTGCTATAATCGCTGAAAAAAAGAATATTATACAATAAATCATATTGTTTCTCTTGGGAATTTGATGCTTCATAAAATAAACGAAGCCGATTAGAATGAACCCCACAAAAACCCATGAAAAACTTTGAAATGTCTCAATAAACCAAGGCGATGAAAAATAATGCCATAACCTCTGAATTACAGATTGTTCTCTTGAAATCTGAAATGCAGCATTCTGAAGCCTTTCGTGCTGACCTGGTGATAAAAGTAATAATGATGTACCGATAATATTGAACGGTAACCCGACCAAAAAAATTTTCTTATTTTTCTCAATTATAGAAAAAGTAATTGTTAATAACACGACAACTATAGAAGTGTTTTCATTCGAATTACCTGCTAATAAACCTAAGATAGCAATAATGAAATAATATCTAAAGCTAATTTTTTTATCTTTTATAAAAAATATTATTGAAAAATAAGCAACAATAAAAAAATTTGTTAATAGATAGTTTGTATACCCTACTGTCCAAAAGGAGGTTTGACCTAGATTAGGATTAGCAATCCAGTAAAGTAAAAATATAATTATAAAGCTGTAGGCACTAAATTTATATTTTTCCTTTGATAGATGAGGTAATTGAGAAATTAATAAGATTAACATGATCCAAACAACTGACTTAATAATCTTGTAAATTGTTGTTGGCATTTGTAATAATATTAATGAAGCCGAATCCGCAACAATCCGTCCAGACCAATGCATATAACGCCATATCAAATTGGACCAATTTGAAGTTTTAGCTACGTAAATAAAATCATCACTTGATACTGGTGTAAAAAATATTGGAATTGCCACTAATATTAATGAAATAGTTACAACTAAAAGTAATATAATATGGTTCTTTCTTATTTCTCTTTTTATTTTTTTTACATTACCCTTTTTTAAATGATCCACTTTTAATTCTCCTTATTTAAAATCCATAATGTATTAATTTTAACAAAAAAATTTTTTTTATCAATGAGATAGTTCGGCTAAGCAATTGTATCGCCAAACAATTACATGCATCATTCAATTGTTTGGTAAAATAACCACTAAAAAGACTATGTCAATTCACTTTGACATAGTCTTTTCTTTTGTTCACTTACGCGACAATTGCTTGTAACGATCATACCAAATATCGACATAGCCTTGAGAAAAAGGCCCCTTTTCATTGTTGATCCAGTCCACTAAGATCTTGACGTTTTCTTTAAGGATATAATCAATCTCTTTTGAGTAATGCATTTGCTGACTATGGGCTTCATATTCATCTACGTCCAATAACCGTTTTTCGCCATCTGGGAAAACTTTGACATCCAAATCATAATCAATATACTTTAACGCTTCGTCATCTAATACATAAGGTGATGCTAGATTACAATAATAAGAAACTCCCTTCTCTCGAATCATTGCTATTATGTTGAACCAGTATTTTTGATGAAAATAAACGATTGCTGGTTCACGAGTGACCCATCTTCGACCATCGGATTCAGTGACTAATGTATGGTCATTCAATCCGATCAATGAACACTCGCTTGTTTTCAATACCATGGTATCACGCCACGTTCGATGCAAACTGCCGTCGTGTTTGTAACTTTTAATCGTCACAAACTCTCCTTCTTTTGGAACCTTCATAGCTACCCTTCCCTCAGCGAAATTCATTCCGCATTTGTTTGGGTGTTATCACACCGACATCAGAATTATTATAGCAATAAAATGAAAGATTGCCTACTAATCTTTGTCGTCAGCTTGATTATTTTCGAAAACTTCGACTATTTTTTGTTGTGGTTTAGGAAAAACGTAAGTCGAAAAATCCCGCTGTTTGACCCAATCGCCTACGAGCGAGACTTGGTCGGTACTGCGGCCATAAAAAACTAAAATATGCCATCGTAAATGACTGAAAACATGTTTTACTTCTCCTAAAACTTTCTTCTGCCAAATGATTTCTTGGTCGATAAAAAAATCAGGATTTTCTTCTGCGACCTGGCTACTAGAAAAAAGATCCCAGCTGCTTGGATCATATTGTTCTTTCAATGAATTGAAGTGTGCTTCAGTGATTTCTTCCATCGGAAATAACCACATATTCGCTAACAAGCCTTTTTCTGCTCTTTTTTGTAATAAGAAAGCCTGGTCTTGATTCTCAATAACTCCGGCCACATAGTAAACATCTTTGGGTTTTTGCTTTTTTGATTTAACTGGAAAGTCAGTTTGACGATCTTCTTGATACGCCTGACAATATTTTTGCAGCGGACAGCTTTCACATTCAGGGCTGGTCGGTGTACAAATACTTGATCCAAGATCCATCATCGCTTGATTAAAATCTCCTGGATGTTCTTGACTGATTATTTTACGCATCGCTTCATCAAAAACTTTTCGACTACTCGCTTTTGCAATATCATCTTCAATACAAAATAAGCGACTAACGACTCGCATGACATTTCCATCGATAGCTGGCTCAGGGAGCTCAAAAGCAATACTGCTGATAGCGCCTGCTGTATAGGGGCCGATTCCTTTTAATGAACGGATGTCTTCGACTGTTGTCGGAAATTCTCCGCCGTATTCTTCCATGATTTGTTTTGCAGCTGTTTGCAGATTACGCGCACGTGAATAATAGCCTAAGCCTTCCCATACTTTCAATAATTTATCTTCATCAGCTTCAGCTAAATCTTTGATGGTGGGAAAGATTTCCATAAAACGATAAAAGTAATCGATCACCGTATCAACCCGTGTTTGCTGCAACATAATTTCGGAGATCCAAATACGATACGGGTCTTGGTTATAACGCCAAGGCAGATTTCTTTTTTCGTGTTGATACCAAGTTAAAAAGTCTGTTTGAAAGGCGGTGACCATGTCTTCTGACCAGTCTTGCCATGGCTTATTCATTTTGTTCCTCTTTTCCTCGGATAAATATATCAATTTGATCTAGTTGAAAGCCTTTTTGGTAAAGGCTTTGTTTTACTTTTTGACGTCTTTTAGCTGGTTCAAACCGCTGATTTTTACGCCATAATTTCTCTCCTTGGATCTCTAAAGCATCGGTTTCCTGTTCTTCAATTTCAGAAAAATCGATTTCAGCCAAGACATTTTTACTGATATCATTGCTAAATCCTTTAGTCATCAACAGCTGTTGGATTTTTTGTTTTGCTTCACGAGGACTTTTGCGATGAAATTTCTTTAATGCCTTTTGACCAGTGTGTAACGCTACTTCAAACTGGCTTTCAGTTTCGTAAAGGTACAGCGCTTGCTGGATCACGTCATCTTTTAGCCCTTTTTGTTTTAATTTTTGTTGTAAAACACGTGGCCCTTTGTCACCTAGACGAATCTGAGTGCGTACATAGCTCTCGCCATAAACCAAATCATTGATCAAATCGAGTTCTTTCAATCGGATAATAATTTTTTGGCGGTCAGCTTGTTCAATCTCATGATCTTTTAAATAGATCCGAATTTCTTGTTCTGTTCGTAGTTGGTAACTTAAATAATTCAATGCTAACTGAAAGCCTAAATCTTCTTTTCCTTCTTGTTTGATCTCAGTCAATAAGTCTTCTTCTAGTTCCTGTCCTTTCAATAAACGATGGCGAACGACTGTGTCTTCTGAAAGTCTTAGTTGTTCACCATTAGAAAATTCAACTTTATAAAAAGGTCCTCGACCTTGACTAATTTTTGTCACTGTTACCATGTCATTTACTCCTTATATAAGACGATAAAATCGTCTGTTGCTACTATGTATAATAGTTTCAGCACCACTTGATTCATAGATACTCTAATAAAGATTAATTCTATCATAGAAAGCTAAATGTCCGCTAAAAATATGCTAAAATAGTCCCAGTTTAGCTTTTCATTGATCATTCAACGAAGTACTGAGTTTTTAGCGATAAGGATTTTACGGACTTCGTTTATAATAAAAGTAAAGAAACTAAAAAGGTTTCACACTAAGAAAGGAGCGGCTTATGGCTGTTCAATTACAAACCAATCAAACATTAACGTTAAAAATCAAACGTCTCGGAATCAACGGTGAAGGTATCGCCTATTATAAGCGTTTGATCATTTTCGTCACTGGTGCACTGCCAAATGAGACCGTTGTGGCTAAAATCACGAAAGCAACCCCGCGTTTCGCTGAAGCATCACTAGTCAAAATCATGAAAAAAAGTCCTGACCGGATCACGCCTCCATGTCCTGTCTACGAAGAATGCGGCGGATGCCAACTGCAGCATCTAATTTACAGCAAACAATTGGACTTTAAAAAAGATCTTTTAAAACAGGCGTTGGAAAAATATAAACCCGAAGGTTATCAAAGCTTTGACTTACGTGATACTTTAGGCATGGATGAACCTTGGCATTATCGGAATAAAGCACAGTTCCAATTACGTAAAAACAAACAAACACAGCAAGTCGAAGCAGGCCTTTATCAAGCTGACTCACATCAATTAGTACCGATCAAAGACTGCCTTGTCCAAGAACCGACAACTCAAAAAGTCATTAATACTGTTACTAATTTATTAACTAAATACGATGTTCCAATTTATGATGAGCGTAACAACTCTGGGATCCTGCGTACATTGATGGTTCGGATCGGTATCCATACTGGCGAAGTTCAATTAGTCCTGATCACTAAAACAAAAAAATTGCCTAAAAGTAATGCTTTGATTCGTGAGATCACTACTCGCTTACCGGAAATAGTATCCATTATGCAAAATATCCAAGACAAGAAGACGTCGGTCATCATGGGTGATGAAACCATTCATTTGTGGGGCAAAGAAGTCATCAATGAGCAAATCAACGAGGTCAGTTTTGAACTTTCGCCCCGAGCATTTTTCCAGTTAAATCCTCAACAGACCAATGTCTTGTATCAAGAAGCGATCCAAGCTTTAGATTTAGAAACGCCCAAGACAGTCGTCGATGCCTATTGCGGTGTTGGGACGATCGGTTTATCATTAGCCAAACAAGCAAAAGAAGTTCGCGGCATGGATATCATTCCTCAAGCCATTGAAGATGCGAAAAAGAATGCGGCGGCCATGGACCTGACCAACATCCATTATGAAGTCGGAACAGCCGAAAGTTTATTGCCCAAATGGTTAAAAGCAGGTTTTGCTCCAGATGCGATCGTAGTCGATCCGCCAAGAACCGGCTTAGACAATCAATTATTGACAGCTATTCAAGCAGCTCCAAGTCCACAGATGGTATATATCTCTTGCAATGTCTCTACATTAGCCCGTGATCTTGTTAGCCTAACTAAAATTTACCATGTAGACTATTTACAATCAGTCGATATGTTTCCACAAACCGCTCGCTGTGAAGTCGTGGTCAAACTAACTAGAAAATAAAATACAAAAAAAGACGTGTCCAAATCAGACACGTCTTTTTTTGTATTAGTAACCTGCAGCTGGTTGTCCATAAGCGTCATACGTATTATTTTGCTGATTAGTAGTATCAGCATTTTGGTCTGTCGCGCCGCCATAGCCTTGATCATTCGTATAGCCCTGGTCATTTTGCGTCGTCGGATCATTGTAATCTTGATAGCCATTATCCGTTGTCCCTGAGTTATCATACGTATTACCGCTAGTACTATAATTATTTGCATTATCGTAACCTGGTGCATATTGACTGGTATCGTCGCTAGCTTTCCCATCTGAATCATCATAGAATAGGGTATCAGCATCAGTTTCTGATAAATTCGGTAAAGTCGTAGCTGTTGCTAATCCTAGTTGTTTTTTCAAGGTATTTTGAATATCTAACAATTCATTGGTTCCTAAAATTTGATAATAGATATCGTCAATCATTTCATTTTTACCAACTAATTGTTTTTGCTTGATCGTATCAAAAGCTGGTAGATAATTTGTACCGATATCTAACATGTCATCCCAAGATAAATCGGTCGTCATATTTTTTTCGACAGCTTTTAAAATTTTTCTGTAATTCCCAACACCGTTGATCGACATCGCCTTTTTCAATATTTTCGTCACGACTTCACGTTGACGTTTTTGCCGCCCAACATCGCCTTCAGGGTCTTCATGACGCATCCGAGCATAGGCCAGTCCCGTCTCACCATCTAAAGTTTGTTTGCCCTTTTTAACATGCACACCATCTAATGTAAAATCGATTTTATTATTGACTTCGATCCCGCCAACAGCATCGATCAGGTCCTTTAAACCTTTCATGTTGATCGACACATAATGATCCAACGGAATATCTAAAAGATTTTCGATCGTATCCATCGACATATCAACACCACCAAAAGCATAGGCATGATTTAATTTATCATTCGTTCCATAACCAACAATCTTAGTTAAAATATCACGATCGAGACTGACGATCGTTGATGTTTTTTTCTTAGGATTGATCGTTACCACCATCATACTGTCAGAACGACCTTGTTCTGTTCGTCCTAAGTCACCAGTATCGACACCCGCTAATAAAATTGAAAACGGCTCTGTATTGTCTATATTGGGTTTTGTTGTATTGCTTCGCTTAGTACTTTTTCGTTTTGTATTACTGCTTATACTGTTGATCATTTTACTCGCGTCATTCGTCACTTGGACCGCGTAGTAGGTGATCCCGCCGATAAATAAATTTAATACAATCAAGATTCCGACAACTATTTTTTTTCCGCGACTCATGCTACACCTCTATCAGCAATTTTTACATTCTATTTTCTCATAATTCAATTTCCCATACAACTAGTGCTAATAAACATTAAGTTAATATTTTATATTTAAAAGTATTAATTTAAAATTACCCTATAAGTTTGATTTATACCATACAAATATGAATATTTTAGGAAGCTTTTAAAAATTAGACAAAAAAAAGCAAGACTGAAAAACAGTCTTGCTTCAAAAAAAACTAATTATTTAGCGTCCGCTAAATTTTTGTTTGCTTGATCCCAATTGATTACATCCCAGAAAGCCGCGATATAATCTGGACGAACATTTTTATATTTTAAATAGTAAGCATGTTCCCAAACATCTAATCCAATGATTGGTATTTTGCCCTCAGTCAATGGGCTGTCTTGATTAGCAGTCGATGTGATTTCAAGCTTTCCATCGTTCAGTACTAACCATGCCCAACCAGAACCAAAACGGCCAGTTGCAGCTGTCTTAAATTCTTCTTTCATTTTTTCAAAACTACCAAAGGCTTCATCAATCGCTGTTTTGATTTCTCCTGTTGGCTCGCCACCAGCATTAGGAGCTAAAATTTTCCAGAAGAAACTATGATTTGCATGACCGCCACCATTGTTGCGGACAGCAGTTTTGATATCTTCAGGAACGTCATTCAAATTACTGACTAATTCTTCAATTGATTGTTCCCCTAATTCTGGATGTTTTTCGATTGCTGCATTTAAATTTGTTACATACGTATTATGATGTTTATCATGATGCAAGTGCATCGTTTCAGTATCGATAGAAGGTTCTAATGCATCGTAACCATAAGGTAAATCGGGTAAAGTATAAGCCATTGTTTAATTCCTCCTTAAGTATCTTACATAAAGACTGTATCAAACAATGCATACTTCTTCAAAAAATATGCTTAGCGCGGAGAAGAATTCGTTTTCTCTTCTTCAACCAGTTCAACCTTTTTAAAAATAAAAACTTTACTAAAGAAATAATTGGCAATTACGACCACTACTTGCGTAATAATCTTAGCAATCAAATTTCCGGTATGCAGCATATCGATCAATAAATACATACACGCCATATCCATTCCATAGGAAATGATGCGGGCAACTAAAAATTTACTAAATTCCCAGATCAGTGCGCCAACACCTTCTGTTTTTGATTGGAACACCCAAATTTTATTAGTTACAAAAGCAAATAAAACCGAACAGATCCATGAAATCGTATTGGAAATCGGCCAGCTGAGATGAAATCCTTGGTACGCTAACAAAAAAGTGACGATATTGACAACTGTGGCCAAACCGCCAAAAAATAAATAAATAAAAACTTCCCAGAGTTTTTTTTCAATTAAATAGTGTTTGAATCCTTGATAAATTTTCATATGCCCACTCTTTCTATTTAAGCTCTCACTTAGTAAGATAACGAAGCTTTGAATCGTAGTCAATTCTTTCTTGATTTCTTTTTAGTTTTTTATCCTTCATCTTGTTATTTCAATCTTACTTCGCTACAATGACATTTGTATATATAGATTGGAGCGATCACATGACTTTTCGTCAATTATTTAAAGGATCTTTGTTTCGTTTTGAAGATCTTAGCCAAGCTAGAAGTACCCCCTTCTGGAAATCAATCGTCTACTTAATAGGTTTGAGTGTTTTGTTAGCTATCCCCACCGTTTATCAGGCCTTTCAAGTAATGACTCAAATAAAAACTGATAGTTTAAAAATTGTTCAAAAAGTACCTGATTTTACGATTGAAGATGGCCAGATTAAAACTGAATCAAATGATCAAGGATTTATTTATCAAACCGACTCGATTATCTTCACTTTTGATCCCGCTGGCAAACGTAGTCAAAAAGATGTAGAAAAAGATTTGGTCGGCAATTACTTTAGTGTAGGACTGCTTAAAGGTAAAGCTGTCGTCGTTTTACCCGACTACGGTGGTATCAGTTCCACAATGTTCGGGGACAATGTCCTAACCTTTTCTTATAAGCAAGAACCTCTGAAAAGCTTGACTAGTGAGAAACTAAAATCCGGATTGAAAGACTTAGAAATTCCAGCTTGGACACCGCTAGTAATGTTGATTGCTGGATTATATCCATCCTTCATTAATTTATTTGTTACTTTGCTGGTTGCTGGGATTGCCGGAACCATCGTAGCTAAACTCAGATTGCGTCGGATCACCTTTTTTGAATCTTTCAAAACGATCGTTTACTGTGCAACGATACCGACGATTATTGCAACGCTGATTTCACTATTTCAACCAACGTTTGATGTCAGTCTCTTGATTACATTTATTAGTTTATTTATCTTTTTTAGAGTCACGACCTTTTTCCCACGAATTGAATTACCGACAAAATAACTGCTTACGATTTCGTAAGCAGTTTTTTTTAACTTAGTTTGTTAAAATAGAACCAAGATTCAAATTGAAATGAGGGGAATTTTATGGCAAAACCAATTATTTTTTTACAGCGAGAATTCCGAACAGAATTCTTAAAAAAAATCCAAGCACTTGCTCCTGATTATCTCGTTCAGACAACTCTTTCTAAGGATGAAGTAGCGCAGGTTGAAATCTCGGTCGGTTGGCCAAAAGAGTTTAATGATTCTTTGTTGGCTAGTAAACAATTAAAATGGGTCCAATCAATTTCAGCGGGTGTCGATTCTTTGCCTTTAAAACAATTCTCAGAGAATGATATCTTACTTTCAAATGGGAGCGGAATCCATGCACTATCCATTAGTGAACATATCATTGGTACTTTATTGAGTTATTATCGTGGTCTAAATCAAGCGATCAAATATCAGAATAAAAAAGAATGGGTTACTGATTTTGTTCATTACGATCAATTGGCTGGAAAAAATTTATTAGTTGTCGGAACCGGACATATCGGTCAGCAGTTATCAAAATCCATTCGTAGTTTGGGTGTAAATGTTTATGGCATCAATACTACTGGTCATTCTGCTGAAGGTTTTATTGAAACCTATTCAATCAAAAATCTCACTAAAATTGTGACTGAGATGGATATCGTAGTCGGTATTTTACCTGGTACGGCAGATACCTATCATATTTTTAATAGTGATTTATTTGATCAAATGAAATCCTCTGCGATGTTCGTGAATGTCGGTCGCGGTAATACTGTCCACACTAAAGAACTAGCAACAGCATTATCGAACAAGCAAATTGCTTTTGCTGCTTTAGATGTGTTTGAAGAAGAACCACTACCAAAAGATAGTCCATTATGGGAAATTGAAAACCTATTGATCACCCCACATATTTCAGGACTCACTGTAGATTTTCAAAATAAATTTATGAAGATTTTTTTAGCGAATCTAAAAAGTTATCTTGAAAAAGATGAGCTAACTATCAATCAAGTAAATTTAAAAAATGGGTATTAAAAAAGTTGAAGCTATCGCTTCAACTTTTTTTCTGTCTCTTTTACAATGTATACGGGCCTATTTTTAGTCTCCATAAAAATCTTCCCAATATATTTTCCAATGATCCCGATCCCTAATAATTGAACGCCACCGATAAATAAAATAATTGTTACTAATGATGGCCATCCCGCTGTTGGATCACTGAATATCAGTGCCCGTATGATGATGAAAATCATCGCAATGCCAGAGGCGATACAAGAAAAGCCACCAACAAATGAGGCGATACTCAACGGAACATCTGAAAAATTGACAATGCCATCGATCGAATAATTAAAAAGTTTCCAAAATGACCATGATGTCTCCCCTGCAGCGCGCTCCCTGTTTTCAAATGAAATATATTCTGTTTTAAATCCTACCCAACTAAATAGTCCTTTAGAAAAGCGATTGTGTTCCGTTAATTCTAAAACGGCATCGACTACTTGACGAGTCATTAGACGATAGTCTCGTGCACCATCAACCATTTCAGTATCGCTGATGTGATTGATCAATTGATAAAACTTCTTAGCAAAGAAACTACGAATCGGAGGTTCCCCTGCTCGATCAGAACGGCGGGTTCCAACGCAGTCGATATCGGAGGTTTCGATCAAATCAATCATTTGCGGTAAAAGCTCAGGCGGATCTTGAAGATCCACATCCATTACCGTGACTAACTCACCTTTAGACGCTTGTAGCCCGGCATACAAAGCCGCCTCTTTTCCAAAGTTACGTGAAAAAGAAATATAGCGAACATAATTATATTGAGCTGCTAACTTACGTAAGACTTCTAGAGTTTGATCGCTGGAACCATCATTAATAAAAATATATTCAAACTCATGGAAGACCGTTCTTTTTACTTTTTCCATTTCTGTAAAAAACAATGGGATTGCTTCTTCTTCATTAAAACAGGGAACAATTACTGACAACATCCAAATTCACTTCCTAATTAAACTTATACTTTGGTTCATCTAACTCTTCATCATAGTCTACTTCTAAATCATAACCCTTGAAAAACCACTCATCTGATTCTTCAATAAAGAATAATTGGCCACCGATTGTTTCTTCAACGAGTGTTTTTTCTGGTGTATCAACTGCTAATCCTACCGAAAAACCATCATGAACTTGTGTTTTACCATAAACTTTCCCATAAAACTTAATGCCTTGACCAGCTGTTGGTTCCATTTCTTTTTTGAACCAGTCTTGCGCTTTTGGAGTGATCGTCAATTTCATCTATCTTCACCTATCCATTCATTTTTTCGTCTAAGTAGTCTACATCTTCATCACGACCGATCACCACTAGATGATCGTCTTTTTGTACCACTTCTTCTGCTCCAGGTGTAACGATTGGATCCTGTTTATCCCGCCGAATCGCTACGACATTCAAACCAAATCGTCGGCGGAAATCTAATTCATTCAATGTTTTACCATAGAATTTACGATTCGTTACATTGATCTCAGCTAACGAAAACTCGTCTGATAATTCTAGATAATCCAAAATATTTTTTGAAACTAAATTATGCGCCAAGCGTTGACCCATGTCACGTTCAGGATGAACGACACGGTCTGCCCCGATCTTTTCTAAAACACGAGCATGGTATTCATTCTGAGCTTTGGCTACGATATCAGGCACGCCCATTTCTTTGACCATCAATGTGACCAAAATGCTTGCTTGAATGTCTTCTCCGATTGCTACGATCACATGATCAAAATTTCTAATCCCTAACGAGCGCAACGTCATTTCATCTTGCGCATTCGCAACTACAGCATGCGTGGCAATATTCATATATTCATTTACTCGATCTTCATTACTATCAACCGCTAAAACTTCCTGACCAGACTTGATCAATGTCCGGCAAATACTTCCACCGAACCTTCCTAATCCAATAATTGCAAAATTTTGTTTCATGATAGCTCCTTATTTTTAAACTAGTGAAATCAACTGATTACTTTAAATGAATAACAACTATAAATCTCAGTATAACAAAGAGCGGGTTAATAAAACAGAGATGACCTCTCTATTTTATTAACCCGTGTTTAAAGGCATAGATAGCTGCTTGTGTACGATCCTCAACTTCTAGTTTCGCTAAAATATTTGATACATGTGTTTTGACAGTTTTTAAGGTGATAAATAATTCATCCGCAATTTCTTGATTACTCATTCCTTGAGCAATCAGCAATAGAATCTCTTGTTCACGATTAGTCAGTTCCTCATGCAATACGTGACGATGACGATTCGCTAGTTGATCCATCATCTTAGTCGTTACTTCAGGTTCCAATACCCGCTCACCTTGATAGGTTGCACGAATCGCATCAGCGATCTCATGAGCCGTTGAAGTTTTTAATAGATAACCGGATGCGCCGGCTTCAATTGCCGGATAAACTTTCTCGTCATCGATAAAGCTGGTCACGATCAATATTTTAGCATCTGGCCAATCTTTCAAGATTTTTTTGGTAGATTCTATCCCATCCATTACTTCCATCACTAAATCCATTAGGATCACATCAGGACGTAATGCTAATGCTTTTTCATATCCTTTGGCTCCATTTTCTGCTTCACCTATTACTTCGATATCTTTTTGAATCGACAAATAAGAAGACACGCCTAAACGAACCATTTCATGATCATCTACTAACAACACTCGAATCATTGCTTACCTCCTAGCAACATGAATAGATTTTCTTTGATTTTATTCTTGATGAGTCTATTTATAAATTTAACGTAATTACTTTACCGTATTTACAACGGGGACTTTGATTTCTACGCTGGTTCCTTGTCCTTTAAAACTAATGATTTTAGTAGTACCGCCAACGCTGGCGATCCGTTCACGAATATTTCTCAATCCATAACTTCCTGCATGTTCATCCTTAGCTTCAAAACCAACACCGTCATCAATGATCCGTAATAAAACATTTTGCCCGACAATTTTTAGATAAACTTCTAGCTCGTTGGCTTTCGCGTGCCGCAATGTATTAGACAACAACTCTTGAACGACCCTGAACAACTGATCTTCAACACTAGAAGCTACAGAAATGTCTTGGATATCCCATTTTAGCTGTATTTGGATTTTTGTCTGTAATTCCTTTAATAATTGCTCGATTCCTTGACGCAGACTTTTTCCTTCTAAACTGATTGGGCGTAAATGCAAGAGTAAGGCACGCATCTCAGATTGAGCAGCATTGATGATATCTGCGACCATCGCTAACTGCTTCTTATACGGCTCTAGTTCCTCTGAATATTGCGACTGTTCATTTAATGCCGACATCATCATCATCGCCGCAAACAGCTGTTGAGAGACTGAATCATGCAATTCTCTTGCTAAACGGTGTCGCTCTTCTTCTAGAATTTTTTCCTTCGTTGTTCCATCGATCATTTGCGGTTGACTGCTCAATTGTTGCAGATCACGAGACGTCGTAATTAATTTCTCTTTGATACGCTTAATATCATGATCCACCAACAACATTTCTTTATTTTGCGAAATGGGTGTATCTAAAAAGGCTTGCTCATAATTTCCAGCTGCCAAACTTTGCAGTTTTTTTTCGATTTTCCCTAACTGCCGCTTTTCTAAAAATGCCACTAAAAAATAAACGACGGCACAGACAGTTAGCGATAAAATCAAGATATGAATAAACAATGGAATATAAAATATTCGTGCCCCGAACAGCTGACCGAATAATCCCCTTTTTCCAATAGCGTACATATAAAGAAATAACGTACTTAAAATCAGTAAAAAAGAAATCAAGCCCGAATATAATGCAATCTGTATGCGCGAATATTTTCCAGTCATACACGAATCACCTCAATATCTCCGACTAAGGTATTGGTGATGATCTTCAATCGTCGTTGACTTCCATCGTAATCTTCGCTGTATATTTTTAGCGATTCATTGCGTAAGGCATATTGTTCATCATCAAAATCTACTTTACCATATAAGGTCGCATGTTCTAAAACTAAGCCTACACCATAAGGAACCAAGATACGTGTCCGCCCAAATCCCTTACGGACGATTACGATATTGTCTTCTTTTGGCAATAGCGTATTTCCTAAATCAACCAAGGTATCTCCAGCTAGAATCGAGAGATTGATATCATCCCATTCAAACACTTGCGTACCGATACGCTCATTTCCAATCCAACTCTGTCGTTTCCGCTCTCCATTGTGTTCGCTAGGTTCAGTGCTCTCGACCATCACAATGCTTTTTTTATTTTTCAAAGAATGATTTGGCATAGAGATTCCTGCCAGTTCAAATCCCTTTAATCCTAAAAATAAAACTGCAAAAACCAGCATCAGCCAAGTAGCTGGACTATTGACTAGACAAATGATCACGATAACTAAGCCTAAAATCAACTGAAATTTACGTTGACCCTGTTTTCGTAGTGCAAAATAAATATTCAAACCACCGAAGAGAAGCATGATTAACATTGCCGGATTAGAAGATAATTGCCATAATAAAAAAATTGCCAGCAAAGCCTCTACCACGAAAAAAAAGCGCCATGGACTTTTCAAGTCATCTTCCCCCTACCTACTTTTATGTAATTCCTATTTTACTGTTTTTTGATTCGCAATGCTATCGGTCTTAAGTCGCAACCGTAAAAAAGGCTAAAAGAAAAGAGGCGACCAGCGCCTCTTAGAATTTTTAGCTTTGTGAAACTTTTGTGATTTTAACTTCCATGCTTCCGCCTGGAGTAGCGATCGATACGACATCGCCTACGCTCTTTCCGATCAACGCTTGGGCAATCGGCGAGTCATTGGAAATCTTGCCTGAGAAAGGATCAGCTTCTGCTTTCCCTACGATTGTATACTCTTCTTCTTCATCACCTGGCAATTCAACAAAAGTAACCGTTTTACCAATTGAGATTTCGTCAGAGTCAACATTATCTGTATCAATGATTTGTGCGAAACGAATCATGCTTTCTAATGTGTTGATACGACCTTCGACAAAAGCTTGTTCATCTTTTGCTGATTCGTACTCAGAGTTTTCTGATAAGTCCCCAAAACTACGAGCGATTTTGATACGTTCAATAATTTCGCCACGTTTTACTGTTTTTAATTCTTCTAATTCTTGTTCTAATTTAGCTTTTCCTTCTAATGTCATTGGATACGTTTTTTCTACCATTTTTTCTTCTCCTTCAGTCAACAAAATTACGAAAGGTAATCTTTTATAGATTTAATCCACAAAAGATTACCACGTAATGATTGTATTGTAAATTATTTATTGCCCTTTATTGACATATTTTTCAACCAATTCCATATGTTCTTCATATGTCTTAGCATAATAGACTTTTCCAGTTGAGATATCTGCTACGAAATACACGTAGTCATTATCGGTTGGATTCAAGACTGCCGAGATTGCTTCCTGACTCGGATTATCAAATGGACCCGGCCCATAACCAGTATTCACATACAAGTTGTACGGCGAATCTACTTGCGTGTCTTTGATTGTTACAACTTCTTTATGTTCGCCTAGCGCATAAAGAATCGAAATATCTGATTGCAATGCCATACCTGAATCAATTCGATTAAAGAAGACTTGTGCGATATTTTTACGATCAGATTCAGTGACCCCTTCTTTTTCAACTAAGGAAGCCAGTGTCATCACTTCTTGCACATCCATGCCTTTTTCTTTTATTTGACTGTAGTATTGAGACATTACTTGATTGGTTGTATCAACCATTTGAGTCACTAGATCTTCTAAACTACGGCTCTTATGAACATTATACGTTGCTGGGAATAGATACCCTTCTAAACGATAACGAACATCTTTTGCGTTACCTGCATCCGTCAATAAATCTGGATAAGTCGTTTTCAATTCTTCAAAGAATTTATCATCTTTCATCAATTTAATGAAATCAGCTTTTTTGAAATCTGTTTTCTTAGCGACTAAAGTAGCGATTTGATCAATATCATAACCTTCAGGAATTGTTACCTTAGAAGCATCGTCCAATGGTTCGGCACTTCCGCCTTCTTGAAGCTCTTTGCTGATTTGATCAAGCGTCATATTAGGTGAAAACTGATAATAACCCGCTTGAAAGTTGGTTAGATTGTTAAATTTCGTATAGAAGTTAAAAATCATTCCATCTCGAATGACATCGCCATCTTCCAAGATATCTCCAATTTGACGATTTGATGAACCGCTTGGCACCTCGACCTGAACTAATTTTTTGTCGTTTTTATCCAACGGTTTCAACCCGGCATTCACATAATTATAACCAGAAATTGCCAAAATCCCTGCTACAATCAAAATACCGATAGTCAAAACATAAACAATCTTATGGACGACCCGATCTTCTTTGCGACGTTCTGCTCGTTTCAAGTTACTCTCCTCACTTAAATCCCCTTCAAATTCCGTATCCACTCGATGAAGCTCATCGAATTTCTCACCAATACGCGTAAAAATAGAAGGTTCTTCTCTCTGTTCATGTTCCTTTATAATAGGCTGCTTCGTTTCAGTTTCAGTAATTTTCTTTGAACTATCTTTATTAGACTTTTTGGCATTTGAAGAACGAGAAGTTATTTTTTTCTCTTTCTTTACCTTTGATAGTCTCGGTTTTGCTTCAATTACCGGCTCTTTTTCAACACTTTTTGAAGGATCGATTTTTTCTCCCACAGATTCTTTATTAGCTTCAGTCTTCGCTACTTGCTTAATTACCGGTGGAATAGCCATTTTCTCTTCAATAGGTGTTGAATGACCTATGCTTTCCTTTTTTACTGTTTCAATTTTTGGTTTTTCATTTTTAGTTTGTCTCTTACCAAATAAACGCTCGTATGAGGATGCTAATTCTTCATCATTCTCGCTTTTATTTTCTTTATCCAAACGTCCACTACTAGCAGTCGTTTTCTTTGTCGGCTCAACTTCACGATTTTTCCGGCCTTCTTCTAAAGCACGCATAATCTGCTCTTTAAAAGACCCGTCTTCCGAGTGTTGGTTTTGATCCTCAGACAAAAAACAACTCCTCCTTACCTCATGTCATAACTTTAACCATTATACATGAAATAAAAGAGGAGTGAAATGTAAAATTTATTTAGTTAAGGAAATTATAGTTTTTCTTTGTAATTTTTTTCTATATAAAGTCGATGTAAATTTAATTCATATTCTTTTTTTGTATTAGTTACTACTGTATCCAAAATTAACCCTGTTACCAATAATAATAACCCAAAAATCATTAATCCTGAAGCTAGAATCGATGAAGGTACTTTCGTAATAAATCCTGTGTGGAAAAATTCATTGATCACGGGGATCCCACAAATTAAGCCCAATAAAAAGAAAATTATACTTAATGATGTAAAGAATAACATTGGTTTATAATCTTTGCACATTTTCATGATAGTCAATAATACTTTTGTTCCATCAGAAAAAGTATCCAGCTTAGATTCACTTCCCTCAGGTCGATCACGATAATCAATTGGAATTTCTACTAATTTAAATCTTTTATCCAATGCATGAATAGTAAATTCAGTTTCAATTTGAAAGCCAGAACTCATTACGGGGAAACTTTTGACAAAAATACGATTGAAACCACGGTACCCAGTCATAACATCTTTTATATCCGCTTTATATAAGCGGTTGATTGAATTCTTGACTAAATTATTTCCGAAATCGTGAAATGCTCGCTTATTTTCATCAAAATAAGTCCCATTTGAT
Organism: Enterococcus hailinensis; assembly: GCF_045862035.1. Classification (NCBI taxonomy): domain Bacteria; kingdom Bacillati; phylum Bacillota; class Bacilli; order Lactobacillales; family Enterococcaceae; genus Enterococcus; species Enterococcus hailinensis. The sequence continues at coordinate 369,000 of NZ_BAAFRV010000001.1, read as the reverse complement.
AAACGGTCACCAATCACCATGTCCGCTTTACCTTCTCGTAATGAGTTGATCATTTCATGAGCATGTTCAGCCGGGTAAGTATCATCACCATCTACCATTAAATAATAATCCGCTTCGATGTCAAAAAACATTTGACGAATCACATTTCCTTTACCTTGGCGCGGTTCTTTTCTAACGATTACTCCTTCTTTTAAAGCAATATCATAAGTATCATCTGTTGAGTTATTATCGTAAACATAAATATCTGCCTCTGGTAATTCCTTTTGAAAATCATTGATTACTTTTTTTATTGTCAATGCTTCATTATAACAAGGAATCAAGATTGCTATAGTCTCATTGTTCATTTTTTATTCTCCTAACTACAACGCTAGCTATAATGATACCAAAAAAAAGTCGGAAATGCTCCGACTTTTTAAACCAAATTTTCTGAAATTAAATATTCTCTAATTCCTTCATGAACACTGAAGTTTGGTTGATAACCCAATGATTTTAATCTTGAAATATCTGAAACAGATTTTTTTATATCTCCTTCACGTTCAGATTCGTACTTAACTGGCAAAACAACATTGACTACTTCATTGATCACATCAATCAATTCATTCAACGACAATGCGCTTCCTGTACCAACATTAAATTGTTTACCTAGCGCATCTTCTTTACTAGCTACTAATAACAATGCTTGAATGACATCTTCTACAAAGACAAAATCCCGAGATTGTGAGCCGTCGCCAAACAAAGTGAATTCTACTCTTTCGCCATTTTTCAATTTTTTATAACGATCAACTAAAATAGAGATAACTCCACTATAAGGAGATTCTGGATTTTGATTAGGACCATAGACATTAAAGAATCGGACAGCACTTGTATTTATCCCATAAAGATGATTATAATCTAATACATATTGTTCAGCAGCAAATTTGTCTATTGCATATGGAGTAAGCGGTCGAATCACTGATTCTTCTTTCTTCGGTAATGTAGGCTCATCTCCGTAAACTGCTGCGGACGAACTAAACACTAGGCGTTTCAAAGTCTTTTGATACTTTCTAACTAATTCTAACAACATCAAAACACTCTCAAAATTGATTTGGTGTGTCTCTACTGGTCGTTCAACAGAATCAGCAACACTAGCAATTGCTGCTAGATGAAAAATATAATCAAATGTATTTTCCGAAATAATCTTTGTCATCAAATTTCTATCTGTGACTGATCCCTCAATAAAATTTAAATTTTTAGACTTTTTTAAATTAGACTCTTTTCCCATTGATAAATCATCAATTACCATTACAGTATTATCTTTTGATAAATGATTAGCTAAAGTGGAGCCGATGAAGCCAGCACCACCAGTGATTAAATATTTAAACATGTGTATACCTCTTTTCTTTCTCCTTATTATTTAAATAGAATGAATTTCTCAGTACCTCTAGTATTATTAACTCGACCCAAAAATAGCCAGAATATAAATGTACCTATTGTATTTTCATAAACTAACTCATTGTTTAAACAAGCATACAACACATAAGACAATAATATTAAGCAATAAAAAAATCTATAATTAAATAATTTTAGTGGTTTAGTTATTATATATTTAATGCTAAAAAAAACACTTTTTAGCAAAAATAAAGAAAATGGTATGAATCCAAGTATCCCTGTAGACGTTAGGACATTTAAATAAGCATTATGAATCGCAATTTGTATTTTTGCAATATAACCGTTTGGTATAACGTTTTGCGCATAAGGAACTATATTTTTAGGAGAAATACCTATAATCATGCTAGTCTTAAAAAGATCAAATGCGCTTTTCCAAATACTTAGTCTTGCATTTGACACATCTGTATTATCAGCAACATCTTTTCTAACCAAGGTATTACCATCGGCTGTAGTAGGGTTAGCGGTACTAACATGTTTTTCTAAAAATTTATCCTTTTTATTACCAAATCGAATCTCTTTCAAATAAGGCAATATTTCTTGAAATCCCCATTTTACAAAATTATAAAAAAGTATAAAAAGTATTGCAGATATTCCAGAAAAAAGTATTGCTAGTAAAAATTTATAAAAAAATTTTTCTATTTTTGATTCTTTTACTACAATAGTAAATACTCCAATAAAAATTATTAATATTGTAATTAGATACGTAGACCTTGAACCACTTAATACAATGAATACAAGTTGTAAAGGAATACTACATACTAATATAGCTTTTGAAAATCCTTTAACACGTTTTTGGTATAAAAAAAGTAAAGCTAAAATAATCACTGCTAATGCAGCAATCGCCCCATTATTTACATCTGAAAATAATCCGAATAAACGTGATTCTAAAAACCCAATTCTGATCCTGTGCCTTGCATCATAGTATTTTTCATATCCAAATTTACAAAAGAAAAGAATTATTGATCCTAATGATAGAACAAACCAACTATATATAAAACCTAAGCTTATTCCATCAAAAAATTTTTCAAAATTAGGGTTATCATAAGCAAATTGGTAAATCACAAAATACTGTATTAAAGACCACATAATTATTTTTGCATTTTCCCCTACACCATAACGATAATTAATTATAGTCGAAACTAACAAAAAAAACATATATAGAGATAATAGTAAACTATAAGGAAATAGTCCTTTTTTTACATTAATAATAAAATCAAAAAAAAGCAATGTTATGCCTAATACCCCTAATATTTTGAAAAATATGCTATCAAAAGTTTGTGGCAATAAACTATAAATATTTACAGCTCGGATAATCATCCCTAAAAAAAATAAGTAGAGATAGTATTCACGCCAATAATTTATTTTTTTACTTACATATTTCACTTTAATTTTCCTCCGAAACTAAATCATTAAGCAAAGTTTTCCATTCTTGTATAATCTTATTAGCTTTAAAATCTTTAGCTCTTTTTAAAGAACGTGACTGATATTCTTTCATAATTGAATGGTTTGAAGCGATAAATTTTATTTTTTTACTCATTTCAAAAATATTTTCATTAGCAATGACGATTCCAACTTTACCATCTAGCAAAATTTCTTTTGCACCTTTATGATCAAAACTTACAATGGGAAGCCCTACCGAAAGCGCCTCAATCATAACTAAAGGAAGTCCTTCTGTTCTAGATGTTGATACGAATATAGAACTACTTAAGTAATGGTCTATAAGTTTTTCCCCTTTCAAAGGGCCGACAAATTTTATCTTATCCTCAACTTTATTATCTAATATTAGCGATGAAAATTTTTCTTTTTCCTCTCTAGTACCATCACCTGCAACACGAATATACCATTTTTCGGGCAAATAGTTAGCCAATTTACATAGGTAATCGATGCCTTTGATATAAATATCCAATCTAGCAGTAAAGGATATCACATTATTAGTCAATTTACTAATTTCGTTAGTCCTTAAAATTAGAGGGTTATAGATAACCCTAACATTTGCTCCATAACTTTTTAAAATGCTTCCAACATCTTTAGATAGACAAATAACTTTATCAACTTTTTTAAAACTTTCTTTGTAAATTTTTTGATAAAATTTAGCTATATGATTTAAACTATATTCTGGGTCCGAATGCATCCAAGTAACTAATTTAACATTGGGAAATTCTTTTTTTATAAACGAAGAAAAAAGTATTGCTGGAATAAAAGTATTAAAAATGATAACATCCGGATTTTCCTTTTTAAAAACTATTTTTAGATGTTTAATTTCACTCTTTACATAATTTTCAGGAAGAAAATATCCTTTCCTTTTATAAGCTAGATATTTTCTTAATTTATTAAAATATTCTACCAAAAATATTTTTTTTTTATAGATATTATAATGTTTGACTAAGCCTTCCGGTTCAACGCTATTTAAATATGAAACGAAAAATACTTCAGTTTCTTTATCTTGGAGTGAGTTACCAACATAAGTAGCAACTTTACTAGCTCCACCTAATCCAAATGCGGGTGATAAAATTCCTATTTTCAAATAAACTACCTCCGAAAAATTTTTTTTACAATATCTAATATAAACTTAAATTCGTTACTTCTATAATACAAAATTACATACAACAATGATGCTAATAAAAAAGATAATAAGCCTTTCAACAAAAAAGTAAGAATGTTAGAATCAAAATTAATAAAAAGAAATTTAGTACAATTTGACACTATTATTATAGAAAAAGCAAGATGCATAACATACCTTAAATAACTAAATAGTACATTTTTAATACTTGTTTCTAATGCATATATCGATACTATATATAGTTCAAACCAAAAAACAAAACAAATTGAAGAAATAATAGTTCCTATTAGTACACCGTTAATTCCCATTCTAAATACAATTAGCAAGACCATTGATACAACAAGGTTCAAACCTGCTTCAATGACCGGTTTATATCTCTGTTGCCAATATAATCCAAATGACTCAATAAAAACAATGTTGGTATTTCTATACACTTGTATTATAAAATTTAATATTATTAAAGCGACTGTTAATTGCGGTAAAAGATAGTTTTTGCCTACCCAAATACTAACAAAAGAGTTTATTAACGAAAATGTTAGTATAGAAAAAAAATAAACAAGAGTATGATTGATAAATAAATGGTTTTTATATAAAATATTCCCTCTATTTTTATTGCCTGAAACAGCAAAATTCCCCAAACTTGCAGTAATTGAATTTGTTATTTGTTTACATAAATTTTGAATACTGACAATTATTAACGAATAATTTGAATATATTCCCACGGCTGTCAAGCCAACAAATCCTGAGATTAGTATATTATCCGTCCCCATGACAATTACTCCACCAAGTTTTGAAGACATATTTCCTATTACATTTTTTTTTATCTCTTGTTTTAGTTCAGGTTCAATGATATCTGGATTAATACTTTTTAAAAATGGATACTTTTTATCTGTAATAATTGAAATGCTTATATTACCTATCAAAGTAAATAATATTTGCACAATCAAAAAGAATGCAAAATTTTTAAAAAGATATAATCCTAAGATTTGAACAATATTCATAAACAACAAAAAAACAAAATCGTTTAAAACTACTAAATAATTTTTTTGGTCTGCAATTATTAGAGATCTTTTATATGTAAAAAAGTAACTCGCAACAGAATTTATCAGGAAAAGGATATAATACATATACACTTTATGCATTTCTATATTACTGTCTTTTATAATGAAAGGTAATGTTGGAATAATTAACATGCCTAGTATTCCAATCACAACCCCAATCATTTCATAAGCCTTTTTATACAACCTCATAAGTGAAACAATATGTTTTTTATCATTTTCAGCTAATGGTCTATAGAGTGAAAATACTATAGATGTTCCAATTCCTAATTCTGCTAAAGATAAAAAACTTAATATATTATTAAATAATCCATTTAATCCTAAATACTGCGCCCCTAAATAGTTTATAAAAAAACTTCTTGCAATAAATTGAATTATTAGTCTTATAACATATATAAATAACGAGATAGAAGAATTTATTAACGAATACTCAAGTCGACTTTTTTTCATAACGTACTCCTCTCAAATAAGAGTTAATTAACTGCTTTTATTTTTTTATATTGTAGAATAACAGGCAATTTGTAAAAAGATAGACCACACATTAAAAGAATCATAGATAATTTTCTCTGCTTAGTTAATCTTTTATTTTTCATTATAAATAAAAAATTATTTGTTAAAAAGCTTCGAATATTACGCTTTTCTTTCTGAAATTCTTTATTTTTAGAAAACACTAATTTATCTAACACAACAAAATTAGCCCAACACAATCTAGTATGAGCCTTATTGTATAAATCAGGATATTTATTGTTGATCCACGATTCATTTATTTCCCATATTTCAATGAAATCAATATCACTTTTAGTAAATTTCTTACTTGTAATACTCCCTTCTCTATGGTAATAATAATATTTTTGTGTTGTATCAATATGAACTTGATTACAGCTATCTAGAATATCAAAAATTACTGCTGCATCTTCTCCAACTTTTCCTTTTGGGTATCTTATTTCCTTGAACAGATCTTTTTTATATAATTTATTTACTGCATTTGCTACTAATATGTTTCCGTCAAGAACTAAGTCTATTGCTTCTTTACTATTTACTACCCTCGAATAGTGTTCTAACTTTTGAATGTCTTTTCCCTTATGTACATTGTAAATGCCGCAAGTTGACATATCAGATCCTGAATTTTTTATATTAGAATATAAAAATTCATACATATCCCTATCTACATAATCGTCACTATCTATAAACCCTAAGTATTTTCCTTTTGCATAGTCAATACCAAAATTTCTAGCATCACTAAGACCACCATTTTTTTTATGCAGAACTTTAATCCTAGAATCTATTTTCGCAAACTTATCGCAGATTTCACCAGATTTATCAGTTGAACCATCATCAACCAAAATTATTTCAATATCTTTAATCGTTTGAGAAATTAGAGAGTTAATACATTTTTCTAAATAATTTTCTACATTATAAACTGGAACAATAATACTTATTTCACACACAGTATTTCACCTCAGTAATTAACTTTTGTAAAGTTTATTATTTTTCTTTATCACTACGTATTTATACAAGTTTCTATTAATGCTTAATAGAACTATAGAAAACTTCCTGTTTAAAGTAAAACTAGGATATTTCATTATAAAATTTTTTTCATTTAATATTTTTTTAGAAAGAGTAACTATTGTTCTCTCAACATAATTATTATATTCTCTAGATAACAATGCCTTATCTAACACAAAAAAATAAGACCAACAAGTCCTTTTCCTATAAGAATCAGCTAGCTCAGGATATAGTCGTAATACGTCATTCTTATTCTCTTTCCAAGCATCAATAACGTCAAAAGTTTTTTTAGAGAAATTAGATCCCATTATGCTATTTTTGTGCCTAACATAATAGTACTTTTCCAAGTTAGAAACTACAAATTTTTTTGAAATAGATAATAATTTCATAATAATAAATGCATCTTCAAAAGTGCGCCCTTGAGGAAACCTAATAGTTTCAAATAATTCTCTACGATAAAGTTTATTCCAAGCATATGCATAAAAACAGGTTCCTTCTAAAACACTTCGCATTACCTGTTCTTGATTTAACACTTTCACTGTAGAAGAATGTCTCTTCAAACTAAATTGATCGTTATAAACAGAAATCAATTCAATTGAACTTATATCTGCATTATATTTGACTATATTTTTATATAAAATTTCATACATATCATCCGCAATGTAATCATCACTATCAATAAAACCTAAATATTTACCTTTAGCAATATTTATTCCTGCATTTCTGGCGCTACTTAATCCACCATTTTCTTTATGGATTACCTTTACTCTAGGATCTTTTTTAGCATACTCATCACAAATAGTTCCTGAATTATCCGGAGAGCCATCATCTACTAAAATCAACTCAAAATCAGTAAACGTTTGAGCTAAGATTGAATCAACACATTTTTCTAAATATTTTTCCACCTTATAAACAGGAACTATAATACTTATCTCACACATTAAACTCGCTCATTTCTTATCAATTCGACTGTATTTTTTAATGCTTCTTTCAATTTGAAAATGGGTTTCCAGCCAAGTTCTTCAATTTTTTCAGAAGCCAAAATTGCTTGATTTGCAGTTGAGAATCCCTTACGTTCTTCTTCATCTGGAAGGTCAAAAATTACTTTTTTTTGATTTAATGAAGCTAATTCATTCGCTAAATCTCGCAAATGTAAATTAAATTCTTCTACAGCAATATTATAAGCTTCTCCCTTTTCACCAGTAGCTAATAGAAAAAGTAATGCATAAACAACATCGCCCACATAAGCATATGAGAAATATTGATTCCCTTCGCTTTTTAAAACGATGTCTTCATTATTGACTGCATTAATAATAAATTGCGAAGAAGCCTTGGAATCATTTAATAGCATTGTGGGACCAAAAGTACGACAAATTCTCGGAATCACAATATCTAAATTGTATTTTGCAATGTATGCTTGGCAAAGGCTCTCGCTCGCACGTTTCCCCTCAGGATATCCGGCTCTCAACGTATTGCAGTCAATATAGCCACAGTAATCCTCAGAAAACTGCTTCACATCTCCTCTATTCTCTCCATATATTTCGACCGTTGAAAGAAAGACAACTCGTTTAGATCCTTGACTAACCGCAAAGTCTAAAACTTGTTGCGTCCCCATTAAATTAGTCATAATTGTTCCAATTGGATCGGTTGTATAAGCTCGAGGATGAGTATTACTAGCTCCATGAAAAATATAATCTATCCCTTCGGTAATATTTGAAGGAATTTCATTAGTAACATCGGCTTCTACTGCATGAAAAAATTGTGATTCTAAATATATTGAGAATCGTGATTCTAATCGTCCTCTACTTCTACCCATTGCAAAAATATGAATATTAGCATTAAACTGCTCATTTCTTCTCATTAAAAGATCAACCATATAAGAACCGATCATACCTGTTGCACCGATAATTAAAAATGAATGATTATCAATTTTATTCCAATTATTTTTTGCTTGGTTGATTTTGTCTAACTCAGAAAGGTATGTCTTATTTTCTAATAACACACTTCCACCTCTACTTCTTCATTTTCAAGTATGCTTTAAATAACTCTAAATCATCTTGTGTAGTTAATTTAATATTTTTATCCGAACCCGCAGCGAAATATAAAGTTTCACCTAATTCAACCATCATTGTATTCGTATAAGAAGAATCAGACATTCCAATATTTTCCTTAACAGCTTTATCATAAGCCCAAGATAATTTACCAAATTGGTACGCCTGAGGTGTCGAAACTCTACGTAATGTATTCCGGTCAATATACTGCTTAGTTGTCTCTTCAGTATATTTGACAAAAATTTGCTCGTTGTATGGTAGCGATGTTACACTATTTCCAAATTCTTGAGATTTTACAATTACATCTGATAAAACAATCTCATCAACTAATGGACGAATACCATCATGAATAATGATCGTATCGTCATCCGTAGAGTGCTCTTTTAAAAATTGGACACCATTATTGATTGATTCCTGTCCTTTTGAACCTCCTGGAATGATCCACTGAACTTTCTTAAGGCCATATTCTTTAATGTAGCCCCATAGAGTTTCTTCCCAGCCATGTTTGCATACTACTAAAACTCGATCAACCATTGGGTGTTGCTCAAATGTTTCTAGCGTATAAATGATGATTGGCTTACCTTCAATTGTTATAAATTGTTTTGGAATATCTTGACCCATTCTTTTTCCGACTCCACCGGCAATTATCAAAGCTGTAATCATTTATTTACTCTCCTTATTTATTAAATAATAAATTCCTTTATACTTTTTATATGAATTATTTGGATCTATATAAACAGTCTCATGGTGAGCCACGCGTTGTTCAACAGGGGGAAGTTTCATATAATTGCCAAATACTTTTTTTAAATAATTATCATAGCCTATAGGGATAGGTAACTCAGTATCTTCAAAAGGTACTAATTTGGCACCTACGAAATCTGCTTCTGAATAAACATTTCCCATATATCTAGGACCAACACATAGTTCTGTTACAATACCTGTATTTTTTTTATTGAATTTAGTCATTTTTCTCTCTGCAAATTTCCATAAATAATATTTGTTCGTTTGGCCTGGAACTAATCCCAGTAATACTTTTCCTAGTATGGCAAATAGCTTCCCGTGGTTTTGAGGTATTTGCTGGCTACAATAAACCGCATAGACAGTTGCCCAAAATTTTTGGATTTTTTTTTGATATTCTTTTTCCGGGGCTACATCTAAAGGGAAAATATCGATCTGTATCCCGTGACAAATATCTAAATCAGATTGATAAGTTTTTATAAAAGTCGTATCTTTATCTCTCAGTGTAGTGAATGAATTTCTATCATTATACTCTTTAGAAGCTCTTAACAAGATATACCTTGAGTTGTCTTCTTGAGCAGTCCATAAATCCATTAATCTAATGTAGTCTTTTCTTGGCATAAAGAAATCTAAGTCATCATCCCATGGGACAAATCCCTTGTTTCTAATTGAACCTATAGCTCCACCACCACATAAGTAACACAACAAATTATTTTTTTTACAAAAATCATAAAAATATTGTGCGAGTTGCAAACTTGTAGTTTGTACTTGATACAATTCTTTATCTTTACTATACATACTGTCCCTCTATTTTTAATACTTTCTCTTTAAAATTGCCATAACTCCTGGCATTTTGTTTTCAACAAACGATCCTGTAGTTAGTACCGTTCGTACTACTGAATTAGGCATATTAAATAGCAACTTAGTAATTTTTTTTGCTGTTGTATCAGTTTTGGCAATTTTTTTAGCTTCAATAATTGAATCATCATTTAATACCGAATCAACCGCTATTCTTTTTTGTTTTTTATTCAATTTATTTGTGGCTAAAATCGAAAAAATGACTGACGTAGTACCTTTCAGTAATAGTGCAGCCATTCCTTCCTTATGTTGATCATCTGTAATTGAATTACTGCGCTCATAGAACTCTTTAAATGTCTGAAATTTATTGTCATTGTATTGGTTAGTTATGCCTTGTCCGCCTTCAAATTCATAGATATATTCAATCCTAGGATTCATGACGACCTTAGCACAATATTTATAGTAATCTAAATTGAATATTCGGTCTTCACAACTGTGATAATTCTTAAACCGAATAGCATATTTTTGAATAATATCTCTACGATAACACTTATTCCATACAACATACATCAATTGCTGGTTCATTAGTTCATACATATCTGCTAGAAATTCTTTATTGGTTTCATAAACGTATTCATTTACTAAATATTTTTTTTCATCTGCTATTTGCTTTTTGTCTAACGTTCTAAAAGTAAACGAACTAATGATTAAATCAAGTTCAGCATGTACAGAAATAATCTTTGCATAATCATTTAGAATCATTTTTTCAGGATAGTCATCTGCATCAAAAAAAAGCAAGTATTCTCCTTGAGCATGTTCTATTCCATAATTACGAGCCATGCCTGGACCTTGATTATTTTTATCTAACACTTTAAAACGACTGTCTGAGGAAATGGCTTGATTTAGTACATTTTTTGTATCATCAGTCGATCCATCATTAACCAGTATTACTTCAAAATTATTATTATCTAACTCTTTTAAAACATTGACAGTTCTGGTAATTGTTGAAGCTGCATTGTATACAGGAATGATAATACTGAATTTTGGTACTGACATTTTCTCACCTCAGACTATTGTAAAATCTTTTCTTTTGGAAAGTCCATTTTTTCTAATGATGTACAGATTTCATCTTCTTCTAATCCTTGGGAAGAGACTTTATCAAACAAAATCTTGATTGTTTGTAATAAGATTTTCAAATCCAACATAAAAGAATATTTTTTTATATATAATAAATCAAATTTCAATTTACTATTATAATCAGAAGCATATTTACCATACACTTGAGCGTAGCCCGTTATCCCCGCACGCACATTATGACGTAAATAATAGTACGGATTTTCAGCGTTAAATTGCTCTACAAAAAATGGACGCTCCGGACGAGGCCCGACAATCGACATATCACCTTTTAAAACGTTGATCAATTGAGGTAACTCATCGAAACGTACTGCTCGAATAAATTTCCCTACAGGCGTCACGCGAGCATCATTACTTTTTGCTAATACTGGTCCTGATTTTGATTCCGCAGTTGCACTCATTGACCGGAATTTATAAATAGGAAATTCTTTTTGATCCTGTGTGATTCGAATTTGTTTATAAATAATAGGACCCGGTGAAGTAACTTTTACCAAAATCGCTGTTATCAACATAAATGGTGAAGCAATTACTAATAGAATCAATGAGACAATAATATCAAACAAACGCTTTAGCGTAGCATCTTCAGAAGGAATTTTAAAGCCTGTAGATTCAATGATGCTCTCGTCTTCAAAATTCATTATATTAGGATTTATCGTTACCAAATTTTCAAACGTTGTATTCAAAAATAATTTTTTTTCTTTTTTGATAGCCAGCTGATAGATTTTCATTTTTTCGACTTCATTAATTTCTGATGCCAAATAAACAATATCAACATCATCAATGATTTTTTCTAAATTTTCATAAAAGTGATCTAACACTACAGATTGCACTTTATGTTTATTATTTTTTTGTGAACTGAAATTTTGAATAGCTGGTGCTACTTCTTTTTCAAATCCAATAATCGTTACATTCTTGTCTACGCCAAATTTCATATAAGCTTTATAAATAATCGCCCGATAAATTATCAGTAAAATTGTACCTAACAAGAATGATATCAAAATAACCATTCTTGGAAATGCAAACCAACGGCCAGCAAATGTGATGATCATAATTCCCAAAGACATTAAAAATTGTCCAATCACTGTGACAAAAACGATATCGCTGACAATTCGATTATAAAAAACGTACGTCCCCAATAGTACATTTAATATGATGAAGAAAATTGAAATAAATAATGCTGAACTTTCAAATGTTTGAAAGTTTCTTTCCGGAATGGTCCCTCCAAATTTTAACCAAAAACTAAAATAAATAGAGAAATTGTAAACAATCACGTCCATCAGGATAATAAAGATTCGACGTGCCGCACTCCACTCACCATTTTTATTCATATAAACACTCCTAATCCACAAAATAATCCATTACACATCTTACCATATAGCAAAAAAAAAAAGTAGCGTTGCCTTATAAAAGTAATGAAAAAGAAAAGAACAGAAAGTGGTCAAAAATATTCATTTGACTACTCTCTATTCTTTTTAAAGCTTAGCTTGATTAGTTATTTAACTATACTTATTTAGTTTGTCTGTCCATTATTAATCTTGAGGGAATAAATAAATTTTAGAGAATCTTGTACCCGAAAAAATATTCGAAGTCATATTTCCTGCCAACACTTGGTGCCAAATTTTATTTTCAGTTGAACTATTTCCCCAAAAAATCCCAATATGACAATCATAATTTATATCCGTCCATACAGGATCAAAATAGATAATATCTCCTTTTTGAGCTTTTCCACTCTTCAATAATGCATCCACTGAGTTAAAGGTATAATATTCCGTATTTCTCATCAAGGCATCGCGCCAATTATAAGCATTGGCATAGCTGCCCCAACCTTGAGTGATCCCCGAAATTCTATTTAGATTCCCACCACTTCGACGCATCACACAAGCTACGAAACCAGTACAATTCATCCCTGGACCATAAGCATTGGGGGCTCCATAAGGACTTAAGAAAGGTTCAGGATTACTAGATGATAATCCGCGATATGGAGTCCCAAAGTAAAAGCGATCATTTTGATGAGCGCTCAATTCATTTACTACACGTTGACGAGTTGTACCTAGATAACTCGCCGCTCCCTTGCGTTCTCTCACTGCACCACTATTTACATAACCAAACCATTTTCCATTAGCTTCATATAAAGAATAATAGGTTGATCCATTCATATGTTTGTAATACCATTTTACTTGATAAGTTTTATTAATCAGTGAATTTGTTCGTGTTTTTTCATTCCAGTTAAAGTTATTCCAAATTGAATATCCATTTTTTATAACGAGTACTGATTTGTTTGTTGAAAAACCAGTACCTTGAGCACCAGATACAGTTGTAGCACCATCTGCATTCAAATATCCTTGCCATTTTCCATTATTGTCATAAATAGATAAATATTTTGATCCATTATAATGACGATACCAACCTGTAACTTTGTAAGTTTTTGTATTCAAATTTTTAGTGGATGTTCCATTTTTAAAATTAAAGTCTTTCCAAATTGTCCAATTACTTTTATTTACAGTAGCATATTGACTTGTACTATTCCATTTTCCTCCAGGATTATTAGTAACTTGTGCTCCTTCTGCATTTAAATATCCCAACCATTTTCCACTATTGTCATAAATAGATAAATATTTTGATCCATTATAATGGCGATACCAACCAGTCGCTCGATAGGTCCGCTGATAAAGATTTTTAGTTGAACTACCACTTTTAAAATTGAAATCTTTCCAAATCGTCCAATTATTTTTAGTTATAGTAACGTATTGATTTGTACTATTCCATTTTCCACCTGGATTATTTACAACTTGGACTCCTTCTGCATTTAAATATCCTAGCCAGTTACCATTATTGTCATAAATAGATAAATATTTTGATCCATTATAATGGCGATACCAACCAGTCGCTCGATAGGTCCGCTGATAAAGATTTTTAGTTGAACTACCACTTTTAAAATTGAAATCTTTCCAAATCGTCCAATTATTTTTAGTTATAGTAACGTATTGATTTGTACTATTCCATTTTCCACCTGGATCATTTACAACTTGAGCTCCTTCTGCATTTAAATATCCCAGCCAATCCCCATTATTATCAAAGATAGACAGATATTCTGCACCATTAAAATGTTTATGATATCCAGTTACTTTATAAGTTCCTTGGTACAAATCTTTTGTAGAATTTCCATTTTTAAAGTTGAAATCTTTCCAAATTGTCCAATTATTTTTAGTAATACTCACATAGTAATCTGCCGAATGCCAAATCCCACCTGGATTCACTGCTTTTTTGATTGTATTTTCTTCTACAAATCCTTTGAAATTAGCACTGTTATCATAAAGAGCATAATATTTTTTACCATCTAAATGGTAGTACCATTCTTTGACGTTAAAGGTTTGATTCATTATTTTTTCGGTGGTACCTACTTCAGTAAATTCTAAATTGGTCCATATCTTTTGATCATCTTTGATCACTGTATAGTAATCGTTTACAATATTTGCTTTACCAAAAGGATTCTCCGAAATTTTTAATGCTATAGATGTTACAAGGCCAATTTTTTGATTATTCATATCGCTCAATAAATAATAAGTCGTTCCATCAAAATGATTATAATATCCATCAATTTTAAAAGTTTGGTTCATTATTTTTTCTGTCGTACCTTGTTTCTGAAACTGCTCATTTAGCAAATCTACATTAGGTGAATCAATGCTAGCGTATACATTATTTTCAGAGTAAAACTTACCTTGATTCCCTTCCACTACTTCTGCACTTATAGGACGAATATAGCCAACTACATGATCAGCTAAATTAGAAAGTTCATAGTATTCTGTGCCACTTTCACCAATAACTGTTTGAGCAGAAAATGTTTTTTGATACTGCTGCTTTTTATCCTCAATGATAGTTCCATCTGGTTTATCTAATAATTCATAATTTTTATCAGTAATTGAAATATAAAACTTTTCATCTGTTGGTACTAATCTTACGGTATTTTGATCCTCATTTGATTCTGTAGTTATAGTATTTCCTTGATCACTAGTGCTTGTTGTGGAAGATCCTGAAGTTTCATTACCTACTACCGTACTACTTGATGATATTTCCGTGGACTCAAAAGCGTCTAAAGAACTACTTGTTTGAAATTCGCTAGAATTTAATAAAGAATTAGCCTCTGTAGATGTTTCTGTTGCAACATATTTAAATCCTAGCAAAGGAACACATAGGCTGATTGCTAAAAAAGATATCCCCAACACTTTTACTTTTTTCATAACTATCGTCAAATAATTCAGAAAAATTATTCAACTTCCCTCCCTATTATTTAATAACTTTATAAATATTTTATCATATAAAAAAATATTTTTTACCTTTTTTGATTGGCTATTTATATAAATTAGAATTAATAAAAAGCAGTAATCAAATTTTTAAAATTTAATTGCTGCTTTTTATTTATAATAAATCTTATTTCACTTTGAGTCTAACTGAAAAATCGCCACCGGATCTAGTCAAGTTTCGATTATAGTATGGATCGTTTTCTATATACTTTGCCCATTTTTCTTCCATATATTTTGTCTCAGCTTCAAAACGAGCTTGTTTTTCCGGCGTGTTTTCATATCCACGTGATTGAGATTCAAAATGGTATAACTCAACTCCGTGAAGCCAGACATTATCATGACCTTGCTCGTATTCTTTTAAACATAGATCAACATCATTGAATGCCACCGTCAATTCTTCATTAAATCCGCCGATTTCATTAAAATCATTTGCTCTTATCATTAAGCAAGCCGCAGTTACTGCTAAATAATCAACATTTATCTCTAATTTTCCAAAATAACCAAAGTCACCTCTTGGATACGTATGATGTCCATGCCCAGCAGCGCCACCCATACCTAATATAACACCGGCATGTTGAATTGTATTATTAGGATAATATAATTTAGCCCCTACACAGCCAATCCGTTCAAATTGAGCCAATGAAACCATCTTCGTCATCCACTCGGGTGTAATGACTTCCGTATCATTATTTAAAAACAACAAATACTTTCCTTTAGCTACTTTTGCAGCTAAATTATTAATGCGTGAATAATTAAATGGGATATCAATGGATTCTACAACAAATTTTTCACCTAATTGTTTTTGATATTTTGCATACAATTGTTTCATTTCAGGCTGATCACTACCATTATCCGCCATTATAATTTCGTAATTAGGATAGGTTGTTAATTGTATAATCGAATCTATACAACGTTTCACATCATCATAACCGTTACGAGTCGGAATGATCACACTAACCAAATCTTCCGATAAAACTTTATAATCGACATCGTATAATCCATTACCTGCAGCATGATTTACTGTAGCTTCAATTTTCCGTCGATCAATTGCGTCTTTGACTGCTTTTAAACCGGCATCAAATGCATAGCTTTTCGTTGATTGATCTGCGGCAGTGGAACTTGGCAAAATGCGCCAATAATATAAAATTTGTGGAATGTGCGCAATCCGCTTTGCTTCTGTCTGCTCAGTAAAACGTAAAACTAAATCAAAATCTTGCGAGCCTTCATATCCAACACGAAATCCACCAATTGTATTCATGATTGAACGTCGATAAACACCTAAATGAGAGATATAATTTGTACCTAATAATAAATCAGGTGACCAATCGGGTTTAAATGCAGGGTCAAAGCGATTACCCTCCATATCAATTTTATCTTCGTCAGAATAAATCAAATCCAATTCTGGATTTTCATTTAGTTTTTTGACAATTTCATACAAAGCAATTGGCGCTAACTCGTCATCATTATCTAATAAAGCAACGAACTCTCCAGTTGCTATTTCTAGCGCTGAATTTGTTGCTTTAGAAATATGTCCGTTTTCTGATCTAAAAACAATTTTGATTCGTGAGTCTAGTGCAGCATATTTTTCTAACATTGGTCGGACAGCTGCATCAGTCGAATGATCATCTGCCATACATAATTCCCAATTGGGATAAAATTGATCCTGAACAGATTCAATACACTTTGCTAACCATTTTTCCTCCACATTGTAAACGGGCATTAAAATAGAGATGGTTGGTTGATAGTCAAATGCTGCTATTTCTGCTTTGATTGCATCCAGATCCCAATTCTCATTTTCAGCAATCCATTGTTGATAGCTTGTATCTGACTGTTTGTTCTTTTCTAATTTAACTCGACGCAATGTATTTTTTACTCCGTTACGCTTTAAGTAGCCTAATCCTTTGCGAGCTTTCCCATAAAAATTATGGAATTGGGAAGGCTTTTTAGGTGTTTTGACAATGTTCTCATTGGGAATAAACTGTTTAGCCTGTTTTACATCTCCAAAAATAAACTCCACTAGAATCGCTCTAGCAGGATCTATGATTTCAATCATCAATTGGAAGCCCATCGATAAACTAGCACTTGTTTTATGCGCTGCCGCGACATCTGATCGAGGATAGATCTCAATCTTCTCACTTGTCACATTATCAGTACCTATTTTGATCTCAGGTACTAATTTTGTTGTTAAATCTAATGCCCATCCTTTAACTTCTAACTTCTTAGTTGCTGGTTGATAACTGCATTGATCAATGCAAATTTGTTCATTTTTTGCCATCGGATTAACCTCCTATGCTGAATTGATTTGGATTGATCAATGGATCATTCAATTCTTGTGAATATTTTTTGGCTAAGCTTTCATATGCTTCCTTTTTGATACTAAAATGATTGTCACCTGGATAACGTACTTCAAAGTAAGGATCAAAAATCAATTTTTTATTTTTTTCTGCTAAACGAATCGAAAAATCAATTCCTTTGATTTGAGTAGGCATCGTTAAATCAAATCCGCCGATTGCTAAGAAATCCGTGCGTTCAATAATCAAACAATCTTCCGTTGCAGTATAAATTTCTCGTGGCAATGTTGGTCTAAAATAAGTTCCTATCGTTTTATTCGATAAACCTTGTTGCTCATAAATAATCCGTTCATTTTCTGAATCGATAATCACTCCACAATTAAAAATTGCTTCATCTTTACTAATAATTTTTCCAGTTACAGCTCCAACTTCTGGTAAGCGAACAAAATTCATGGCTTCTTTTAACCAAGTATCTTTAGTAGGAAGCATGTCTGCTGATAAGAAAACTAAATAGTCCCCAGTGGCTAATTCTGCTAATTCATTGTCATTCTTACTAGAATAAGTTTTTATTTTTTCGTCTGCTAAGCTATTTGAATTTGTCAAAATTTCAAAATGAGGCCAATCAGTCTTTAGAAGCTCCGCCAAATAGCTTTGACCTGGGTTTCCAGACAAAATAATCGAAACCTTAGGATTCTTTTTATAGCTAAAATCAATTTTATAAGCACCGTAATTCTTAGTCATTGTCACAACACCGGATAAACCGCGCCGTTCCAAAGCTGATTGTAATGCCTCTTTTCCAGCAACATACGCATATTCTTTACTTTGCGGATCCATTGCTACTGAAGTCTCGATTGTTCGCCAATGATACAAAATATTAGTGATATGATGAATTTTTTTAGCTACTTCTGTTGCACGTAAAACAAAATCATAATCTTGACTACCATTAAACTCGGTTCTTAATCCACCAACCTCATCGATAATCGAACGTTTAACTACTACAAAATGAGTAATATAATTATGACCTAGCAATAGAGTTTCGTTCCAATTTGGCTTGAAGAAAGGATCAAAGCGTTTTTCACTCATTGATAATTTGTCTTCATCTGTATAAATGAATTCTCGTTCTTGATCTTCATTCAACGCATTAACTACTGCTAAAAGTGCAGTATCTGCTAAGATATCATCATTATCTAGAAAACCAATATAGTCTCCAGTAGCAATTTCAATTGCTGAATTTGTTGCTTCAGAGATATGCCCATTTTTTTCTCGTAAAACAACACGTATTCTATCATCCTCAGCAGCCAATTCTTGCAGTAAAGGTTTGATGTGCGCTTTAGGTGAAGCGTCGTCTGCTAAACACAATTCCCAGTTCGAATAAACTTGATCGGTCAACGACTTAACACAAGCACGTAGCCATTTTTCATCCACATTATAAACGGGGACAACCAAAGATATTTTTGGTTGAAAAGCTAATTGCTCCATCATATCTATTAATTGCGCTTTAGTCGGTTCCTCGACTTTAGTAATCCACTCTTCGTAATTAGCACTTTGTTTTTTGGAATGTTGATAATTTTTCAAAGCCCCAGAAAAACCATTACGTTTGATTGAACTTAATAAGTGACGAATTTTTCTTGTAGTTGGCGTACTTGAATTTTTTTGTTTTTTTGCCACGATCGGGTATAAGTGACTTTCATCATCTAAAACAAATAATTTAATTTCTTCTAAAACTTGCATATCTTTTACAGTTAGAATAAACCCAAATTTTTCATCTGAGTCAATATTGAATACTTCATTTACATCAGGTCGATAGATATGATTGACTTGCAAACTATTCGTGGATTCAGCTAACAAATAATCTAGCGGTAGCTGTTTTCCCTCTGAAAAGCCCCAGCCTTTAATGATTGCTTCATTTTCAATTTCATTATTTTCAATTGATTCGATCGTTAATTTGATTCCTTCCATCTCACTACTTGCATCTACATAAGGAATCGTTTTGACCTGATAATCATATTGATCTAAATAATTCAATTTAGTCGATAATAAGCGGTTTTTTTCTTTTTCATTTGCGACATCATGCATCACTTTAACCTCAGAAGGAATAAAGTCTTCTTCATTCAATACATCGATAGTGACTGTGAATTGTTTTCCCGCGACTAAAGTCCCCGCAACGATAATATATGGTTCCTCTGTGATTTCAGGAAATAAAAATAAGTCTTCTTGATGCCATGAAGCATTTGTTTCTTCAATAGGCATCAATTTGTTATCGGCTACGACAGATATTTTTATTGTAGCAGGAACACTTCCTACAACAATTCTCAATTTTTCTGCATTTACTGGTGCTTGATGATTCGTTGTTTTATTTTCACCTGTATGGTTGTTGACAATATACGGTTCTACTTCAAATTTACCATTGATCAGATAGGCTAATTGTATTTGTTTATTGTAATTCGAATTAATAGGCTCTACCCGTTCAGGATCTTCCACAGGTTCTTTTCGCAAAGCGTAGAAATATTGATATACTTCTCCAAAAGGTCTATTTTTGAAGTCGTATTTGACCATTTGAGGCAATTCTTCATAGCTTGCAGATAATTCATTTTGACCGACTTGAGAATACGTGTAATCTTCACGACGAATAAATAAACCGATTCTGGTAAATAATTCTTCAAATCCATTTTGGGTATAAAAACTATTATGTGTACGATCTAAAAGGCCATATTGCTTCCAATCCAATTTATTATTAAATAAATCAATTAAAACAGAATTATGAGCCAAGTTAGGAAAAGTCAGTAATATTTCTCCGTTAGGTGCCAAAAATTTACTTGCCTCTTGTAATGCTTTTTCTGAGTCTGTCAAATGTTCTAATACATCAGCAAAAATAATAAAATCAAAAGACTTACCTGCAAAATGATTGTTCCAAGTATAATCTTCAATGTTTCCTAAAAAGCCGTCCTGGGCAAAGCCCATGACGTGCTCAAATAAAACTGGATCAAATTCAACAATCGATACTTTACAATTTTTTTCATTAATCAAATATTGAGTCATTCGGCCATTACCTGGACCAAACTCTAAAACAGAAGATCCTTCAGTGATTTGGCTAATAATTTTACCTACACTTGTATGTTCTTCTAGTGATAAATCAAAATCATACTTCATAGTTAAATCGTATCCTTCCACTTATGATCCAAAACAACAATACCTTCACCTACATATTTACCTGAAATAAACATTGTAAGATATCTTGTTTTATAAACTAATGGCACCGTTGCGTTTTCCTCAAAAAGTGCTACATCGAAATAATATTCTCCACCTAGAAGTGCCATTTTTTCATATTCTAAATAAAAAGTATTTTCTCCTTTTTCCCAAGGAATGGATTCTTCATCCAATAAAGTATTCAAACCACATACATAGTTATTATCCACCGTTCGAATTGCTACACCTAGAACAGGTTTTTTAATTGAATCATCTTTAACATTGTATACGACTTTAATGACAACTTTGCTGTCTTGTTCAACTAACTCTAATGGCTGTAAATTTTCATCTAATAATTCGGCCGATTTTACTTCTACAATATCATAAGCTGAAAATTCTTCTGATGATGAACTTTCACGGTCAACGGTTTTCAATGATTTTTTCTTTAAGAAATTTTCGTATGTTTCCGTAATTTCCATTGTTTCGCCTTCATCTTCTACTACACCATTCTTCAACCAATATACACGGTCACAAAAACGGCGAACAGCATTTACATCATGAGAAACGAAAAGGATTGTTTTACCTGCATTACGTAGCTCCGTGAATTTTTCCATACATTTTAATTGGAATTCTAAATCTCCTACAGCCAACGCTTCATCAACGATTAAGATATCAGGATCTACATTGATTGCAACTGCAAAGGCTAGTCGCACAAACATCCCACTAGAATAAGTTTTAACTGGTTGATATAAATGATCTCCGATATCTGCAAAGTTAATGATGTCGTCGACTTTCTCAGCCATTTCTTCACGAGAAAAACCTAGCACCATTCCATTAAGAAAAATATTTTCATACCCACTATATTCAGGATTAAAACCTGAACCTAGTTCTAGTAATGCGGCAATGTTCCCTTTTATTTTCACTTCACCAGAAGATGGCGTTAAAACACCCGTAATAATTTTTAAAATAGTCGATTTACCCGATCCATTTTCACCGATAAAACCAATCATTTCACCTTTTTGTACGGCAACATTTACATCGTTCAAAGCATAAAACACTTCATGATATGTTTTTCTTGAAGGGCTTAAAGCTTCTTTCAAACGATCTGAAGGCTTTTTGTACATATCATATTTTTTTGTTAAATGGTTAATTTCAATTACTGTTTCAGTCATTTAAATTTATCTCCTTATAGAACATCAGAAAAATGTGGTTTCAAGCGTTTGAAAACAATGCTGCCAACTATTAATAAGATGATTGTCACCACCCAGAAATAGATGGTTAGTAACGGTTTATCCCAAAACCATTGCTCACCGAAAAACGCATCACGATATCCTTGAACAACATAGAACATTGGATTGAATTTCAAAATAAATTGAATCGTTGGATGCGCAGCAAATTGATTGATACTCCATAAAACTGGCGTTCCCCACATCAATGCTTGCATGATCACTACAATGAATTGATTAATATCAGGGAAAAACGGTTGAATTGATGATGTGATCCATGTTAATCCTGTTAAAAACATAATCATACAAAATAGATAATAAACCAGTTGTAACAAGTGTAATCCTGGGATGATATGGTTGAAGAGCGCAACAACAAGCGCGATTACAATAAAGAAAATGTGCATATACATCGCTGAAAACAATTTTACAGAAGGCAGTATACGAATATTAAAAACAACTTTCTTAACTAAATAACTATATTCACGAAAAACATTGGTCGCTGAACCAAGTACTTCTGAAAAATACATCCATGGGACTAAACCAGTCAGTAGAAAAACGATAAATGGATATTTTCCATCCGTCATTGCTGCTTTAAATCCTACGCCAAAGACAAACCAGTAAGTTACTACCATAACCAATGGATTGGCAAAAGCCCAAAATATTCCTAAAGCTGATCCTGCATAGCGTGCCTTGAAATCATTTACAGAAAATTGTTTTAGTAGCGTGCGATTTTGAAAAATTTCTTTGAAAAAACTCAGTAGGTCTTTAAACATTTTTTTTCCTCTCATCTAACTCTTGATTTATTACTTTTCTAGTTGATTAACGTTATTATTCTACAGAAAGATAAATATAAAAGCAAGGTCATTCACAGACAGCAACAAGGTTTCATCACTCAATAAGAAAGAAGAAATAGCATTTCTTCTAATTAAAATTTTTTTCTTGATATACAATACTTAAAAAGTAGATAGTTCGTGAAATATTTTTAATCAAATAGACTTAATTTGGCAATTCTATATCAAAATTAATAGTTTAAATTAGGTAAAACAAAAAAGCTTAGATATTTTGATATGTCTAAGCTTTTTTTAAGTTTTTGTTTTATTGATGTCTTTGTGAACGAGTCATTGGATTTATTTCTTCATCCGACTCAAAAAATCCATCTATTTGTTCATCAGTCTCCACAGTAACCCAAATTTTATTTTTTTGCCAAGCCAAACCTAGTAAACAAAAAGTAATCGGAATCCAATAAGCAGCCATCAACGTATCTTCCATCGTTGATTGAAGCAGTACTCCAAAGAAAGCAATCAAAAAACTCCATTGGGTTGGTTGGGTATCTGATCTTAAAATTAAGAGCCAAACGTTATATAAGATAAACAAACTCATGAAAGTTAATCCAATTAATCCAAATGCACCAATCGTCGCATTGTAACTATTATGATTACCTAGAATTTGTGTTCCTCTATGAAACGTAAACGGTGGCATACCTACCCAAAATTGTTCTTTTACTTTAAATAGCGTTTGATAAAAATGTTTCCAAATATCTTCACGACCAGTAAATAAATCAATCTCACTTGAGTTAGCTAAAATAAGTGACAATGGAAAAATTCCGATCAAAAAAATACTATAGCCAATTCCATAGACCCATTTCATTTTCTCTTTTAAGAAATTAGGCCATAAATCAAAAAAGACAAAAAAGACAACAGCAATGAAAGCCGCTTGCGATTGTACGACCCAAGTACAAGCTAGAGCGATTAAATAGGTAGGGTATTTCAAATATTTTGCCCAGGTCCCTTCTAGAGATTGGAGTAATGTAATTGCAATAAAACTAGAACACATTATACTACTTCCAATTGTATTGGTATTAATCCATATCTCTTGAAGCTTATTACTTTTATCCCAGATACTAATTCCTTCAGTAGTCGGTATTTCTGTAAAAATACGATAAGCAGTGATCAGTAAAATCAGTAGCATCAAGCCAGCAAATAAGATTCTAATTTCTTTTGTAAATTCAACTAATTTAAAATCTATTACGATAAAAATAATCAATGCTAATGTAATATCCTGTAAAAAACCAGCTTCTCTCAAGGCATCAAATTGATGATAAAAAATAATAGAAGCGATTGCTAAAGCAATCCAAATGATATCACCCATTTTTAAACGATAAACGTTTAATAGTAATACTATTGTGGCACCTATTGGCATATAGCGGTTCATGTTCGCATATAAATTGAACATTCCTTGGGTACCAATTCCCTTTGTCCATAAGAAAAAGCATATTAAAGTCATTGCTATTAAAATAAAGGCACTAATTAAATTTAAAACTGCCGAGGTGTCTTTTCTTATTCGTTCCATTTTTTTCCTCCGGACTTTTAATAAATATATCCATAATCATCAGGTGATTGTTGAGGAATTTCTTGATATTCATCTGTCCCTCCAACAGGATCAACTGTTGTCTGATCCTGTGTCTCATCAGAAGTAAAACTTAATTTATAAATGGACCATTTATCTTTATCTGGGCCATAAACACGGTCAAATTGAGCATAATTTAAAGCATTGTAATCTTCTAAAGGACGTTTACTGATTACATAATCGATTCCTAATTTCTTGCAATCGGTAAAATTAATATTAACCGTAAAGTTATCCGGTCGATCTAAATGAAATTTTGTTTTATCAGCTGTAACAAACGCACGGACATGTGCATAACGATTATACACATCTTCATGCTTATGTTTAGGATCAATTTTTTTCCATAATTTCATATCTGGGTAAAAACGGACTGAATTCACAGTCTTCACACCTAATGCAGGGGTAAAATTATATAAATCCGCTTCTGATAACCACAAGGCTTTTGGATCCTCTTTTTTTATCTTTACGATTTCTTCAGCTAATGTTTTTTTCTCAATTGCGCCGATTCCTTTAACTACTGGATTAACGGTTATTCCGGAAACTAAAACAACTACAAGCATTAGCCATAAGAACATTTTCTTCCGTTTGAAAAGTAAACAAAACATGATTAATCCAAAGACAACTAAAGTCATAATAATTTCAAAATAATTAAAATACATTCCCATAATAGATGATACAACTGAATAAGTTGCTATTCCCATGATAATCACTAAGAAAATTAACTTGATCCAATAAGGCATATGCCCATATTCCCAAAGAAAATTGATCATCCATAATGACAATAATACTGAAGCAAACCCTAATGTCACTAATCCACGAGTACTTGTTACATAAGTTAACAATAATACTTTAGCAACTCCATGACTGTATCCAAAGAATGTCCAACCAAAAATGAGGCAACAAAATAACCCTAAGATAGCTCCGATATATTTCTCTTCTTTACCCTGTTTAGAAAAAACAATGAACGGAGAAAGTAAAATGGTTAATGGGAAGAAGTTAAAATAAGAAGCTACTTCACTATTATTAGTTCCATGGAAATTGAAATTCTTAAATGGAATTTTCCAATTTGTTAAAAACAAGAAATAATCCGATAGTGGACGTCCTCCACCGCTCGCCTCACGATGTCCAGGATAAATTGTGTTCATAGTGGCTTCTATGGCATCTTTAGACGTATGATAAAAATACAAAAGGATAAAAGTAATAATCCCTAATCCGCCTATAATAATCGGTAGATCCCAAATATCTAAAATAATCTTTTTTCGATGGTGGATCAGCGTTCCGAACAACCAAAATAAAATAAGATAAGTCAATGGTACTTGATGAGCAGGGTAAAGAACTAAAACAAAACCAATCCCACTAATAACAATCATAAGCATCATTAAAACGCGCAGCAGGACTTTCTCATGTCTAGCAATATAATAGTGGCTAGCTACCATGATTGCTAAAGTAAAGAACATCAAATCTCCCACATGCTGCATAAACCACCATTGGATCGAAGGCGAGAATGTAATCCAAAAAGAACCTAGTAAAGATAGATATTTATTTCTTTTAGTCAAAATCATAACTAACTCAAAACTAAGTAACAGCATTCCAATAATTTTGAACGCCCAATAAAAAGATAGTCCCCTTGATTTTCCTAGAAAGAAAAAGCCCCAATTAAAGGGTTTACCAATCACGGTTAAATCTTTTACTGGTGAATTATACGCAATAATCATATTTTGGCCTTCTTTGCCATATTGCTGATTCACTACTGGATAATCGTGTTCTGCTTGGGAAAAATAAAAAGGCGTTTGGACCATCCATTCATCCGATCGGACCTCACGATTTTCTCCTAAAATAATGTCCGATGTTTTGTTATCGGATCGCTCAGAAACAATTTTATCCCACGATCCAATCGAACTACCATTCAAATTTAAGGCTACTGCTAATATAAGAAAAAATAACCCAATTAGGTATCTAAAGCGGAGCATTTGGTCAAGAAACCTTAAAAATGGATTCCTTTTTTCAGATGAAATTTTTCTATAGCGGTTAGTTGACCTAGTTTCCATTATTTCCTCCCGTGATTAAAAAATTAAAAGTCAATCTCCCATAGTTTATTTTTCCTGTCAAAAATTGTTTACAACTACGTAAAAATAATTGCTTACGGTAAGTTGAGAACAAATTAGAAGCATACTTAAGATAATAATTGTATTCAGCTTGTAAAATAGACTGATAGCGGCTTACTTTCATTTGCTCCTCATAATGCAATACCGATAATTCATGTTGCAGAATAGTTTTTAAGTTGTATAGTTGCCGCTGTTCTGCAAAAATTTTCCAGCTTAACCAATGATCGAGATAGTCTAACGGAAATTCTTCATTGTAACCGTTGATTTGAAGTAAAAAATCGATGCGAATGGCTGTACCTGAATTGATGACCATGATATCACTAGAGAATATTTGATCACTTTGGGGCAATTCTTTATGTAATGGACGCAACGTATCACTGCGAACTGGAGAGATTTGTTGCTGCTGATCCATGATCACTGGAGCAATCGCAACGACTTTCTCAGGCAATGTCCTTGCTTTTATAAGCATTTCTTTCAAGTAAGCGTTGGTTAATTGAGTATCTTGATCTAATGTCAGCAACCACTCAGTCTTCTGCCCTCGTTGCTTGATCGCATAATTATAAGCTTTAGCTAAACCAACATTTTCTTGACTATGTTGATAAACAAAACGTGCTTCTAAGCCACTTGGCTGTGTCGCTTGATCGCTATTATCAAAAATCAATACTTTTTGGATCTCAGGAAAAAAATCGGAAGTGAGCAATTTATTCAAACTATTGATCGTTGGCGAATCTGAGTAAGTCATGTTATACAAAACGACGATTAATTCGAACATCTTTCTCTCACTTCCTTTTTCTTATTGTTTCGCTTCTAATTCTAAGAAACTAGCTAATGCTTCTTGCCATGTTGGAATTTCAAAGCCTAATGCTTTGGCTTTACTTAAGTCCATGATCGAATATTGTGGACGTGTTGCTTTTTGTGGGTATTCCGCTGAAGTTACAGGTGCAACTTCTACATCTGTCTCTTTTAAGATTTCTTTCGCAAATTCATACCATGAACAGCTATTTTCATTTGATAGATGATAGACACCAAATGGTGCTTTCTCTGCAATTACGAAGGTCATAAATTCAGCCAATGTCCGAGTCCATGTTGGACGGCCGAATTGGTCGTTCACAACTGTTAAACGATCATGCGTCTTAGCTAAATTTTGCATGGTATAAATGAAGTTGTGTCCATAGATACCAAAAACCCAAGAAGTACGAATAATATAGTAGTCTTCCATTGTTTCTTGGACAGCTTGTTCACCTAAAAGTTTTGTCCGTCCATATTCACTTAATGGATTTGTCGTATCATCGATTTGGTACATACCATCTTGTTTTTTTCCATCAAAAACATAGTCGGTACTGATGTAGACTAAGGTTGAGCCTGCAGCTTTCGCAGCTTCTGCTACATTACGGGTGCCTTCGACATTGATTTTTTCATCCAATTCTTTGCCTTCTTCTTCAGCTTTATCGACTGCAGTATACGCGGCACAATGATAAATCAATTCTGGTTTCATCTCAGTAATAAATTTATATGTACCTTCTTTGTCCGTGATATCTAATTGATCAGCATCCGTTGACACGTACTCGATTTTTCTTTCATCAAGTAAATGGCGTAGCTCTGTTCCTAATTGTCCTTGTCCACCTGTAATTAAGATCATTTATCTCTACTCCTTACTTTTTATCAATCTATTATCTCTCAAAAAAAGGCAGGATGCACCTGCCTCATTTAGTTAATATTATTGGCCGTTTTTCGCATAATTGCTTTCAACTGCTTCTTTTTCAGCCCGCCACCAGTTTTCGTTTTCAGTATACCATTTGATGGTATCTTTCATCCCAGCACGGAAATTCGTAAATTCAGGTTTCCAACCTAATTCTTCACGTAATTTGGTTGAATCAATCGCGTAACGTAAATCATGACCTGCACGGTCTTTTACGTGATCATATGCGTCTTTAGGTTGACCCATTTCTTCTAAGATAATTTCCATCACTGTTTTATTATCTTCTTCACCATCCGCACCGATCAAATACGTTTCGCCAATTCTGCCTTTAGTCAAAATTGCCCAAACAGCAGAAGAATGGTCGTTTGTGTGGATCCAGTCACGAACATTTTTTCCATCGCCGTAAAGTTTTGGACGAATACCGCTTAAGACATTCGTGATTTGGCGTGGAATAAATTTTTCAATGTGTTGGTAAGGCCCATAATTATTTGAACAGTTTGAGATCGTCGCTTGTAAACCAAATGAACGAACCCAAGCTTTCACTAGTAAATCTGACCCAGCTTTTGTTGATGAGTAAGGGCTTGAAGGGTTATACGGTGTTTCAGCAGTGAATTTTTCTCCTTCACCTTCACCATGCCCTGGTAAATCTTCTCTTAACGGAAGATCGCCATACACTTCATCTGTTGAAACATGATGATAGCGAACATTATTTTTACGACACGCTTCAATCAATGTATACGTTCCAATGATATTTGTTTGAACAAATGGGAATGGATCTTTCAATGAATTATCATTGTGGGATTCTGCAGCATAGTGAACGACTGCATCTGTTTTTTGTACTAGACGTTCTACTAATTCAGCATCAGCGATATCACCGACAACTAATTCTACGCGGTCTTCCGGTAATCCCGCTAAGTTTTCTTTATTTCCAGCATAAGTTAATTTATCCAAAACCGTTATGTGGACTTCTGGATGATTATTAACTACATAATGAACGAAGTTAGAGCCGATGAAGCCAGCTCCACCTGTTACGATAATATTTTTCATCTGTTTTTGCTCCTAGTTTGCTTAAATTTCACCATACACGAAAGGATTTTCAGCTTCAAATTCTTTCAATGTTGGTTGTTTGGCATCTTTTTCTGATGTGATAGCTTTTTCGATATCGATCGGCCAATCGATGGCAAGATCTGGGTCTGCAAATGAGATTCCGCCATCTGCTTCCGCATCATAGTAATTGTCACATTTATACATAAAGTTCACATTTGGTGTCAAGGTCACAAAACCATGAGCGAAACCGCGAGGAACTAATAATTGACGGTGGTTATGTTCTGAAAGGATATAGCCTTCCCATTTACCGTAGGTTGGGCTGCCTTTTCGGATATCCACGATCACATCAAGAACTGCACCAGAAACAACTCGGATTAATTTTGTTTGTGCTGATTTTCCTTTTTGGAAGTGTAATCCACGTAAAACACCTGGTTGAGTCGATAATGAATGATTGTCTTGAATAAAATGATGTTCGATACCGGCTGCTCTAAAATCTTCTTCTGAATAACTTTCAGTGAAGAAACCACGGTGGTCACCAAAAACAGCTGGTTCAATAATTTTTACATCTGTTAAATTTGTTTCTGTAACTTTGATTTTTCCCATGTCTATTCCTCTTCTGCTAAACGTAATAAGTATTGGCCATATTGGTTTTTCTTCAATGGTTGTGCCAATTCAACTAATTGTTCTTTTGTAATGTAGCCCATTCGATAAGAAATTTCTTCTAAACAAGCTACTTTTAAGTTTTGACGTTTTTCGATCGTTGAGATAAACGTTGACGCTTCTAATAATGATTCATGGGTTCCAGTATCTAACCAAGCAAATCCACGACTCATCACTTCAACTGATAATTTATTGCGTTTCAAATATTCTTTGTTGACATCAGTGATTTCTAACTCGCCACGTTCAGATGGTTGGATATTTTTGGCGATTTCAACAACTTCATTATCATAGAAATACAAGCCAGTAACCGCGTAATTTGATCTTGGTGCTTCTGGTTTTTCTTCGATCGATACGGCACGCATCTCTTCATCGAATTCAACCACACCAAAACGTTCAGGATCATTTACATGATAGCCGAAGACTGTTGCACCCTCTGTTTTCTTTGCAGCGCGTTGCAACATCCGAGATAAGCCATCTCCATAATAGATATTGTCTCCAAGTACTAGGCAGACACTATCATCGCCGATAAAGTCTTCTCCAATGATAAAGGCTTGAGCCAATCCATCGGGACTTTCTTGTACCGCATATTCGATATGGATTCCTAGTTCATGACCATCTCCAAAAAGATTTTCAAAACGTGGTGTATCCTGCGGTGTAGAAATAATCAAAATTTCATTGATCCCCGCTAACATCAAAGTAGACATTGGGTAATAAATCATCGGTTTGTCATAGACCGGCATTAATTGTTTCGACGTTGCTTTAGTCAGTGGATATAAACGTGTCCCACTGCCACCTGCTAAAATAATTCCTTTCATACTTACGCTCCTTATCCATTATAATGTGCTCCGATTCTGCTGGCAAAAATATCAAATGCGATTAGCATTTTGATCTTATTACTATTTGAATCGGTATTCTTTAAAAGCATACGAACTTATTATACCTGATGTTTGTTATTAGAAAAATGTTTTTGTTGTTTTTCTTTGATTTCTTTTACTCTTTTTCGAACTAATTGAAAAGCATTCCACCGCCATTTGAATTGTTGCATGCGCGAAGCCGTTGTTTTGATCTCTGAAGCATTCAAACCATGGCGACGGTAATAAACCAATGGTTCTGAAATAAACTTAACACCTTTATGATAATCCGCTAACAATCCGATCCACATGTCGTGCATCGGTACTTCTTTAGGAATCGGTAAAATAACGGCTTTTAGTTCTGATCGAAAAGCCATCCCTGCACCGATATAACTGCTCTTCAAAAGATTGGCCCAGAAACCTGGACGTGTATGGCGCATCGCTTGATATGAAGGTACCAATACCTCAAAATCATTATCTACAATGATCAAATCAGAGACGACGACTTGGATCTTCGGATCAGCAAAATAGCGAACAGTGGTTTCAACTTTATCTTTATGCCAAACATCGTCTTGATCACACAAAAAAATAAGTGCTTTTGTACTTTGTTTGATCGCATTTTCAAAATTTTTGATTAATCCTTGCTGGTCATTTTGAAATAATTTTATTCTTGGGTCTCTTTTTGCTAAAGCTAATAAAAATTCCCACGTCCCATCGGTTGAATGGTCGTCGGAAATAATCAACTCATCTTCAGCAGAAAGTTGTGGGAATATGCTGTTCAATTGTTCTTCAATAAAATGCCTACCATTGTACGTTGCCATACAAACAGAAACTTGCATGTTAGACTGTCTGTTCATTCCCTACCTCCAAAACTCAAAAAAGTTGCCAGCCCCATTTGGAAAAATATTTTCTCATAGACTGTAAAAAAATAATAAATAACTTACGACTTTTGACTGCCCCGCGTTCATATAAATGAACGACTGAAAATTGAGGGCTATACAACGCTTTGTAACCGGCTTGTTCCATTTTACGACAAAGATCGTTGTCTTCAAAATACATAAAGTATCTTGGATCAAAGCCTTTGATTTGATTAAATTTTTTCAAATCGACTACCATAAAGCTGCCAGAAATCATTCGAACATAACTATCTTGATCATCTGGCAAATCACGGCATTCAAATTTGGCCAAACGTTGCGCAAACATTTTCTTTACAAATTTAAATGGAATGAATCGCAGCATATAATCGAAAACATTCAAGTGATCACGGATCAAAAATTGAGTTGTCCCATCTTCATTCAAAATCTTGGGTGCTAATAATCCAGCTTCAGGATGTTGGGCTAAATGATCCACCATTGCGTTTAGTTGGTTCTCAGACAAAATAATATCTGGGTTAAAGATGATGCCATATCCTGTTTGATCCAATAGGTTGGCATTGTGACCAAAACCAAAGCCTTTATTTTCAGAATAAAAATTGATCTCCATGAAAGGATAGCTTAAATACGTTTTTAGCCGCTCACAGTATGCAGTGTCAGAAGCATTATCGAAAATTCTGATTTTGATCGTTTCCTGTTGCCCTAAACTTTGAATCAGTGAATCTAAACTCAAAAAAATCTTGTCACTATTATGGGTCACGATGCTGATCGTCACATCATTTTTTTGTTTATTCATAACGGAGATCAACACTCATTTCTTGAAATATTTATGCATTACTTGAGAACGATATTCTTTATTTCCAAATAAACGGAAGGTTTTAGTAATAAAACTGTATTTCTCACTGATCAAACCAATTAATTCTAGTAAGAATGTAAAGGCAAAGACCATTGCCACGATCAAGACGACCGTTCCTAACTGACTGGTATAATTGATCAATAAGGCTGTGAATGAAAACAATACTGCAATCGCATAGATCGTCAACACAGCACCTCGATGAGTGAAGCCTAAGTTAAGCAAACGATGATGCAAATGCTGTTTATCTGCGACTGAAATCGGCATTTTTTTAGCTTTTCTTCGCACCATCGCAAAAAAAGTATCCGTTACAGGAACACCTAAAATCAATAATGGCGTGATCAATGAGATAAACGTTACATTTTTCAATCCTTGCAAGGATAGAACCGCAATCATAAAGCCTAAAAACAGAGCCCCAGTATCTCCCAAATAGATTTTTGCTGGATGAAAATTATAAGGAAAGAATCCCATAATGCTTGCAACTAAACAAAAGATCGTCAATGAAATAAAAGCTGTTGCGGAGTGTAGAAAGAAATAGCCGATAACACCGATCGTTGTTAGGCCGATCATGGAAACTCCGGCAGCTAGGCCATCTAGTCCATCGATCAAATTTACCGCATTCGTGATACCAAAGATCCAAAAAATCGTCGCAGGTAAACTCAACCATGATAAATTGATTTTTCCTAATAATGGTGCGGTAAAGAAATTGAAACGAATATCAGCAACATAATAAATAACCAATGCTGCTAGTAAAATACCTAAACTTTTTTGCTTCGGTGACAATTCAAATTTATCATCTAATAGTCCCGTAATTACAATGATCAATCCGCCTAATAGAATCTTGCTAATATAATCAAATGGGAGCACTCCACGAAACAATACCAACGAAGAGATCGCAAATGTAATAAATATCGGCAGTCCGCCTGCACTAGGCATCGGAACTTGATTCATTCGACGAGCATTAGGATTATCGACTAAGCCAGTCTGAACCGAAATAATCTTAAAAATCGGGGTTAAAATCAAGGCAATCAAAAAGGTCAAAAAGTATTTAATGATCAGCCCGAAGGACACTAACATGTTGCCACCTACCTTTGTATAAAAAATCATATAACGGAGTTCTAGTTATTTACAAGTTTTTTTTATAAACTTACAAATTTTCTAGCAATCACTTCTTCTTTTTCTTCTTTATTACACGATTTTTGAGTTTGTTGAACCATTTATTTACCCGATTTGACCCTTCGGTTACCTCTTTTCCAGTTCGAAATTCTTCGATCGTTACATTTAAAACACCACCAACGATAATGATGGTCGCAGAAAAATTGAGCCAAAACATCAGAACGATAAAACTTCCGATGATTTGATAACCCGAAACCCGTTGCGCAAATGTCTGGGCATAGATACTAAAACCTTGAGCCAAAACGATCCAGCCGACAGTAGCAAAAACGGTCCCCGGTAATGCATACTTCACACGAACATGCGCGTTTGGGATCACGATATAGACCGCTCCCAAAATAATCAGCAATCCGATCACTGTTACTGGCCATCGCAATGCTAGAAAGGTCGAGATGATCTCAGGAGAAAAGCCAAACATTGGTTGTAACGCATCTAAAATAACTTGCCCCGCACTAAAGACCAAGGCCATCGCAATGATCGCCATCATGAGGATACCGACCATACCAACAGATACTACTCGACTGATCACAAAATTCCCGCGATCTTCTACCCCGTAGGCTCGATTTAGTGCTTTTTGTAATGAATTGATCCCGCGACTAGATGACCATAATGACGCTAGAACGGAGATCGATAGTGCACCACCAGAAGTATTTTCTAACAAGCCAATAATTGCAGGTTTCAAAAAACTATAAACATTTGGCGGAATCGCCTCGCTTAGATAGGGCAATACTGTTTCTGGAGTGATATTCAAAAAAGGAAGTAAATTACCGATCACAATCAGGATCGGAAAAAAAGAAAGCAACAAATAATAGGCGACTACCACGGAGCGGTCGCCTATTTCTGTCTCTGTAATGTGTTTGCGGATCGTTTGGATAAAATCCATTAATTTCTTATTCTCTTTAATTTTATCTATTGGTCCCATAAAGTTCCTCGTTTTAGTACGTTCCTTCTTCACCTTGTGAAGTCAAAATTTTTGGTCCTTCTTTTGTGATTGCTAAGGTGTGTTCGTATTGGGCACACCAGCCGCCATCTTGAGTATAGGCTGTCCAGCCATTCGGATCCATCTTCATTTTCCATGTACCGGTATTGATCATTGGTTCGATCGTAATGACCATGCCCTCTTTCAAACGCAAACCTTTTCCAGCCACACCGTAATGTGGGATCGCTGGTTCTTCATGAATGGTTGGTCCAATGCCATGACCGATAAAGTCACGGACAACAGAAAAACCTTCGCCTTCTGCATATGTTTGAATCGCATGACCAATATCACCGATACGGTTGCCTACTTGGGCTTGTTCGATTCCGATATACATCGCTTTTTTTGTAACGTCCATTAACCTTTGGATTTCAGGTGATACTTCACCAACAGCATAAGACCAGCAAGAGTCAGACATAGCTCCTTTGTATTCTACACACATATCAACTTTGATCAAATCACCATTTTTTAACGGTTTTTTTCTAGGAAAACCATGACAAATTTCATCATTGATACTGCAGCAAGTCGCATATTCATAGCCTTCAAAACCAATTTGTGCAGCTGTACCGCCATGGCTTTCGATAAAGTCTCTAACAAAGACTTCAATGTCCCAACTTGAAACACCTGGTTTGATAAAATCGCGTAAGTGGCGGTGCACATCCGCTAATAATTCTCCAGACTCATTCATCATTTCAATTTCTCGGTTTGATTTTAGTGTAATCATTCGTGTTCGTCTCCTTTTTCATCTTGTCTATTTTAACATAACCCTATAAAGCGAACAAATGGTTAGAAGTCTGGTTTTCCTTTTGTTTTTATTTTGGTATAATTGCCTTAAATTTGGCTTAAAGCTGAGGAGGAATTTTTTTGACATTAGCAAAAATCGTTTATGCAAGCATGACTGGAAATACCGAAGAAATCGCTGATATTGTGGCCGAAGCCTTCGAAAATTTAGATATCGAAGTTGAGATCGATGAGTGTACCCAAGTAGAAGCAGAAGATTTTGAAGATGCAGATATCTGTGTCGTTGCAACTTATACTTACGGTGAAGGTGACCTACCTGATGAAATCGTTGATTTTTATGAAGATTTACAAGAATTAGATTTGAGCGGAAAGATCTTCGGAGTCTGTGGATCCGGCGATACTTTCTATGATGAGTATTGTAAATCAGTCGATGATTTTGATGCTGCCTTTGTTAAAACCGGTGCGACTCGCGGTGCTGACATCGTGAAAATCGAAATGGCTGCTGAAGAAGAAGATATCGAAAACTTAGAAGCTTTCGCAAAAAAAATTGTCGCTGCTGCGTCATAAAAAGAAAAAAAGAGTACCTGGAAAACAGGTACTCTTTTTTTGAACATATTTTCTTTGGAGAATTTCAAAGAAATGCTAAGATGGTACTAATGAAACGGAGGGATTTGAATGGTTCTATCAAACTTTGATACACTTTTAAAAAAATACGCTCACCTGATCGCAAAAGTTGGGGTCAATGTTCAAAAAGAAGACACAGTTGTTGTTTATGCCAGTGTTGAACAAGCACCACTCGCTCGCTTAGTAACAAAAGAAGCCTATAAATTAGGGGCTGCTGAAGTTATTGTTCAATGGAATGACGACGATATCCAACGGGCATTTTTAAGTCACGCGGCTGAAGATCGAATCAATGAGGTCCCGGCTTATAAAGTAGACGAAGCCAATACTTTTGCTGAAAAAAGAGTGACTCGAATCAGCATCGTCTCACAAAATCCAGATGCACTTTTAGGTGTCGATACCAATCGAGTCGCTGCTTTCCAATCAGCACGTGGAAAAGCATTGCAAGCGGTGATGGAAGCGACACAATCAAATAAATTACGTTGGACTGTAGTAGCGGCCTCAAGTCCTGCCTGGGCAGCAAAGGTTTTTCCTGAGCTTGTCTCAAGTGAGGAACAAGTTGACCGTCTATGGGATGAGATTTTCAAAACGACTCGCATTTACTCAGAAGATCCAGTCAAAGCTTGGGAAGAACATGACGCTGTGATGCGTGAACAAGCGGAACGATTGAATAAAGAACAATTTTCTGCTTTGCACTACACCGCTCCTGGTACTGACATCATGATTGGATTACCTGACAATCACGTTTGGGAAGGCGCTGGAAGTTTCGCCGCCGATGGCAATGAGTTTATGGCCAACATGCCGACTGAAGAAGTCTTCACGGCTCCAGATCGTAATCGAATTGATGGCTACATCACTAGTACAAAACCATTAAGCTATGCCGGAACAACCTTGAATGAAATGAAATTTACATTCAAGGACGGTAAAGTCGTTGAATTTTCAGCTAAAGAAGGCGCTGACGTCCTTTCTTCTTTATTATCGATCGATGAAGGAGCTAAACATTTAGGTGAAGTCGCGCTCGTTCCAGATCCCTCACCCATCTCACAATCGGGTATCACTTTCTTCAATACTTTATTTGATGAAAATGCTTCGAATCATTTAGCGCTTGGTGCGGCGTATCCTTTCAGTGTTGAAGGTGGAACCGAAATGACCAAAGAAGAATTGGCTCAAGCTGGTTTGAACAGCAGTCAAACCCATGTTGATTTCATGGTTGGATCTGATCAAATGGACATCGATGGCATCCGTAAAGATGGATCGACTACACCAATCTTTAGAAATGGTGATTGGGCATAAAAGAAAAACCACCGATTAAAATTTTTTAATCGGTGGTTTCTTTTTTGATAGGATGTTCCCGACTGGAATCGAACCAGCGACCTATCGCTTAGGAGGCGATCGCTCTATCCTACTGAGCTACGAGAACGTGCTCTCTCATTGTAGCCATTTTAAATTAATTTCGCAAGATAACTAATGAAGTTTTAACAGATTTCGCGGATACCTTATTTTATTCTCTTGAAATTGTTAATTTGGAGCAAAAAAGGAAAAGACTTATTTACGTCTTTTCCCTTTGCTCTTTTTATTCTTTTTCTTTTTAGGATCTGCTTGTCTGACAGGCTCTTCGGTTAATAATTCACCGCCAAATAGATAAATCGGTGCAACAGGTAATTCAAGTTTTTTCGCAATTTTTAATAGATCCGCTTTGTCTGCTGGTGTAACAAACGTAATAACGACTCCGGTCTCACCCATCCGTCCTACGCGACCGGCACGATGAAGATAACTCTCTTCACTCAATGGCACATCCGCATTGACCACAAATGGCAATGATTCAATATCTAATCCACGACTAGCTAAATCGGTAGTTAATAATCCGAGAACTTGATGCTTTTTAAACTGTTCAATCGCATTTTTACGTAAAATTTTTGATTGATCTGATGCCAAACTAGCCACCGGTAATTGATGAAAAAGTAATTTTTCTTCTGCACTTCCCATGTCACTCAGCTGGTTGAAGAAAATCATCCCCCAAAAAGCAGGCATATTCAACAGACGACGCATTTGATCAACTTTTTTACGATCGTTGGTTTCAATATAAAAATGTTGTACGTCCCCTTGACTATCGTCTTCTTTGGTTACATCGATTACTAGTAAATCTGATTCGATCGTATTCAATTCTTCTAATACTACATCTGCAGTAGCTGAGAAATACAATCTTTGGGCTTCATTATCCGTCGTTTTCAAGATTTTTTGAATCAATTGGAAACTTTGCCCTTGAACCAATTGATCGACTTCGTCAAACACTA
This sequence comes from Enterococcus hailinensis, assembly GCF_045862035.1. NCBI lineage: Bacteria > Bacillati > Bacillota > Bacilli > Lactobacillales > Enterococcaceae > Enterococcus > Enterococcus hailinensis. Next base: position 330,428 of record NZ_BAAFRV010000001.1, on the reverse strand, counting down.
AGGTTTTGATCGCTGGGGCTTTGATTTTTTTACCGCTGATCAATTCTAATACACGTCCAGGAGTTCCGACCAACAACTCTGGTTTTTTCTTTAAAGCTTCATGTTGACGTTTGACATTTGCTCCGCCGATCAACGCTTGTACTTTCATGCCAGAACCCGCTAACCATTTCCGCGCAACTTCAACGACTTGCATCGCAAGTTCCTGTGATGACGTCAAAATCAATACTTGGCTTGGCTTGCCAGCTTCTAATTGATTAAGTAATGGCAACAAATAGGCTAAGGTTTTTCCGCTACCAGTCGGTGCGATCCCGACCAAATGTTTTCCTTCTGTGATTGGATCGAAGACTCTTTCTTGGATCAACGCTGGTTTTTGAAACCCGGCTGTTTCCCAATTCGCTTGTAAAAATGGTACAAATTCTTGATTATTCATAGTTTCCCCTATTTCTTGTCGGCATCAAAAATAATGCCTGCACTTTTTCGCATATCATAAATCACTTGGTTAACATTTCGGGCAAGCTCTACCCATTCTTCATAAAACGTTCCTAACTCACGATCTGTTGGATTCATTATTACTTTTGCAAAATCATTGGCTTCTTCCACCATGGGATTTTCTAATTGATGAACGTTTAGTTTCTCTCTTCGTGCATGTTCGCGATCATGGAATATTGCTTCATCAATCGAGTTGACTGCATTTAGCACTAACGTCCCATTAGTTAAGTAAATCTCCGAAGCTTGGAAGCTATCTGTGATTTTTCCCGTACGGATCGTCACATCGAAATCATCATAACGTAAGATTCCCGTTCCCAAACCGTCTACACCAGTACGAATTTTTTTAGCAAAATATAGACTCTCATTTGGCATGCCAAACCAGGCTAAAGCTGCATAGATAGGATAGACCCCTAAATCAGCGAGTGCACCACCTGAAAAATGCGGCGAGAAAATATTTGGTTCTTCACCGTCTAAGACTTGATCATAACGAGACGAATACTTCATAAAGCTAAAGTCAGCCCCTAAAATATGGTCTTTCAAGGGTAAGAAATCAGCCACTGTTTTAAAGGCTTGCTCATGGATATTTCGAGCTGCTTCAAAGAAGAAAACTTGTTTTTGATTGGCTAATTCAATAATCTCATCCATTTCAGCTGGCGTTGAGAATGCTGGTTTTTCAACAATTACATTTTTTCCAGCTAAAATTGCTTGTTTCGCTTGTTCAAAGTGCAAACTGTTGGGTGAGGCAATGTAGATCGTATTTATATGTTCGATCGCAAAAAAAGTCGCTAGATCTGTAGCGTATTCTACATCACCATATTTTTCGCCAAATTTTTGGGCCGTTGCCAAGTTTCTTGAATAGACAGCTGAAAGTTGATAGTTTCCTGTTTCATGTGCAGCTTGGACAAACTGATCTGTGATCCAATTAGTCCCAATAATACCTAGATTAATCATGCTTTTTCCACCTTTCCTTGATTTGGATCAATAAATGGTTGGTTCAGGTCAAACGAAACCGCCTCTTTAAGGGCGATCGTTTCCTGATCTACCTCACAATTATACGCTAAAATCTGTACGCCGTCTGCTTTTGCCTGTTTTATTGCTTCAGAAAGAGCTGGCTGCATCTCGGAATGAATCGTCGCCACCCGTATTTGAGAAAATTGAACGATGAACAGAACAAAGCAGCGGTAGCCTAATTGTTGAGCATGCTGAAGTTCTCTCACATGTTTTAGACCTCTAAGCGTTGGCGCATCCGGGAACGCACCGACTCCTTGATTTTCCAAAGTCATTCCTTTGACTTCTACAAAGCCTTTTTCTTGTTGATCAGTTTCGAAATAAAGATCAAATTTTGAATGCCCATAAGTTACTTCTCTTTTTACTAAAGAAAGCGTGCCAGTTATACCTGGTAAGGAAATTGTGCCCGTAGTGAGACCTTCTGAAGCCAATGCGTTTGGAATCTGTGAATCGATATTGATCCACATCAGACCTTTCTTGACCGCAATCAAATCATAAGCCGTTTTTCGTTTTGCTGAAGGTTGATGATTGACAGCAACGATCACACCTGGAATAAGTAACTCTTTGCACCGGCCAGTATTTTTGACATGGACAATAATTTCTTCTTCGGTGTCGATTAAACGACATCGAGCAATAAATCGATTGCTTCTTTCTAAGAAAATGGCCAAATAAATTGTAGAATACTTCATTTTTATCAAAATCCTTCTAAAAAAAGTTAAATAGTCCTTAAGTTGGATGGAAAGATGACGGACTTTATTATATAGTATAACAAAGCTAGTGTGAAAGGAGTTTTTTGATGAGATTGAAATGGCCGGTCTTTTTAAGTGCGACCTCTTTGGGTATCGCTGCCGTGACCTCCAGACTTGTTCGTAAGCATGAAAACAAAGATTTAAATCAGCTCTATGTTGGTTCCTGGGAGTTCATTCATCCAAGAGGCCAAGCAAAGCACTCTATTACTATCTATCCAGATCTTTCGATTATTTTAGATGGTACAGCAATCATCTATCAGCTGATCGAATTAAGTGAACAAAAATTAGCGATTCAAGACCAATATGGATACCATTTATTGATCAAAACAAAAAACGGCATTCCAGACACATTGTATGATGAACTAGAGGACTTATCTTTGCCTCTCATATCAAAGAATTAACCAGCAATTATTCTGCCCCGTAACATTAGACTTAAAATCTGATGTTACGGGGTATTTTTATATTTCCAGTTAGTTTAAAAGTGAATTCGTCGCTTTTTACGACAAAGTTCGTCATCTTTTTTGTCTTGATTATGGTCTACTGATTATAACGGATGTACTCAATTCAGAAAGGAATCAGCTAAATGGAAGAATTAAACAATAAAAATGCGGCGTTGCTTTTGCGTTATGGCAGGATCATGTTAAAAAGCAACTATGCAACCAATGATGTCAAAAACAATTTGATAAAAATGTCCCACTTTATCAAATCGGCTGAATATTCTTTTTTTGTGACCGAGACAGCTTTGGTTGTGATCAATTCGATCGATAATGAAGTTCGGATGGTTACCGTTAAAGACAATGCCTACAATTTTGAAAAAACAACCTTAGTAGAAAAAGAAGTCGCTTTATTTTATAACCACCAGATTTCAGCAGATACTCTATATAAAAAATTAGCTGCGATCGATCATATGACTGTTGGCTTTCCTCTATACATCCAACTCCTGTGTGCTGGAACGATTTCTGGTGCAGCATATTGTATGTTCAATCAAACATCAGCTATTGCCTTGTTAGCTTTTTTCGTTACGATCATTGCTTACTTTGTCTATTTGCTGGTACAGAAATTCTTACAAGTAAAAATGTTATCGGCGTTAGTTTATTCTTTATGTGTCTCGATTATTTCAATTTTGCTTTATAAAAAAGCGCTCATCCCTGATTCCTTTTCATTGATTTTAAGTGGTTTGATGCCCTTGCTTCCAGGATCAGTTATTGTAAATTCCATCAAAGCCAGTATCAATGGTGATTATATTTCTGGTTTGACTCAAGGGATTTATGCGATCAATACCCTTTTGATGTTAGTTTTTCCAGTTGTGTTTGTATTGACTAATACGTGATCGGAGGAAAAAAATGATTTATCTATTCAGTTTTTTAGTCAGCGCGTGTGTTTCCGTACTAAATAATATCCAACGAAAATACTTTGTATTATGTGGCTTAGCAGGTGCTTTTACTTATATGGCTTATCTATTTTTTTACAAAGTATACAAACGAGTCCGTCGCTTCATTATTAGCCTGTATCATCCTAGCGGTCATTAGTCAGTTATTTGCTAAATTGACCAAAGCTCCTAGTACGATTTTTACGATTCCTGGTATCATGCCGATCGTTCCTGGAAGCTTACTTTTCAAGGCTTTTAATTTTTTAGTCGAAGATCAATACAGCCAAGCACTCTCGCTTGGCTTACAGGCGATGCTTGTTGGTTTTTCGATTGCGATTGGTCTGATTTTGAATGAATCGATCACTTATATCTTGAAAAAGAAAAATTATTTCAGCTTCAACAAATAGAAAACCGAAGTGAATCATTCACTTCGGTTTTCTATTTGCTTATTGATATACCATTGAGCGTAATAATTGATCGACTTCTTCAGCAGCTTTACGGCCTTCACGAATTCCCCAAATAACTAAGCTTGGTCCACGACGAGCATCGCCGGCTACGTAAACTTTTTCGTTATCTGTGGCATAATTTTCATAAATTTCTTTAACTGAAAAAGCATCTAATAACGCTTTTTCAGCACCGGTAAATCCCATTGCTAACAAGACAAGATCGGCTTTCAATCTTTTTTCAGTCCCTTGAATCGGTTGAAATTGACTATCGACTTGAACCGTTTCAATCGCAGAAACTTTCCCAGCTTCTGTTCCGATAAATGCTTTCGTTGAAGTACTGTAAACCGTCAGCTCAGGATTCTCAATAAGACCCTCAGCTTGACCATAGCCTAAACGATCAATCATCGAATATTCAGGCCAAGGATTATTTTTTGTCCGAGTTCCCGGTAATTGCGGTGTGATTTCTAATTGTTTCACTGAGGCCGCACCTTGACGGATCGCAGAACCAATACAATCATTTCCTGTATCTCCGCCCCCGATGACCACAACATGTTTTCCAGCTAATGGTTTTTCAATAACCTTTTTCCCTTGTTTCATGACTTGCTTAGTACATTCAGTTAAATAATCAACTGCTAAATGAATACCCGCTAGCTCACGACCAGGAATTTTTAAATCTCTCGCCACACTAGCTCCTGAAGCAATGATCACACGATCGTACTCTGATTGTAATTCTTCGGCTGAAATATCGCTGCCGATTTCCGTATTCAATACAAAACGAATGCCAACTTCTTCCATTACATCGATCCGTCGTTGGACGATTTCTTTATCTAATTTCATATTCGGAATACCATACATCAATAAACCGCCAGCCCGATCACTACGTTCATAAACGGTCACTTGGTGCCCTAATTGGTTCAACCGCCATGCCGCTGACAATCCCGCCGGACCAGAGCCTACGATCGCGACTTTGAATTCTGTCCGTTCAACGGGCAGACCATCTGCTTTGACCCAGTCATTTTCAAATGCTTGATCAATAATGAAACGCTCATTGTCATGGATCGCTACACCAGAACCGTTCAATCCTTCGGTACATGACTTTTCACAAGGAGCTGGACAAACTCGTCCCGTCATTTCTGGTAACGGATTGGTTTTGACTAAACGATCAAAGGCATTTTTGAAATCCCCTCGATAAACGAAATCGTTCCATTCAGGAATCAAATTGTCATTTGGGCAACCTGAGACTGCTCGTTTTCCACCATAAAAAATTCCAGTATGACAAAATGGGATACCGCAGTTCATACAACGAGCGGCTTGTTCTTGTCTTTCGGCCATGCTAAGCGGTATTTGTAGTTCTTCCCAGTCTTGTACACGTTCTGCAACTGGACGATAAGGGTTGTCCTTACGCGGATATTTTAAAAAGCCAAATGGATCTGCCATTCTAGCCACGCTCCTTTCCAGCCGGTACCGTTTGCTCACCGATTACGGTCACAAACGCTTTTTCGATTAATTCTTCTCCTGTTAAGCCGGTAGCTGCTAATTCTTCGGTCACACGAACCATTTCATGGTATTCTCGCGGATAGACTTTGACAAAATGTTTTTGAGCCACTTCCCAATTATTCAATAGTTCTGCCGCTTTCAATGAATCCGTATAAGCTAGATGTTTTTCGATCATTTCTTTCAAGATCGCATCTTCTCCCGTTTCACCGACTTTGAAAAGATCCACCATTTCACGATTGCACTTCGCTGCAAAACTATCAGTTGGATCATAGACATAGGCGACACCACCTGACATACCGGCAGCAAAATTTCGGCCAGTTGATCCTAAGATCACTGCCACACCACCTGTCATATATTCACAACCATGGTCTCCGACACCTTCAACAACAACATTGGCGCCACTGTTGCGAACACAAAAACGTTCGCCCGCTTTTCCACGGAAATAGCCTTCTCCACGGTTCGCTCCAAAACAAACAACATTTCCGACGATCGGAGAATTTTCTACGTCATAGGCCGCATCCGCTGGTGGGACGATAATCACGCGCCCCCCGCTTAGCCCTTTAGCTACATAATCATTGCCTTCACCAATCAACTTAAGTTCCATCCCTTGAGTGATGAATGAACCGAAGCTTTGGCCAGCAATTCCATGATACGTATACTTGATTTGACCTGGAGTCAACGCATAATTCCCGAAACGCTCTGCAATCCAACCACCCATCCGGGCTCCAACTGTTCGATTCACATTATTGATCGAGTCGGTCACAGCGACAGGAGTCCCATTTTTAATCGCTGCTGTTGCAAATTGATCTAATTCCGGCCAGTCACGAGCGGCTTTAAACGGATCATCCATTTTACGTTCGATACCGATACTCGTTGAAAGAATCCGTGAAAAATCTAATGTTTTTGCTTTACCTTTTGCAATAAAACGAGGTTGTAATACTTCCGTGTGACCGATCATTTCATCGATACTTCTGAAACCTAATTCAGCCATGATCTCTCTCAAATCTTCCGCAATGAAATACATCATATTGATCAAATGTTCCGGTTTTCCAACAAAGAATTTTCGCAACTCTGGATTTTGCGTAGCAACACCTACTGGACAAGTATTCAAACTACAGACGCGCATCATAACACAACCGATCGCGACCAATGCCAATGATGCAAAACTATATTCTTCAGCTCCTAATAAGATCGCCATCGCAACATCACGGCCAGTCATTAATTTCCCGTCTGTTTCTAACGTCATCCGTTGACGTAAATTGTTCATAGCTAACGTTTGGTGCGCTTCGGCGACGCCCATTTCCCATGGTAATCCGGCATCTCGAATCGAATTTCGTGGTGATGCGCCGGTTCCGCCGTCATAGCCTGAAATCACGACAACATCTGCTCCAGCTTTCACAACACCGGTTGCGATCGTACCAACACCGGTACTGGAAACTAATTTTACATTGATCTTCGCATAAGGATTGATGGCTTTTAAATCATATATCAATTGTGCTAGATCCTCGATTGAATAAATATCATGATGCGGCGGCGGTGATATCAAACGTACTCCTGGTGTCGATCCTCGTATCTCGGCAACCCATGGAAAGACTTTATTACCGGGTAATTGCCCACCTTCTCCTGGTTTTGCACCTTGCGCCATTTTAATTTGTAATTCTTCGGCACTCATCAAATATTCAGCATTGACGCCAAAACGGCCAGAAGCCACTTGTTTGATTTTACTATTGTAATTTTTACCGTCAGCTTGTACTTTGAATCGTTTACGATTTTCGCCACCTTCACCGCTGTTTGATTTTGCTCCGATCGCATTCATTGCTTCGGCGATACATTGATGGGCTTCTTCGCTCAAAGAACCATAAGACATTGCACCGACTTTGAACCGTTTGACGATTTTACTTGCTGGCTCGACTTCAGAAAGTTTGACCGCTGAACGATCTTTTTTAAATTCCCACAACGCTCGTAGATTAGTCGACTCATCCAGTGCCTCTTGGTTCATCGCTTCGACATAGTGTTTGAATTGTTGGTAATCACCTGAACGAACAGCTTGTTGAAAATTATAGATCGTCTGCGGATTGAATAAATGATGTTCCCCATCGGCCTTGTACTGGAAGCTGCCGCCAGAAGCCAGCAAATCATTTTGCCGCGGACCATAGGCTAAATAATGTCTAGCTAAATATTCTTCTTCGATTTGTTCTAACGCCAAACCACCGATCCGGCTTGCTGTTCCAGTAAAATATTTTTCGGTCACAGCTTGGCTGATTCCTACGACTTCGAATAATTGTGCCCCATGATAACCAGCGATCGTCGAGATCCCCATCCGTGACATGACTTTAACAATGCCTTTTTCGGCGGCTTTCCGATAATTTTCTAAGCCATTTTCTAGATTGAAATCTCTTAATGTTGCATACGCACCATATGGATGGATCCCGCTTGCTCCATAGCCGATCAACGTCGCAAAATGGTGGACTTCACAGACTTCTGCAGAATCGACAACGATACTTGCCTGAGCCGCTTTCCCTTTACGAACTAAATGATTATGCAAACCAGAAACAGCTAATAAAATCGGCATTGCCATTTGGCTTTTTTGCGAATTTCGATCCGATAAAACCAATAAAGTTGCCCCATTATCAACGGCAGATTCTGCCGTTTTAAACATCTGTTCTAAACCATCTTCTAATGCATTTGAACGATTGATCGTATAAAGAGTTGAAATCGTCACGGCCTTTTGGTGATTTGTTTCCAAGTTTACAAGTTTTTGGAATTCTGCCGTACTTAATACGGGACTAGCGATTTTTACTTTTTGACAATTTTGAGCATCGTCTTGTCGGATATCGCCATCTCGGCCTAAAAACATTTCTGTTCCAATAACTAATTGTTCTCGAATCGCATCGATCGGTGGATTCGTAACTTGAGCGAATTGTTGCTTGAAATAGGTGAAGAGCGATTGCGGTTTATTGCTCAAAACAGCTAATGGTGAATCGTACCCCATCGAAAGAACAGGTTCTTCACCCTTTTCAGCCATTGGCAATAATGCACCCCGAATAATTTCATCATTATAACCATTCAGTTTCCACATTTTTTGCAGTTCTTTTGGTGACCAGTCACTTTCTGAAACATCCGCTTTTGGAAGCTCTGCTAATTCAAGGCGATTGTCTGCCAACCATTCGCTGTAATTATGAGCTTTAGCATAATGTTCTTTAATCTCTTGATTGCGATAAAATTTACCGGCAACAGTATCCACTAAAATCATATTAGCAGGACCTAAGACTCCTTTTTCGATCACATTCGAAGGCGCAAAATCAACGACACCAGATTCTGAAGCGACTTGAACAAAGCCGTCTTTCGTGATCGAATAACGTGACGGACGTAAACCATTACGATCCAACGTTGCCCCCACCATGTCACCATCTGTAAAACATAAAGCCGCAGGTCCATCCCAAGGAGCCATAAAACTAGCATTGTATTCGTGGAAAGCAGTCAATTCTTCGCCTAAACCGGCTTCTTTTGACCATGCCTCTGGCACCATCATCATTAATGCATGCGGAATGTCACGGCCATTTCGATAAAGATATTCCATACAATTTTCTAATTTAGCAGAATCAGAATCTTCTTCATTGTACACTTCGATGCCATGACTCTTCATCCAATTTTCTGACCCGCGCAACGTATTGATTTCACCATTGTGAGCTAAAAAACGAAACGGTTGCGCACGATTCCAACTAGGAAAGGTATTGGTTGAAAAACGCGAATGTACCACTGCAATGCTCGCTTCAAAAGCCTCATCTTGTAAATCATCATAAAAAATACCGACTTGATACGCATGCAGCATTCCTTTATAAACGATCGTCTTAGCAGATAGACTACAGATCGATAATTCTTGAGCCTGATAATTTTTTTCTAATTTACGTCTTAAGCGATACAAACGATCTTCAAAATCACGATCTGATGAAACATCTAGTGGACGTTTAATGAATAATTGCACAAAGCTAGGCATCACTTTTTGAGCGCCGGGCCCGCAATTCTCATATTGAAACGGTACGTCGCGTTGCCATAAAACTTGGTATCCAGCAGCTTCGATTTCAGTTACTAAGGCTTGCTGTAACCCTCTTTTTTGCTCTGGATCACCAGGCAAGAAAAACATTCCGACAGCATACTGACCTTTAGCTGGCAAAACAGTCGCGGATTTTTTAGCTTCTCTTTGGAAAAATTGGTCTGGAATCGTTATCAAAATCCCAGCGCCATCACCCGTTTCCGGTTCTGCACCGGTTCCGCCCCGGTGATTCATTCGTTCTAACATCGTTAACGCATAGCTGACTAACTGATGCGATGTATTCCCTTGCATTTGGGCAATGAAGCCCATACCACAAGCATCTTTCTCGAAAGAAGGATCATACATGGTTGGTGCTTCGTAAGTTTTTTGTGTCGTCATTACCATCATCCTTTAAATAATTTGACAACTCTCATTTATTTTTAATATACTACCTTTTTTTAAAAAGATAGGCAAGCCTTCTTAGAAATTTTTTTTAATTACCTCCGTTATCTACTGTTCTTTTTAGTAAAGAAAAATCCAATCAAATGGAAATAATCTGAATTTTTTGGTAGAATTAATCTGATATGCTTCGTTATGAAAGGATGAACATCAATGACGCCGAATCGCGAAGATTACTTAAAATTAATATTAGAATTAGGTGGCGACCAAAAAAAAGTAAGCAACAAAAAGATCGTTGCTGGTTTATCTATTTCTGGAGCTTCTGTCAGTGAAATGATCAATAAGCTAGTCAAAGAAGGCTTAGTTGAACACTCTCCTTATCAAGGTGTCCAACTGACAGCTGCAGGACTAGAAAAAGCAAGTACCTTAGTACGGAAACATCGATTATGGGAAGTTTTCTTAGTCGATCACCTTGGTTATTCTTGGAATGAAGTCCACGATGAAGCCGAAGTTTTAGAACATGTGACTTCTTCACAAATGGAACAACGGTTGGATGATTATCTGAGCCATCCGACATTTTGTCCCCATGGCGGCATGATTCCCCAAGAAGGACAAACCGTCCACGAAAAAAGCCGTGAGACATTGGTCAATTACCCTGAAGGTTCGACTATCCGAATCGCTCGAGTGTTAGACGAAAAGGAACTACTGGATTATTTGATGGATCTAACGATCGATATCCACGATGTCTATACGATTAAAGAGATCGCCGCTTATGAAGGACCGATTACTTTACAAAATGACCAAAAAGAAGTTTCAATTAGTTACAAAGCAGCTTCAACAATTTTTGTTGATCTTTTATAAACTTATTTTTAGTGACAAGCAGACACTTAGAGTTGTATGCTTGAAAAATTCCTCCCACTATTTTAATGAAACAGCGGGATCTGATCCAATTATCTTTAAATGAATTAGGAGTGAACGTATATGGAACAAGCAGCATTATTCACCATCTTCGGTGGCACTGGCGATTTAGCGAAGCGTAAACTTTATCCTTCATTATTTCGTCTTTATAAAAAAGGCAGTTTAGCAAAACATTTTGCTGTGATCGGTACCGCTCGTCGGCCGTGGAGTGACGATCACTACCGAGAAATCGTACGAGATACGATCAAAGACTTGAATCCAACGAAAGAAGAAGCAGAAGAATTTTCTAGTCACTTCTATTATCTTTCTCACAACGTGAATGACACAGAACATTACGATCAGTTGAAGGATTTATCTGATCGTTTAGACGGGGACTATCAATTAGAAGGCAATCGCTTATTTTATTTAGCCATGGCGCCACAATTTTTTGGTACGATCGTTAATCATTTGAAATCTCAAGGGATTCTAACTGAAAAAGGCTATAACCGTCTAGTGATCGAAAAACCATTTGGCTTCGACTATGATTCTGCCGATGAATTGAACGAACAGATCCGCAACGTCTTCCCTGAAGAAGCCATTTTCCGAATCGATCATTATCTAGGGAAAGAAATGATCCAAAATATTTCAGTGATCCGTTTTGCCAACAATATTTTTGAATCACTTTGGAACAATCGTTACATTGAAAATATCCAGATCACTTTCTCAGAAGCCTTAGGTGTCGAAGATCGTGGCGGTTATTATGAAAATAGCGGTGCGTTAAAAGATATGGTCCAAAATCATATCCTACAAGTTGTTTCTTTATTGGCAATGGAAGTCCCAACTTCTTTCTCAAATAAATCACTGCGGGAAGAAAAGGTTAAAGTTTTACAAGCCATTCGTCGTTATGATGAAGAAGAAGTGGCAAAAAACTTTGTCCGCGGTCAATACGCTGCTGGTGAATTAGACGGCAAAGGCTTTGCTGCTTATCGCGACGAACCGAACGTAGCTGAAGACTCAGCGATGGAAACTTTTGTTGCTGGTAAATTCATGATCGACAACTTCCGTTGGGCGGGTGTTCCCTTCTATATCCGAACTGGTAAACGAATGACAGAAAAAGGCACTCGTATCAATATCGTCTTTAAGCAAGTACCTGTCAATGTCTTCAATTTTGAACAAGAAGAAACAGGCGGCAAAGACTTACCGCAAAATATTTTAACGATCTATATCCAACCAACTGAAGGCTTTTCTTTATCATTGAATGGCAAACAAATTGGACAAGGTTTCAATCCTGAACCAGTAAAACTAGATTTCCGTCAAAGCGAAGAAGTCACCGGCAATAGTCCTGAAGCCTATGAAAAATTATTGCTTGATGCCTTGAATGGTGATGGCACTAACTTCTCTCACTGGTATGAAGTGGCAAATTCATGGGAAATCGTTGACCGTATCCGTCAAGCTTGGGATCAAACAACCCCTGAGTTTCCAAACTATGCGGCAGGAACCATGGGCCCTGATTGTGCCTTTGAACTTTTAGCTAAAAACAACCACGAATGGGCATGGCAGCCAGATCATTGGTACCGTGAACGTGGAAAATTAGATTAAGCAAAAAGCTGAGACAAAAGTATTTTTTACTTTCGTCCCAGCTTTTTTTAATAAAAAAAGGCTGCCCCATTATTGGGACAGCTCTTTTTCTTATTCTAAACCTTCAGCAGCTGCTTCAGGATAGTGTTCTTCAACGATATGGGCACATGAGGCACATAGTGTTGGTAATTTTTCGTCTGATCCGACTGTTGTTCGGACTTGGCGACAACGATCACAGACTTCGCCATCAGCTTTTTCAACTAAGATCGCTACATCTTCAAATTTTACTGCTTCTGCTGGTGCAGCTTCATTAGAGATGCTGAATGAGTCAGGTGATACGATCAATAATTGAGCCAAATCGGCATCTAATGCAGCTAACATTGTGTTTACTTGTTCGCTTGGATAGATGGTTACTTTGGCTTCTAATGATTTACCAATTACTTTTTCGTTCCGGGCATTTTCTAAAGCTTTTAAGACCTTATCACGGAAATCCATGAAGGCTTTCCAAGTATCTAATAGTTCCGCTTGGTTGGCATATTCTTCATAGCTTGGTAATTCAGCTAATTGGACATATTCCTCTTCTTCTTTCAAATACGTCCAGATTTCTTCTGTCGTATGTGGAATGATTGGAGTCAATAATTTTGTTACAGCAACAGCTACTTGATAGAAGACTGTTTGCATACAACGACGTTCGTAGCTGTCCTCTGCTTGGATATAAACAACATCTTTAGCAAAGTCTAAATAGAATGAAGATAAATCAACCGTCAAGAAATTGATGACTGTTTTATAAATTTGTGTGAAGTCGTATTTTTCATAACCATCTTCACGGATTGTTTTGATCACTTGGTTCAAACGTACCAACATATATTTATCGACTGAACGTAATTCATCGTAAGCAACCGCGTGTTCTGTAGGTTCAAAATCAGTTGTATTGGCTAATAAGAAACGCATCGTGTTACGGATTTTACGATAAACTTCGGATACTTGATTCAAAATATCCATTGATACACGAACGTCTGATTCATAATCAACACTGCTGACCCATAAGCGTAAGATATCCGCACCCATTTGTTTGATTACTTTATCAGGTACGATCGTATTTCCAAGTGATTTACTCATCTTACGACCTTCACCGTCTAATGTGAATCCTTGAGAAAGAACCGCTTTATAAGGCGCTACACCATTGATCGCTACACTAGTAGTGATACTTGAATTGAACCAGCCACGGTATTGGTCAGAACCTTCAAGATACATATCTGCTGGGAAAGTTAAGTAGTCGCGTTGACGCAAGACTGCTTCATGAGAAGAACCAGAATCAAACCAAACATCCATGATATCTGTTTCTTTCGTAAATTCGCCATTTGGTGAGCTTGGATGAGTGAAACCTTCAGGTAATAAATCTTTGGCTTCACGTTCAAACCAGATACTTGAGCCATGTTCAGCAAATAATTCTGCGACATGTTCTGTTGTTTCTGGGGTGATGATTGCTTCGCCGTCTTCACCGTAAAAAATAGGTAATGGGACGCCCCATGCACGTTGACGAGAGATGACCCAATCGCCACGGTCACGGATCATGTTATACAAACGTGTCTTACCCCAAGGGATGATCCAATCTACTTTTTCGATTTCGTCTAAGATATCTTGACGGAATTTATCGATTGAAGCGAACCATTGTGGTGTTGCACGATAGATAACGGGTTTTTTCGTCCGCCAGTCATGCGGATAACTATGTGTAAAGAAGTCTAATTTCAATAGCGCATTTTTTTCTTTTAATAGATCAGTGACCATTGGATTGACTTTATCGTAGTAAACTCCTTCAAATCCAGGAGCATCAGCGGTCATCATACCACGGTCATCGACTGGTGAAATGATATCATTACGATATTTTTTCCATGCAAAATAGTCATCTTCCCCATGTCCAGGAGCTGTATGGACTAAACCAGTACCCGCATCTAAAGTAACGTGGTCACCTAAGATCACTAATGATTCACGATCATAAAATGGGTGTTGCGCAGTCATGTTTTCAAGCTCTTGCCCAGCAATTTCTTTCAAGACTTGTGGCTCTGTCCATTCTAATTCAGTTGCAACAGTGTCTAATAAATCTTTTGCTACTACAAATTTTCTGCCATTTGCTTCTACCACTACATAAGTGTAAGCAGGATTAACAGAGATCCCTTGGTTTGCTGGCAATGTCCAAGGTGTCGTTGTCCAAATGATAAATGATGTATCTGTATCTAATAGACCCTTGCCATCTTTTACTTGGAAAGCGACATAGATCGATGGTGATTTCACATCTTTATATTCGATTTCAGCTTCAGCTAATGAAGATTCACTTGATGGTGACCAATAAATTGGTTTTAATCCTTTATAGATGTAGCCTTTTTCTGCCATTTTTCCGAAAACACGGATTTCAGCTGCTTCATAATCAGGAGTCAATGTCACGTATGGATTATTCCATTCGCCAGCGATCCCTAAACGTTTGAAGTCTTCTCGTTGTTTATCGACTTGTGACAATGCATATTCTTCACACTTTTTACGGTATTCAGACATGGTCATTTCTTTACGTTTGATTCCTTTATTCGCTAATACTTGTTCGATCGGTAGTCCGTGTGTATCCCAACCAGGAACGTAGGGTGCACGGAAACCTGACATTGATTTTGAACGAACAATGATATCTTTACTGATTTTATTCAAAGCATGACCTAAATGGATGTTCCCATTTGCATATGGAGGGCCATCATGTAAAACGAAAGTTGGTTTGCCTTCGTTTAATTTTTGGCGTTTTTCATAAATTTTATTTTCTTCCCACTCTTTTTCCCATTGACCTTCGCGATTAGGTAAGTTACCGCGCATCGGGAAACCAGTTTTCCCTAATTGAAGGGTTTCTTTTGTTTTCATTACCGATCGTCTCCTTTATTTCTTTTTCATTACTGCTTTAGACTGTTTTGATCATTCTTAAAAAGAGTTACGCTATTTTTATCAGGTAGTTTTGCAAAAAAACGACAAAAAAACAAGCGCATCCGCAAAGGGACGAGCTTGTCGTGGTACCACCCAAAATTTGAAACATGAAAGTTTCCTCTAATCATCTTTAACGCAATGATGCGTCAACTGCTACTAAATGTTCGCAATTGATCGATACTAGAGGATCTTTCTAATTAGAGGGTCTTGCCGAACTTTCACTCTCATCGGCTCGCTTAAAAGAATCTAATCAGCTTTTCT
This sequence comes from Enterococcus hailinensis, assembly GCF_045862035.1. NCBI lineage: Bacteria > Bacillati > Bacillota > Bacilli > Lactobacillales > Enterococcaceae > Enterococcus > Enterococcus hailinensis. The sequence continues at coordinate 314,744 of NZ_BAAFRV010000001.1, read as the reverse complement.
GTTCTAGCTGTTTACTCTTCGTCTGATTTAATCAATTCAGGAATATCAATCGTCAAACCCATATCTTCTTGTGGTTCGTCGATAATGATTGGTTCACTTGAGTCTACTGCATTCACAGTATCATTGTCAAGTTCGTTCGCTAAAACTTCTTGCAAGACTTCGTGGCTATCACCAATGTATGTAGACATCGGTTTTAGGACTTCATCCCAATCCCCACTGCGTGCTTGATCTAATTGTGTTTCTAACAATAATAATAATTGTTGATGGAAAACACGAGTTGATTTCTTCAAATCATTTGTTTCTGTTGCTAATTGACGAGCTTTTTCAGTAGCGTCGGTCAAGATTTCTTTCGCTTTGTCTTCAGCTGTTGTTGTTAAAAGATGGGCTTTTTGCATCGCATTAGAAATCAATTCATCCGCACGGTTTTGAGCAGAAGTAACGATCACTTCTGATTCTTTGCTGGCAGAAGATTTTACTTTGTCGGCGGTATCTTGTGCAACAACGATTGATTGATTCAAAGCTTCTTTTAATTCGTTGAAATATTCTAGTTTTTCTTCTGAATGTTTCAATGCTTTTTCTAATTCACGATTTTTTGCGATACTGTCTTCATAATCGCGTACGATCATATCTAAGAAATCATCGACTTCATCTTGATTATATCCACGCATTTTAGTGGAGAAACTCTTATTTTGGATATCTAATGGAGTTAATGCCATTTTTTGTTCACCTCATAAATTTATTTTCGTAATACGCCTAAACGTAAACGAAATTTCTCTTTTTTTGTTTTTCCTTCTAATCCTTGGATCTGGATTCGACCAAAACCACGGACTGAAACGACATCTAATAAATCAAGGACATAATCAGGCCGCTCATTGACTGCCCAATTAACTTTGACTTTACTTGCTTCAACTAATTGTTTGGAGCGCTGACGTGAGATATTATAGACTGTCGAAATGATCGCATCTAAACGTAGCGATGTCGCAGTCATACTTTCTTCTTGCCAACTATCCTTTGGTACGATGATCTCTGTGTATGGCCGTTCTTCTAGATGAACCGTTACCCGACCGATTTTGGTGACTTGATTGATGATATAACTAGCAGAATCTTTGGCTAAAAAGATTTGCCAGCGGTCACCATCTGAGATGATATCTCCAAAGTAATCCCGTTTGATTCCGGCACTCATCAATGTACCTAAAATTTTCCCATGAGAAAGCTCCACGAATTTTTGTGGATACTTGACTTCGATCATGACTAATTCATAATCTTCGATCGTGGGCTCGTAATACTCTGGATAAATCATGCAGCGGCAACGTTCAGCATGTTCATAGCCGCCATAAAAAGAAAACTTCAGATCACTATTTTCTTGAACTAAGGTTTCTAAAATATAGGCTTGTCGAGGATCTAAAAAATTCGTCAAATAAGGTGCGTACTGGCTCTCGACTTGTTCTAGCCAATCACCAACACTATCAACAAATGGATGCTCTTCTGGCCTAAAATGTTGATAGACATTTGCGTTCATGTGGCACCTCCTTAATAAATAAGACTAATCAGAATTTTTTGCAGAACCTCCAACGCAATATTTAAGGCTATGATCGCTGCCATGACAGAAAAATCGATACCGCCAAATTGGAGCGGTAAACGTCGAAATAAATCTAAAAATGGTTCACAGATCTTACCTAACAACTGACCAAGTTTTGATTGATACGCCCCAGGAAACCAAGACATCAATGCATAAACGACCAAAAGGATCGTATAGAAATAAACTAGTCGGCTCAATACATTAAATAGTGTAATTAGTAAACTCAATAAATTTCTCCTTTACATTCCTAACCCATAGATATCTTCATCAACCATCGTGCTCAATGAAGAATTGTTGATTTCATAATTTGTTGGTGTGCACAAAAACATTTCATTGCCAACACGTTTGATATCTCCGTCGATCATGAATACGACACCGGTCAAAAAATCGACCATCCGACGCGCTTTCATTTCATCTAAGGATTCAAAGTTGATCAACACAACTTCCCCTTGTCCAACCCGTTTTGCAATCGAGGTAGCTTCAGAGTATGACTTGGGTTCAATAACAGAAATACGATCTTTGTTTTTTGTTTCTGTCTTCGGTGTAAACCGTTGTGAACGATTATTGTTAGGCATTGCCACAACTTTTTCATTCTTAGTAACAGGTGTTGTTTCAACTTTTTGTTTGATCACATCAGACCGACGATTTGTCAGCTGAGGCTCAACAACGGATTGTGCTTGTCTTTGTGGCATCACTGGTTGTTGCTTTTGTGGCGCAACTTGTTTTTGATATGTAGGACGTACTTTCATCCGTTCTTTTTTAGCTGGCGCACTCTGTTTCGGGCGGCTGACCTGCTTCTTTTTTTGTGCAGGGGCTGCTGATGCGGCAACTTCATGGTGGTACATATCATCATCATCAGCTAAACCAAAAAAATCAGTGATTTTCGCTAAATTAATTCCCATTAACTTTACCTACCCTTTCTTGAATAGTGCTGTTCCAACCCGAACAAAAGTAGCACCTTCTTCAATTGCTAAACTGAAATCTTGGCTCATTCCCATGCTTAACTCCGTACATGGCGCGTATGGCAAGTTTAGTTCTTTCATTTGTACTTGAAGCTGTTTCAAATTTGCAAAAATAGCTCGGATATCCGCTTGTGTTGCTTCATAAGGCGCCATCGTCATCAAGCCTACGATGTTAAGCTTATCTAGCTCTGCTAATTCTTCGATAAACGTTTGTAGCTCAGCAGGGGCGATCCCTTGTTTGGATTCTTCACCTGAAACATTGACTTCAATAAAACAATTTATCTTGTGTTCTGCACGCTTTTGGATCTCTTGTGCTAAACGTAAACTGTCTAACGCATGAAAGTAATCAATTTCATTTATAATCAATTTTACCTTGCGACGCTGCAAATTGCCAATAAGATGCCATCTTACTTGTGGATAATCCGTCAGAGCTTGCTTCTTTTCTAGTAATTTATCTACTCGATTTTCTGCGATATCTCTGACACCCAATTTAATAAGCTCTTCTGCTGCATTGGAATCGACACTCTTGGTTACCGCAACCAACGTTACTTCCTCTGGTTTACGAGAAACAAGAGCACACGACTCCTGAATCTCTTGCTCGATTCTATGCAAGTTTTCAGCGATCATGTGCTCTCCCCCTTTTATTTTCTACGGCGAAAGAATGGTGGTGTATCTAATTCCTCATCTTTGTCAGTTTTAACTTCTTCACGATTAAAGGTTTCAAATTCTTTCTTTTCGATATTATCAAATTGTGTTTCTTCTACGCGAGGACGCACATTTTCTTCTTTACGAATATCCCATTCACCAAAAGCAGATTGGCTTTCAGTATTACGTGCAGGTTCGATATCTAAATTTTGTTTTTGTGGAACGGATTGGACTTGACTAGCTCGTTGTGTATTGCGAGTAGTCTTACGCTCCTTTTTTGTTGGGTCAATCCCTGTCGCGATAACTGTCACACGGATTTCGTCGCCCAATTCTTCATTGATTGATGTACCTAAGATGATGTTTACATCACCTGTTGCAGCATTTGCAACGATATCAGACGCATCTTGTGCTTCGAACAATGTCATGTCTAAGCCACCAGTGATGTTTAACAATACTTGTTCAGCACCATCGATAGAAGTTTCTAGCAGTGGAGAAGAAATAGCTTTCTTCGTTGCTTCAACAACACGTTCTTCACCGCTGGCAACACCGATACCCATCAAGGCTGTTCCTTGATTAGCCATTACTGTTTTCACATCAGCGAAGTCCAAGTTTACGTAACCAGGAGCAGTGATCAAGTCAGAGATACCTTGAACACCTTGACGTAAAACATTATCTGCTTCACGGAATGCTTCAAGCATTGGCGTCTTCTTATCAACAACTTCTAATAAACGGTTGTTTGAGATGATCAATAATGTATCAACGTTTTCTTTTAATAAAGCAATACCTTCTGCCGCGAAACGACCACGTTTTGGTCCTTCAAAGCTGAATGGACGTGTAACAACGCCGACTGTCAAAGCGCCTAAGTCTTTAGCGATTTTCGCTACGACTGGAGCAGCACCAGTACCAGTTCCGCCGCCCATGCCGGCAGTGATGAAGACCATATCTGCACCTTCTAATGCATCACTGATGAATTGTTCGCTTTCTTCTGCTGATTTTTGACCAACTTCTGGTTGAGAACCAGCACCTAGACCGCGCGTATATTTAGGGCCTAATTGGATAACTGTTTCTGCTTTTGAATTTTTTAATGCTTGCACATCAGTATTGGCAGCGATGAATTCCACGCCTTTAACGTTTTCTTCGATCATACGGTTGATGGCATTTCCGCCTCCGCCACCTACACCGATAACTTTAATAACTGCACCTTCGTTAATATTGTTATCTATTGAGAATTCCATATTTTGTATTCCTCCTACGAATTAGTCAAAAATATTAGAGAAGAAGTCTTTGATCTTCCCAGTAACTTTTTCTTCATTTTTTGGTTTTGGTTCTTCTTCATATTCAGTTGTTGCTTCATAATCATCGTATACCGGTGTTTTTGAAACAGAAGTTACTTGTTGTGGTGAAGAAGATAACGTAACTTTTTCGCCAGTTACTGCTGATTTGGCTAAGTGGTAAACATCACTTAGATCAGCAGAGTAGTTCACGATGCTGATCACGTTTGTGAAGACTGGATTTCTTAGACCCATTTGATTTGGTACGTGTAATTTCACTGTCGTACCAAAAATTTCTTCTGCTAAATCAACAACGCCTGGTAAACTAGCTGCTCCACCAGTTAAAACGATTCCGCCTGGTAAGTCAAGCGCTTCGATATCATCTAGCGCATCTTTCGCTTTACGGAAGATTTGTTCTAAACGAGCTTCGATGATTTCTGATAAATAGCGTTCATCCACTTTGACTGGTTCTGACTTGCCGATCACATCGACTGGGAACTCTTCTTCTGCAGATGTACGACTAGGATACGCATCGCCATAATTGATTTTCAATGCTTCGGCATTATTGAATGATGTATTCAACACGATCGAGATGTCTTTTGTGACAAACTCGCCGCCTTCTTGATCTACATGTGTATATTTCAATTGTTGATCGTGCATCACAGCAGTGGTCGTTTGACCGCCACCCATGTCGATCACGATCGTACCAAAATCTTTTTCGCCATCAGACAATGTTGATTCTGTTAGAGCTAATGAAGTGATCACTGTTTCTGCAACAGTCAGACCCGCTTTTTCAACACATTTTGTGATGTTGTGGATGATCGTCTTAGGCCCAGTGAATACCAAACCGAACATTTCTAGACGAACACCGATCATTCCGCGAGGATCTTTGATGCCTTCAAAGCCATCAACCGTAAATTCCTGCGGCAATAAAGCAACGATTTGTCTTTCAGGAGGAACTGAACGAACCATCGCGGCTGAAGCGACATTACGAACGTCATCATCCATGATCTCTTTTGAATCATTGTTGACAGCGATCATTCCTTGACAAGGCTCAACTTCTAATAAATTAGCAGGTAGTCCTACGCTGACACTTTTGATTTGAATCCCAGCTTTTTCCTCAGCTTGTCTTACTGCTCGTTGAATCGCGTTGACTGTTTTATCGATATCGACGATAATCCCACGATTGATTCCTTCTGATTTTGCGTTTCCAACACCAATGATATTCATTTGGCTGTCGATGTATTCGGCAACAACAACTTTGATCGATGTTGTCCCGATATCAAGACCTACATACATTCCTGCTTTTGCCATGAATGGGATTCCCTCCTATTTTCAGATAAATGCTTTTTTTCAAGATTTCACGTTCTTCTTGATATCAAGCATGAAATATTATTTTTTGCAAGTAATTCACTGCCTCCAATTTTAACACATATTCCCTAGAATGAAAAAGAAGAATCAACACTTTCTTGCAATAAATTTAATCATTGTGCTTCAGTTGTTTCTGATTGATTTGTTGTACTTTGAGTCGTATCTGCTTCTGAAGAATTGTCCTCATAAGGATAGCTGTAAATTCCAGCTTCCATATCTACGACACCTTTTATTTCTTTTTCATTCATTTGTTCAACGACTTGTGGATAATAATTCATTTTTTTACCTAGATCATCGATGCTGACTAGTACCTTGTTCCCATCGTTCATCAGGATTTCTAATAGCTCTTTGTTCTCACTAGTCGGTGCGTATTTGATTTGAGAGATTCCTTGCTTGACCTCTTCTGACAGTTTTTTGTACTGATCCAATACATGTAAGATCCGTTTGGAGTTGGTAAAACTTTCTAGAATTGGCAAACTGCCATCGCTTTTTTCAACCTCGATCGGGATCACTTTACCACTTGAAATGACCGGCGAATATTTACCATTGCTTTCTAAGTAAGCAACTTCCGCATATTCTTTGATCGTCACTGCAAAGTGATTAAAGCCGTCGATCCGCACAGTTGCGTCTTCAATCTGCAATTCTTGTTTCTTTAACTGCTTCACATTATCGTTGCGGCCAAAGAATTGACTCCATAGATTGCCGCCGATATTGAAATCAAGTTCTTGTTTGATCGTTTCAGTTGCGACATGTTCATTTCCCTTGATCGTGACCGCCCCTAAATCAGCTAACGGTGAAATATAATACAGTAAAAACAGTGCAGGGATCGCAAACAAACCAATCAAGATCGATGAGCGGCGAACCAACAAACGGTTGCGCTCATGACGGATATTAGGCAAACGATCCAAAAATGATCCGTTTCTAGGACCACTTGGCAGCTTAACTTCTTCTGATGGTATTTCTTCCGGTTCTGGATCTTCAGAAGCCGTATTTTTTTCTTTTATAGCGGCTACATTCTCTGATTCTTTTTCAGGTTCTGTCGGAAGATCATCAGCAGCTGCTTCATCCTTTTCAGATTCTGAAAGTGACTCTTCCGGTTGCGCTTCTTTGTTCTCAAGTGCTTTTTGTTTCATATACTCCATATTAGCTAATTGCCAAGGCGTAAGTATTTCAGGTTCTGCCGGCTTTTGGCTTTCATTTGGTTCTTCTGGAAATTCTTTGCGACTAATGATCTTCACCCCCAAAAGTTATTTAACAATATCATTAACTAATGACCACAGACGTTCAGCTGCATCAGGAATGCCTTCTTGGCGTGATGCTTTAGCCATCGCTTCACGTTTTTCTGCATCATTCATGATCGCATCGACGGCAGCTACTAAGCTTTCACCTGTGAGCTCTGCGTCAGCTATCATTTCTACTGCTCCAGCGTTGACTAGACTTTGAGCATTTTTTGTTTGATGATCGTTCGTCACATAGGGACTCGGGATCAAAATTGCTGGTAGTCCTAAAGCTGTAAACTCCGCGATCGAAGTAGCACCAGCACGCCCAATCAATAGATTAACATTCGCCATAACGTCCGTCATGTTTTTTATGTACGGTTGCAGGGACAAATTAGGACTTATTTTATCGATATCAAATTTTTCTGTGATTTCATTGAAATAACGATCACCAGAAGCGTATAAGACTTGATAGTCTTTTTGCGCAAATTTAGGTAACGCTTGAATCACTGCTTGATTGATTTTGAGCGCACCTTGGCTTCCGCCGAAGATCAAGACAGTCGGAATTTCTGATTTCAGTCCATATTCTGCCAGAACATCAGATTTGCCACTGGCAACAACTTCTTGAGCACGAGGGTTCCCGACTAAAACCGTTTTCTCAGCAGCAAAGTACTGTGCAGCATCGGGAAAACAAATCGCTACTCGATCAGCAAAACGGCTCAAGAATTTATTTGTGATTCCAGGGACACTATTTTGTTCATGTACGATCGTCGGGATCTTCATTCTCGTCGCCGCATAAACCACCGATCCAGAAACATAACCGCCTGTTCCGATCACGACATCGGGTTTGAATTCTCGTAAAATTTCTTTTGAGCGTTTGATACTTTCAATGAATAACTTGACTGTCTTCACATTGTCTAAAGAAAGACTGCGTTTGAAGCCTTGGATTTTAATTGTTTTAAACGAAATGCCTGTTTCAGGCACGATCTTATTTTCCAAACCGCGATGTGTCCCAACATATAGGAACTCAGAGTCCGGTTGGATTTTTTGTACGTAGCGGATAAATGCTAAGGCTGGATAGATGTGTCCGCCCGTGCCGCCGCCTGTAACGAGTATTCTCATTTTATTATTTTCCCTACTTTTCTAATTGCTTGACTACTTGCATGAATTTATCTCCACGGATCTCAAAGTTCGGGTATTGATCCCAACTTGCATTGGCGGGAGAAAGTAAAATACTATCGCCTGCTTCACTTTGTTCATAGGCTAATGGTACTGCTGTTTCAACATTTGACGTTAAAATGATCGTTTCAATACCGGCACGTTCAGCAGTCTCAGCCAGCTTATCTTTGGTTTCGCCGAAAAGAATGATTGCTTTAATTCCTTCTAATGAAGGGATCAATTCATCAAAGCCATTGCCGCGATCCAAACCGCCCGCTAATAAGATCAATTTGTCATTGTCAAAACCACTCAACGCCATTTCAGTTGCTAAACTGTTTGTCGCTTTAGAGTCATTATAAAACTTGCGGCCTTCGATCGTATCGACATATTGTGTCCGATGAGGCACGCCATGGAATGTACTCAATGCTTGGCGGATCGCTTCGGTTGAAACACCTTTTAATTTTGCTACGACGATCGCAGCTAAAGCATTTTCAACATTATGTGCACCTGGCACACCTAATTCATCAGCAGCCATGATTTTTTCTTCTTTATAATAAAGGTTGCCGTCTAACAAGTACGCCCCGTCAGCAACTTTTTCTTTTGTCGAAAAAGGAACGACTTGTGCGCGCGTGTTTTTGCTCATGGCTTGTAATTCTTCGGAATTCCAATTTAAAACTAAATAATTTTCTTCTGTCATATTTTCTTGGATCGCCCATTTGGCAGCCACATAATTTTTACGGGTCTTATGATAATCCAAATGTGCTTCGTAGATATTCGTGATCACTGCGATCTGAGGTTTGAAAGCTTCGACGCCCATCAATTGGAAACTCGATAATTCCATCACGATATCATCTTCTGCTTGCGCTTTTGAAGCAACGGCACTCGCAGGAAAACCGATGTTTCCGGCAAGATGCGCTTTGCCTGCTTGACGTTCTTGATTCAATAATAGACCGATCATGGTCGTTGTTGTCGTCTTGCCATTCGTTCCAGTAATACCAACGATTGGACATTCAGCGACTTGGTAAGCCAACTCCACTTCGGTCAAAATTGGGATATGTAATTCTGCTGCTTTAGCCACCAAAGGATTGTCATACGGAATCCCAGGATTTTTGACCATCAAAGAAAAATCTTCATCGAGTAATTCGATTGGATGGCTACCGGTGATCACACGGATCCCTTGTTCCAATAAGCCTTGTGCTTCAGGATTTTCTTCAAAAGGTTTTCCGTCGTTTACCGTAACAAGTGCGCCTAAGTCATTTAATAACTCAGCCGCACTATATCCGCTTTTCGCTAATCCTAATACTAATACTTTTTCATTTTCATATATTTTGATATGTTTCATCTTCTAGTCATCTCCTACAATACGATCAATAAAACAATAATAGAGGCGATTAAGCCAACTAACCAAAAAACGGTGTCTACTTTCCATTCAGACCAACCAGACATCTCAAAATGATGATGCAATGGCGACATCTTAAAAACACGTTTACCTGTCATTTTAAATGAAGTTACTTGAATAATCACACTTGCTGTTTCAAAAATATAGACCAAGCCGACTAATAGCAATGTCCATTCTTGATGAAGGACGATCGATACAGCCGCTAACAACCCGCCTAATGCTAAAGAACCGACATCACCCATAAAGATTTTAGCTGGTTTTTTATTGTAAGGGAAAAAGCCGACAAGTCCGCCCATAACTGCTAGACAGACGATCAACACTTCATATTGTTGTTGCTTCCATGCAATGATCGCATAGGTTGCAAAAGAGATTGTTCCCAGTCCGGAAACTAAACCATCGATACCATCAGTCAAATTGACTGCGTTAGAGAAACCGACCAACCAAAAGATCACAAATAAGCCATAGAAGATGCTCAAAGGCAATTCCATTCCAAAGAAATTCAATGTGTTTGGATAACCTTCCATGTGATATACGACATAAAAGATGATCGCAACAACGACTTGAGCAATGAATTTTTGACGCGAAGTCAAGCCTTCATTTTGTTTTTTCGCTAGCTTGATGAAATCATCTAAGAAACCGATGATTCCATATAGCAACAAGACGAAAACTAAAATCAATAACGACGTTGACATTTGGTGTGTCCAAACACTATACCAAAGTGATGTGATCACCGCAGCTGCTAAAAAGCTCAAGCCACCCATTGTTGGTGTCCCTGCTTTTGAATTGTGCCACTTCGGTCCTTCATCACGAATCTCTTGTCCTTGTTTCTTCATTCTAAAATAGCCAATGACAAATGGCATACTTACAACAGTAATTGCAAAACTACTGGCAAAAGCGATAAATAATTGTGCCGGTTCCATTTTTTTCTCTCCAGTCCTAACCTAAGGTGATTTTCAATTTTTTCTTCCCTATTTCTGCATAAGGAGCAATACTTTGTTTCGTACAATAGCCGTCACCCTTGAACGTGACATCGATGTCCAATAGATTGGTCAATTTTAAGATATCGGCTTTTGACCACCCGCGAACATCCGGCATTTCTTTCGTACCGTCAGTCATCAAGATCAAATGTTCGTTAGCCATGACTTTCTCGCCTGGTTTCGCAGATTGTTTGACGACTTTGTCGCCATCACCGACTACGACAGCAGTCAAGCCACGTTTATTCGCATCGGCAGCTGCTTTGGCCGGCGAAAGATTGCGATAATCTTCGACGGTTACTTTAGTGTTGCTCTCAGTATCAGTCGAATCCGTTTCAGTACTTGTGCTGTCACTTTGGAAATCCATCGCCCGAGTCAATAATGGGTTGGCGATTTCACCTAAGATCCCTGCTGAGTAATGTTGCGGTTGTTTCATTGTTAAATACAAAATATATTCAGGATCCTCAGAAGGAACCATCAACGCGATCGAATAAATATAATTCGTGTCCCCAGTCAAATACGCCCCATTTTCAGCGATTTGGGCGGTCCCGGTTTTGGCCGAAATATGATAGCCCGGTACACTGTACTGGTCATAAGCCGAACCATAATTTTCACTTTCAATCGTATCACGCATATACTCCCGCACTTTTTGCGCCGTTTCAGCTGTGATCGGCTCACCGACGACTTCTGGTTCCGTGACGATTTCTTTATTCGTGTTAGGGTTGGATACTTTAGAAATATAATGCGGCTGCAACATTTTTCCGTCATTCGCTACAGCTGTAAAGCCGCGCATCATTTGGAAATTAGTTACCCCGATCGCTTGACCATAAGAACTCATCGCTTGATCGACGATATTGGAGGTTGGTAATGATCCAGAAGCTTCTCCGGGCAATCCAGAGTAGGTACTCTTACCAAAACCGAAGCGATTGACATATTCAGGCCATTTATCTCCCAGTTTTTCTTCTAATTTCACCATACCGACGTTACTAGACCATGATAAAGCTTGACGCATCGTTAAGACACCTTTTTTACCAAAGTCCCAGTCATTGATCGTCGCATCTCCGACTTGGATTTTACCAGAGACATAACTTTCATTTTCATTAAAAACGCCCTCATTGACTGCGGCTGACGTCGTGAAGACTTTCATTGTTGAACCTGGTTCGTACGTATCTTCAACTAAGAAGTTTCGCCAAGCATCCGATTCGCCCAAGCCTTCTTTTGTTTCAGGATTAAAGGTTGGCCGTTGAGACATCGCCAAGATATCCCCGGTTTTGGCTTGCATCAATGTTGCCGTCAATTCAGCTGGTTCAGCTTCAGAATTGACTTTGTCCATTAAGGTTTCAAGATAACTTTGCAACCCTGAATCTAAGGTCGTATAAATATCTTCCCCATCAACGGCTTTTTTCTCTTCAGCAACACTTCCTGGGATCGGACGTTGATTTTTGTCTTTTTGGTAAACGACTTTCCCGTCTGTTCCTTTCAAGACATCATCATAAGCTGCTTCGACACCCATCATTCCGACAAGCTCTTCGTTTTTATCTGATTGCGTATAACCAATAAAATGCGAAGCGAAATTGCCATTTGGATACATACGAGAAGTATGTTCGGTGAAATACAGTCCTTTGATTTTGGCTTTTTTCATCGCTTCATCGATATTTTGTTTCGTATCTTCAGAAATGTTTTTGCCTTTGCTGCCAAACTCTACTTGATAATATTTACTTGTACCATCACTGTTGAGCCCACCTTTTAGGGTTTTCAGTGCCGTTTTCTTTTTGATACCTAAATATTGATTTAAAATAGAAGCTAATTGATTAAAATGTTTTTCTTGCGCATATAGTTTCGTATCACCAGAAACATAACTTTCTGATAGCACCGCATAGATAGAGTATGAGGTCGAATCTTCAGCGATCACTTCGCCGTTACGATCATAGATCGTACCGCGTTTGGCTTGGACGACTTCTTCACCTTTATACAATTCTTGCGTTTTTTCCTTTAACGAAGTACCTGCTACATGTCCGCCAGCCACGACATAGATCATTCGGACGGCAAACAAAAAGAACAACCCAATACTCGTAGCAAACAAAATAACGCCTACTTTTTTGCGATTGTTCATCGGAGTCAAATTCATTTTACGGATTTTTCTTTTTAGCTTTTTAAAGCTCATTTACTTCACTTTCCTTAAATTAGCGTCATTGATCGAAAGCCCCGCTTTTTCAGCAACTTCCTTCAAACGATCAGAACGAGACAACTCGCTTTTTTCTTGTTGCAGTTGAGTGGCTGTTTTTCCTTTTGCATCAATGTCCGTTTGGATACTCGTAATTTCATTTTGCGTTTTGCTGATGGCATTACGGTAATTGACCATCGTAATCGACAGTACCAGCACCATTACCAAAAAGGCAGCAACTGCCAATTTTTCGACTTTCGAAATACGTTTTAGTCGATCTCCTGGAGAAACGAAGACTTCAAAGGAATCCGGTATTTGTTGGATTTCTTCTAATTTAGGATCAAACTTAGGATCAAATTGATAATTTTGCTCGTTCTTTAGTTCTGCCATTAATCTGATCCTTTCTTCACTTTCTCGGCGATCCGTAATTTCGCGCTGCGAGCACGATTATTTGCTTCTAACTCTTCTTCGGAAGCTGTGATTGGCTTACGATTGACTAATTTCAAAATGGGCTGGAATTCTTCAGGTACGATCGGTAAGCCTGGCGGCATATCCTTCGGTGTACTGAATTCCTTGAACATTGTTTTGACGATCCGATCTTCCAATGAATGGAACGTGATCACACTGACTCTGCCGCCGACTGAAATCAGCTCGATGGCTTGTTCTAATGAACTTTCGATCGCGCCTAATTCATCGTTGACAGCGATTCGGATCGCTTGGAAAACACGTTTTGCCGGATGACCACCTTTGCGACGGGCCGGAGCCGGGATCGCTTCTTTGATGATTTCTACTAATTCACCAGTTGTTTCAATTGGCTTGTCTGCTCGATGACGTTCGATCAAACGAGCGATTTGTTTAGAGAATTTTTCTTCCCCATAACGGAAGAAGATCTTTACTAGGTCATGATAAGAATAATCATTGACGACTTGGTACGCACTTAAAGGTGCTGATTGATCCATCCGCATATCCAGCGGTGCATCTTGATGATAACTAAACCCGCGCTCAGCTTCATCGAGTTGGGGTGATGAAACACCCAAATCATATAAAATCCCATCGACCTCAGTCACACCTAATTGATTCAAGGCATGCTTAAGTTCTCTAAAATTTGCTTTAACAAATGTTACTTGCCCTTTGGCAACATAATCTGCTAAACGAATCTTTGCATTATCGATTGCTTTTTGATCTTGATCAAAAGCATATAAGTGTCCTTCTGTCTCCAACTGGCTCAACAAGTATTCACTGTGTCCAGCGCCGCCTAATGTACAATCAACATAAATTCCGTTTGGTTTGATTGCTAGACCATCAACTGTCTCGTGGAGCAAAACGGTTGTATGTTGAAAGTCTGTCATGATTAATCCTCTTCTCTAAAATCCAAAATCGATCATTGTCTCTGCAATGTCATCAAAGCTTGCTTCTGTTTCTTTCGTAAAGTCATTCCAGCGGACTTGGTCCCAGATCTCGATCCGGTTGGCCACACCGATAATGACACATTCTTTTTCTAAAGATGCGTGGGTGCGTAACGATGCAGGGATATTGATCCGTCCTTGCTTATCGATCTCACACTCAGTAGCAGCGGAATAAAAGAAACGAACAAAGGCACGCGCATCCTTCTTAGAAAGCGGCATCTCATTCAACTTGGTTTCTAATTGATTCCATTCAGTTAAAGGGTATCCAAACAAGCAGCCATCCATACCGCGGGTAACCACAAACTTTTCACCTAGTTGTTCACGTAATTTTGATGGCACGATCAAACGCCCTTTTGCGTCGATATTGTGCTGGAACTCGCCCATGAACATCTAGACTACACCCCTTCCCCACTACATGAGTTTAGTCTACCACAATCACCCACAATCTACCACACTTTGTAAAAAACAAAAATAACACTTTATTGACCTTTACTAACCATATTGTAATTTCAGTCACTATAAAAGTAATTCGCAGTTTTTAAAAAGTTTTTATTGTTTAAAAAAAGCTTAAAATACTAACGATTATCAACAGAAAATACATCAAGATCGACAATAAGAATGTCATACGCCAGAACATCTTGAAAAAGCGTCCGTACATGATTTCACGATAACGATATGCTTGAAAAACAACAACACCGATACCTAATAATAAAATCGTTAACAAAAAATAAGGTAAAATAGAAAACGTGCTGAAACTTTTTGAGATCTCGTGCATCCCAACGATCAAAAACGGCACGGTGATATCGGGGGTTTTTATGTTGAAGCGTTGTTTCAATTTAAATAAATTGACGATATAATCAGATGCAAAAAAAACGATGACTGGAAAAATGTACCATAAAATTAAAATAGGTGAAAAAGTTGCCAAAAGAAACAGTCCTTCCTCTTCAAATTACTACTGTTCACTATACTGTATTCGCATTACATTCGTGTTGCATTTCATTTAAAAATATATAGGATTTAGCAAGTTTTAACAATTGAAATTTGCAGATTAGCCAAAAAAAATTGTTTAGTATTTTTTAAAAGTTTTTCGCTCTAATTTGCGGAGTGCAGAAAAATAGAGTATGATAAACTTGAAATTTTTTGAGGATGGTGACACCATGAGTGAGAAAAAATCCACGAGTACTTTTTCTAAAGTAACGAAGATCGTTATTTGGACGATGTTGATATTGACCATCGGTTCATTGATCTTAAGCAGCATCATCAGTATTATGTAATCAACAAGGTTGAAATCCGGTCTATGCGTTCTTAGCAAGCGCAGCTGACTTTTCAGCACCTTTTTTCGTAAAAAAAGAATCTGAGACAAAAGTATCAGCTACTTTTGTTCCAGATTCTATTTTTTTGCTAATTGTAAGAGTTCTTTAGCGTGTTGGACCGTCAGTTCGGTGATCTCTGTCCCTGCCAACATCCGTGCGATTTCTTTTGTACGTTCACCTTCAGACAATTCTTCGACCTTGGTGGTCGTCCGACCATCGCTCACTTCTTTACGGATAAAGAGTTGATGATCTGCTTTGGCTGCTACTTGCGGTAGATGGGTGATACATAGGGCTTGTGAATTTTCACCGATTTGATAGATCTTATCTGCGATTGCTTGGGCTACTCGACCGCTGACACCTGTATCGACCTCATCAAAAACGATACTAGTCAAATCTTGCGTTTTTGAAAAAATCGTCTTCAAGGCCAGCATCACTCGAGAGATCTCCCCGCCCGAAGCTACTTTTACCAAAGGTTTCAAAGGCTCCCCAGGATTCGTAGTGATATAGAATTCGACTTCATCGATTCCGTCGGCCGAAAAACGAATCGGTTTGAACGTGACCTCAAAACGGGCGTTTTCCATATAGAGATCTTTTAATTCATGTTGGATCGCTGTCTCTAGTTTTTTAGCCATTGCCATTCTGGCTGCTTGCAGCTTTTCAGCTAGCTGTTGCAAAACGGCTGCTTTTTCCGCTAATTCTTTTTCTAACTTTTCTAATTTATCGCCTGAAAAATCAGAATCTAACAATTCTTGGCTGATCTGATCGTAATACCGCAAGATTCTTTCGATTGAATCACCGTACTTGCGTTTCAATTGATGGATCAATTCTAGCCGTTCATTGACTTGATCCAAACGTTCTTCATCCAATTCAAGCAAATCTAATTGCCGGCCGATTTCACTGACTGCATCTTGCAATAAATAATAAGCGCTATGAACATTATCTGAAATCGTCTCAAAATCTTTATCTAAAGAAGCGATCGTCTGAAGTTCTTGGCTAGCAGAACCAATCGCATCTAAGGCACTCGTCTCTTCATTAGTCATCGCTTGATAACTGTAAGAAAAACTATCAACGATTTTTTGATAATTCGTTAATTTGTCCCGTTCCTCGATCAAACGATCTTCTTCGCCGAGCATAAGTTCAGCATTACCGATTTCCTCTTGTTGAAATTTCAGCATATCGACACGTTGGACAAATGTTTGTTCATTTTGTTTGAACTTTTTCACTTGGTTCGCCAATGTTTGATAGGCTTGGTAAGCTAGCTTATAAGTATTTTTGACCGTTTGAAATTTTGCATCGCCAAAGCTATCCAATAACCGTAGATGTGATTCCGGATGCATCAATTCTTGATGGTCGTTTTGTCCTTGGATATCGACCAAGTATTGACCGATTCGACGTAAATTCGCTAACGTGACGATTCGTCCATTGACCCGCGAAACGCTTTTTCCAGATAGATTCAAATCTCTTTGGACGATCAAGCCAGCTTCATCGACTTCGATCCCTAACTCTTCTAATAATACTTTGAATTCAGCTTGTTCTGGTTGATCGAACAAACCTTCCACGAGACATTTTTCACTGCCTTGACGGATGTATTCCATGGAAGAACGTGCGCCTGCAAGGAGACTGACCGCATCGATAATGATCGATTTGCCGGCACCTGTTTCTCCCGTCAAAGCAGTCATTCCATCAGTAAAACCTAAATGCAAGGAAGAAATGATCGCAAAATTTTTGATGGTCAGTTCTTGTAACATGTTTCGTTCCCCTTATCTTACTAATGTATTTGCTGACTGAAATGCCGGATAATACTGTTATTCCAGCAAGCTAATTATTTTGACTTTTCGCCAAGATCTCATGATGGATCCAGACCGCATCCTCTTGGGTTCGTGCGATCATCAATACGCCGTCGTCATCATTCATAGTGGTGAACAAGACTTTAAAAAATTGTTTTTCTAATAGATTTGCACACGCTGAAGCGTTCCCCGGCAGTGTCTTTACAGAGATGAACTTCTCCATTTGATCAACCGAGATCACGGCATCTTTTAATAAATCGCCTAATTTTTCATTCACATCTTCTGGTTCTTTACGCGGCATACTGTAACGATAGCCGCCGTTTTGTGCCGGTACTTTGATTAACTTCATCTCTTTGATATCGCGCGAGATCGTTGCTTGTGTGACGATCACACCTTGTTGCGCCAAAATCTCAACAAAATCTTCTTGTTTTTTTACATCGAACTCCCTCAGTAATTGTGTGATCAGTTGATGCCGGTCTTTTTTTCTCATCCCTTGTCCTCCTTTACTCGCTACTTATCTAAACGTTGATGAGCTTGCGCGACTACATCTTCTAAATCGATCGTTGGATTCAATTGACCTGTTTCAGGCACCTTTTTAAGATGAGCAAGAAACTCGATATTTCCTTCGCCGCCGGTTATCGGTGAGAATGTCAATTCTTGGACGTCAAATCCATGAGCAGTCGCAAAATCAGTGATTTCTTTTAAAACCATCAAATGGGTCTTCGGATCTTTGATGATCCCTTTTTTCCCAACGTACTCTTTACCTGCTTCGAACTGCGGTTTGATCAATGCGACAACATCGCCATCATCCGTCAAGATCTCATGTAATGGCGGTAAAATCAATTTCAAGGAAATAAATGACACATCGATCGTCGCAAAGTTTGGTTGGCCATGTTCAAAGTCTGCTAATTTTGAATAGCGGAAATTTGTCCGTTCCATTACGATGACCCGTTCGTCTTGTCGTAATTTCCAAGCCAATTGATTGTAGCCAACATCTAGGGCATAACTTAGTGTTGCACCATTTTGTAAAGCGACATCGGTAAAACCGCCGGTGGAAGATCCAATATCTAATAAGATTTTTTGATCGATCGAAACATCAAAATCTTTCAACGCTTTTTCTAACTTCAAACCGCCGCGAGATACATAAGCCAAACTTTGACCTTTGATTTGTAAAACCGTTTCGATCGAGATTTTTTCACCTGGTTTGTCTAAACGTTCATTCTTGGCATCGTAAACTAGCCCAGCCATCACAGCTCGTTTGGCTTTTTCTCGTGTTTCGAATAATCCTTGATTAAACGCTAAAACATCGACACGTTCTTTTTTCATCGTCTTCTCCTAATCGATAGATTCAATTCTATCTGACTCTTTTTCTTCCAGCATCATGAATGATCATAACGTAAATAATGCTAATAATTCTTGAAATACTTGCGGTTGGAATTCAGCTGCTTCAGTCAATTGTTCGACCGTTGCTTCGGCTTGCGCCAATTCTTTCTCCAACGCTTCTTTGGCGCCATCCAGGCTCAGTAAAGCTGGATACGTACTTTTTTCTGATTTTTCGTCTTGACCAACTTGTTTGCCTAAGTCTTCAGTCGTTCCGACAACGTCTAATAAATCATCGCGAATTTGAAAAGCCAAGCCAATATGTCCGCCTAACTTTTCCAATAAGTTAAGGACATATTCTGGTTGTTGCGCTAAAATGCCTCCAGCCACAAACGCATAGGTCAATAAAGCCCCTGTCTTGCCTCGGTGGATAGCTTTTAATTCTTCCAACGATACTTGCTGATGTTCAGCAGCCATATCACCGGCTTGTCCTGCGACCATTCCGCCGATCCCAGCTGCTTTAGCCAATAGTTGAATCAATAAAACATTTTCCGTTGGCTCCAAAGTCGTTTCACTGATCAATTGAAAAGCCCCAGTCAACAAGCCATCGCCAGCTAAAATCGCTAACGCTTCGCCAAAAATTTTGTGATTTGTTGGCTTGCCGCGTCGTAGATCGTCATCATCCATCGCCGGCAGATCGTCATGGATCAGTGAATATGTATGGATCATCTCCAAGGCCCCCGCCGTTTGATAAACAGGTGCGTTCAATGCTTTTTGAAAGGCTCTGACTGTCGCTAACACGATCAACGGACGAATCCGCTTGCCGCCAGCTTCGATTGAATACAGCATACTCTTTTGCAAGTCTTCATGTGTAGTATATTGTATGATAAAATCGATCATCTCTTGTTCGACTTTTGGCAATTCTTGAGCTGAAAGCTGCTGCAACATCTAGGCTTCCTCCTCACCAGCGAACGGGACTTCTTCGTCTTCACTCATCATCTTCGTCAAGGTCTTTTCAGCTTTAGTCAACGTATCTTGGCACTGTTTGCTCAAGACCATGCCCTTTTGAAAAGCATCCAAAGCTTCTTCTAACGGGACATCGCCACGTTCTAATTGGGTCACGATCGCTTCTAATTGAGCAATCGATTCTTCAAAAGTCGTCTTATTTTCCATTATTCTTTCACCTCGTC
This sequence comes from Enterococcus hailinensis, assembly GCF_045862035.1. Classification (NCBI taxonomy): domain Bacteria; kingdom Bacillati; phylum Bacillota; class Bacilli; order Lactobacillales; family Enterococcaceae; genus Enterococcus; species Enterococcus hailinensis. Next base: position 294,988 of record NZ_BAAFRV010000001.1, on the reverse strand, counting down.
AATTTCTAAAATGGCTGCTTTCACGGTCCCATCCACAAAATGGATCGTTACATCCGCTTCTTTCAAATCCTTGACCGTCCGGATCACTTGATCCTCTTGGGTCGTATAAGTAAAGCCGCGTCCCATCGTTTTCAGTGGACTCAATAGATCCAAAGAAGTGATGGCTTGTTGGACTCTGCGCTGTTGCATCTCTAGATAGGCTTGCATTTGTTGTTGCAAACGTTCTTGCAGATACGTTTGTTGCTGTTGTGCTTGTTTGACCCGGCTGACAGGATTCGCTTGGGCCAATCGGGTATGATACTGCACCAATTCACGCTCCCGTTGATTGACTAAAACAGTCATATTTTGCTGCAAGCGTTGCGTCAAACGATCTAATTGCACACTTTGTGCTTCATACAAGCGATTCGGCTGCCTAAAAATATAGGATTTTTGCAAGCGTTCAAAACGTTCTTTTTTACGTTGCAATTGATGCAAGAAAGCCTGTTCCAATCGTGCTTGTTTTTCTTTGATCCGTAAAATTTCTTCTGATAAGACCGGAACGGCCAATTCAGCCGCCGCCGTTGGTGTAGCTGCTCGCATATCCGCAACTAAGTCGGCGATCGTCGTGTCTGTCTCATGGCCGACAGATGAAATGATCGGAAGCGGTGATGCTGCGATCGCTCGTGCAACCACTTCTTCGTTGAAAGGCCACAGATCCTCGATCGAACCGCCACCTCGGCCAATGATCATCGTGTCAAAGTCCATCGTTTCAGCTTTTTTGATATTTTTAACGATATCAGCGGCTGCTTTATCCCCTTGAACTAAGGTCGGAAACAACACCAATTGTGCAATCGGGTAACGACGTTTGACCGTCGTAATGATATCTCGGATCACGGCACCGCTGGGACTTGTGATCACCGCAATTCGTTTTGGATAGCGAGGCAAAGCTTTTTTCGGTTGCGAGAACAGGCCTTCTTTTTCCAGCTTTTCACGCAACTCAGCTAATGCTTGATACAAAGCGCCGACGCCATCAGGTTCCATGTGATCGATATAGATTTGATACATCCCACTAGCTTCGTATAACGCCACGCGGCCAACGACCAACACTTTCATCCCTTCTTTAGGGGTGAATTTTAATTTTTGAAATGCTCCTTTGAACATGATCGCATTGATTTTAGAACGTTCATCTTTCAAACTAAAATATTGATGATTGTTGGGACGCATCCGAAAGTTGGAGATTTCTCCGGTCAAATAGACCCGCTCCAAATACGGGTCTACATCGAATTTTCGTTTGATATATTTATTCAATGCACTGACTGTTAAGTACTCTTGTGTCATCTGAACACCTCTTTGCTATTCGTGATCCAGTACTTGTCGTTCACAACATTCGACCGTTTGCTGCATCAGCATCGTGATCGTCATTGGACCGACACCGCCAGGAACTGGCGTGATATAACTTGCGAGCGGTTCAACCTCGTCGAATTTCACATCGCCGATCAATTTTCCTTCATCATTGCGATTCATTCCGACATCGATCACGACTGCACCTGATTTGACAAATTCTTTCGTTACAAAATGCCCTCTGCCAATCGCCACGACTAAAATATCCGCTTCCCTTGCCACAGCTGGCAGGTCAACTGTTTTTGAATGGGTCATCGTAACGGTTGCATCTGCCGCTAAAAGCAACATTCCCATTGGTTTGCCAACGATATTGCTTCGACCGATCACTACGGCTTTTTTACCCGCTAGCGGAATATCATAGGCTTCAAACATTTTCATGATGCCATACGGGGTACACGGAATCGTTTGCGGCATACCGGCGAAAAGACGACCGATATTCATTGGATGGAAACCATCGACATCTTTGGCTGGATCGATTGCTAATAAGATATTGTCTTCATTGATATGATCTGGTAATGGTAATTGGACTAAAATACCGTGAAATTCTGTTGATTGATTAAAAAATTCGATTTCTTTGATCAATTCGGCTTCTGTGATCGTTGCTGGATAGCGTTTGACTTCAGAATGGATACCGATTTTTTTAGCCACACGTTCTTTATTGCGAACATAGATTTGGCTGGCGGGGTTCTCACCGACTAATAACACGACTAATCCTGGATGGATGCCTCGTTTTGCTAGTTCTTCAATTCGAGTAGCCGTTTTTTGCTGCAATTTTTCTGCTAATTCTTTACCATTAATAAGTTGTGCCACGTTCAAGCCCCGCTTCTTTTTTATATAGTTGAAAATAAAGCTGGGAAAAATAGCTAAAATTAGCTATTTGCCCCAGCTTCATCGATCTCTTTCATTACATTCGATAAGATCCCATTGACGAACTTTCTTGATTGGTCATCACTAAAAGTTTTCGCTAATTCGATTGCTTCATTCAAAACAACGCGATTGGGTACTTGTTGATTGTATAACATTTCGTAGATACCTAAACGCAATAAGATCAAATCCATTTTTGCGATCCGTTTGATCGACCAGTTCGAACGCAAATGGTTTTGGATGATTTCATCTAATTCCGCTTGATGTTCGACAACGCCGCCGACTAATTCATCTAGATAGACTGGAACAAACGCTTCTTCGTCTTCACTGACAAACTCTTGTTGATCAATGCTCAACGCATGGTTGATCGCATCTTTTTTTGTTAATTCTTGGTTGAAATCTAACGGGAATAAAGCTTGTAATGCTTTTTCGCGGATTTCATGACGTGATAATTCTTTACTCATTATTTTCCTCTTCATCATTAAATAGTTCTTGTAGGGTCGGTTGCTCTAATTTTTCAGCGACTACACCAACAACATGGATATTTACTTCGCTCAATGCGACGTCTGTCATGAATAAAACTTGTTGTTTGACACGTTCTTGCATTGCCATGGCTACTTTCGGCACCGAAATACCATAGTCAAAGTAAGAATAGATATCGACTTTCAAGCCGTCTTCATCATTTTTAAGATATACACCTTTACCGTGAGCAGCTTTTCCTAGCAATTTGCTAACGTTACTTGCTAACGTTCCGCGCATGCCATAAACACCGTCAACTTTTGAAGCTGCGATCCCGATAATAACTTCGATCACTTCTGGTGCAATGATAATCTCGCCAAGTTCAGGAGTTGCACCTAAAACCAAATTATTTTCATCTGCCATCTTATTCTCTCCTTATTCCTTCAAGTGTAATTATTTTTTCTTACTGAAAAAATAAGTCTGATAGTCATGCCGTATATCATCCAACTATACTTCACCAGCTATAACGTACTTGCTTCAATTGATTCTGGTGCTTGCTCATTATACCTTGTAAAAAGTTGGACTGACATCCTTATTCCTTCAAGTGTAATTATTTTTTCTTACTGAAAAAATAAGTCTGATAGTCATGCCGTATATCATCCAACTATACTTCACCAGCTACAACATACTTGCTTCAATTGATTCTGGTGCTTTCTCATTATACCCTGTAAAAAGTTGGACTGACATCCTTATTCCTTCAAGTGTAATTATTTTTTCTTACTGAAAAAATAAGTCTGATAGTCATGCCGTATATCATCCAACTATACTTCACCAGCTATAACGTACTTGCTTCAATTGATTCTGTTCTTTCTCATTATACCCTGTAAAAAGTTGGACTGACATCCTTATTCCTTCAAGTGTAATTATTTTTTCTTACCGAAAAAATAAGTCTGATATCCTTAACGCATTATGTTGGATTGACACAACACATATTGTAACATGAACCGAGGTTCTTTATGCGCGTGAAACGTAACTTCCGTCTTGAGTACTTACGATCAATTTATCGCCTTGGTTAACGAAAAACGGTACGTTGACGGTGATCCCGGTTTCCATCACTGCTGGTTTAGAACCGCCAGAAGAAGTATCACCTTTGATATTCGGATCGGTTTCAGCTACTTCTAAAACCACTGTGTTTGGCAGATCGACGCCTAATACTTCTGAACCATACATGATCACGGTCAATTCTGTATTTTCTAACACATAACGCATCTCATCTGCCACTTGTTCTTTCGGCATTTCGATTTGTTCGTAGCTGTTCATGTCCATATAGACGTAGTTGTCGCCTTCATCATACAGATATTGCATTTTTTTATTGTCGATTTGCGCTTTCGCCACTTTTTCACCAGCGCGGAACGTTTTTTCTTGAACCGCTCCAGTACGCAAATTTTTCAGTTTTGAACGTACGAAGGCTGCACCTTTTCCTGGTTTTACATGTTGGAACTCAACGACACGCCAGATGCCGCCATCAAATTCAATTGTCAAACCAGTTTTAAAATCGTTTACTGAAATCATGATACTTCCTCCTCTATTACTTTAAAAGGATCTATTCAAAATAGATGCTGCCGCCATAATTTTTCCACTTATTCTTCATATAAAACAAGTCAGACTTATGCCAATCTTTACAGATTTGGTTCTAGTTTATCATTTCTTCTTTACTTACGCTACCACTACTCTGCGTGAACTATAAAATGATGAGTTCCTTTGGCGATTGGGTTAAAATTCGATTGCCTTCTGCTAAAATCAGCAGATCATCTTCGATTCGAACACCGCCAAGTCCAGCGATGTAGATTCCGGGTTCATCCGTGATCACATTTCCGATCATCAGCTCATCCTCATTGCTGCGGCTGATATTCGGACCTTCATGGATTTCCATTCCGATACCATGGCCAGTCGAATGACCAAAGGCTTCTCCGTAACCGGCTTGTGTAATAAAATCGCGGGCGATCGCATCAAGTTGAGCGCCCGTCACGCCGGCTTTCGCTGCATCAATCACTTTTTGCTGTGCTCCTAAGACGATTTGATAAATATCCTTCAATTCTTGTCCTGGATCACCAATCGCAAAGGTCCGCGTGATGTCAGAAACATACCCTTGATAAACACAACCAAAGTCTAATGTCACCATATCCCCTTGTTCGATCACTTTTTCGCTAGCCACACCATGCGGCAGCGCTGAACGAGCACCACTAGCAACGATCGTTTCAAACGAAGTCCCTGAAGCACCTAACGAACGCATAAAGAAATCCAATTGGTTCGCTACTTCGATTTCGGTCATCCCAGGTCGAATCATTTTTAATACATGCTGGAACCCTTCGTCTGCGATCGCGCAAGCTTTTTCAATGATGGCGATCTCGGCATCATCCTTTTGTTCCCGTAGTGATTCGATCAATCCGCTGGCAGGTGCCAACTCGGCATCGATCACTTCTTCAAATACAGAATACTCAGCCACGGTTAAAAACGCATCCTCAAAACCAAATACACTGATCTGCTGTGATTCGACTAAGCGAATGATTTCACCAACGATATCTCCCTGATGCTGTAAGATAGTCAGACCTTGTGTTTGGTTATTAGCTTGTTCCATGTAACGGAAATCCGTAATAAAATATGCCTGTTCTTGTGTAATGAACGCTACTCCGGCTGTTCCAGTAAAATTCGTCAAGTAACGTAAATTCGCTGGACTAGTCACCAAGTAGCCGTCGATCATATCTTCTGTCATTAATGCACGTAATTTTTCAATTCGTCTTATCATTCTTATCACCCACTGTTTATTATAGCAAAGACTTGGAAAAAGCAGAACGAACAAGACTAGAAAATTCCTATTCACAGCAAAAAAATAGAAGCCGAATCCTCGACTTCTTAAAAAACAAACTACTTTCAAATGCTACTAACAAATGTCAAGCTAGATAAAACAGTTTCATCAAAAAGTTTCGCAATTGTGAAACGTAGATAAACCTTGATATAACAACGTTTATCTAATTGAAAGCGGGTAAATTATTTTTTAAAACCGTTTTCTTAGGTGTCCCTGTTAATAACTTTCTTACTTTTGTAGATCTGAACGTAATTTTATTTCATTTTTAGACCAGTCAACGCTTACTAAATGATACGGCACACTCTCGCTTACTGTGAACGTCTGATTGGCAGGCACATTGATTTTATTCATTCGTGCATTTCCTTTAGTCAGATAACCAGTCCCCATCTTCAACATATCTTTCAAATTCAAGTTGCTGCCTGCATATTCTTTGACTGTGCCAAAATTATTTGTAATAGAAGATAAGCGCGGTTTGACTGTTTTTCGTTTCATCAAACGGATGATATCTTCTTGCCGCTCAAAGACATCCAGTTGCCCATCTTCATCGATCTGATAGCTGATGTAGGCATCCACCTCAGCTAGCGACAGACGCTGCTCGCCTTTGGTAAAATGCTGCTTATTTTTTTGGGCAACGAAATCTTTATAGATCGTAACAGCAAACATACCATCTGCTTCTAACCCCGCCTCTTTGATTGCCAATAAACTATCGGCTTTTTTCAACACTAGATATTTTTTTACTTCTATAGAAAAAGCAACAGAAAAATAAGCCAAAAATTTTTCGATCGGCACTTGCGTATAAAGTTCTCCTAGCATCACATTTTTGATCTTTATTTCAGGAGAAACCCGCAGTAAAGTATTTACACCACTGGTCAAGTCGTAAACAAAAAAGCTAGAGTTTTTTTGATCATCAAATACGAATAGTACTTTCATCCTCATCTTCTCCTCTCCTTCCTATCATAACGTATCATTAAGACAGAAACATCCGGCAAAAGACTGAGCCGATAAATAGTTCTCCCAAAATAAAAACAGTGATACAATAGGTGGGCAGATATTTAGAAAACATACTTTCTTAGCAAATCTACTTAGTTAAAATCCAGAAAGGATCTTAGAATGAATACGATTAGTTACGTTGTCTTGGCGATGCTGGTCCGTTCGCCGCTGACTGGTTACGAGTTGAAACGCTTTTTGAATCTATTTTGGGAAGCACACCACAGCCAGATCTATCCCACTTTAAAAGAATTACGCAAACAGGAATTGATCGAGATCGTCGATATTCCTGATGGCAAAAGAAAAATCTATGACATCACGCCAGCGGGAAAAAAAATCGTCAAAGAATGGGTCTTCTCTCCTAGCCACACCCCTTCACAAAAAGATGAATTTTTAGCCAAAGTCTTTACGATGTCCGCGCTTGATCGCGATACGGCTAAATTTTTAATCATGGAAAGACAACAATACTTTCATGAACAATTAAATGAATACTCTGGTGTCCTAAAAACACTTGATGCGCTATCGGATATTGAACGACGAAAAAATTTCGGCCGCGAATTGATCTTAGAACGGAAAATTCGCTTATGTAAAGAAGAGCTTGAATGGTGCACTTGGGCTGAAGAAAAAATCGAGCAATATTTTGCCGAATAATTAGTTTGAAGTAAGTCTTTTGAGGCTTGCTTCTTTTTTTCTGAAATTTTTATGTAAAAATTTTTATGTAAATATTGACATAAAATAATTTTATCAGTAGACTATAGAACGGAAAGTGGTGACATAATGGAAAATTTAAATGAAAACTCAGTTACAGAAAAAGAAAATGGCAAGGCCGCTTACGTTGTCGCCTTTGCCTGCATGATCGCCTTTATGGGGATCGGTTTAGTGGATCCAATTTTAAATTCGATCGCTAAATCATTACAAGCAACACCGGCACAAACAACTTTATTATTTACAAGCTATATGATGGTTACTGGTATTGTTATGTTGTTTACTGGTTTTGTGTCAAGTCGTATCGGAACAAAGAAAACGTTGATGTTAGGTCTAGTAATTATTATTTTATTTGCTCTATTTGCTGGTTTATCAAACACGATCGACGCTTTGATTTATTTCCGCGCAGGCTGGGGTCTTGGAAATGCGTTGTTTATCTCAACTGCTCTTTCAGCGATCGTCAGTGTTTTAGTAGGACAAACAGAAAAATCAATCATGCTTTATGAAGCAGCGATGGGTCTTGGGATGTCAATTGGACCACTAGTTGGCGGCTCACTTGGTTCAATCTCTTGGCGCTTACCTTTTGCAGGCGTGTCCGTTTTGATGTTTATTTCATTCTTATCGATCTTTATCATGTTCAAAGAACCAAAAGGCAAAACAGAAAAAGTTGCGTTCTTCGCTGGAGCGAAAGCGTTGAAAAACCACAAATTGCGTTCTGTTGGGTTGATCGCCTTACTTTATAACTTTGGCTTCTTTACATTATTAGCTTACGCACCATTCTTGATGCCGAACTTCTCAGAAATGCAAATCGGTCTGACTTTCTTTGGTTGGGGTATTTTATTAGCGATCTCATCGATTTTCTTAGCAACACGTTTTGAACGTGCGATCGGTACTTTTTATACCTTGATGATCGGCTTTGTCGGTTTTGTGATCTGTCTAGTATTAATGGGGATCAATGCTGATCAACCAACTTTAGTTGCCGCTGCGTTGATCGTTGCTGGTTTCTTCCAAGGGATCATCAATACATTGATGACGACCATCGCAATGGAAATCCCTGGAATCAAACGCAACATCGCATCATCTACTTATAGTTTCGTTCGTTTCTTCGGCGGTTCATTAGCACCGTTTGTAGCCGGTCTGATCGGTGCCAAATTTGGCGGTAATTATACCTTCTACTTTGCGAGTGCGATGGTCTTCATCGGTATCATTTTAGTAATTGTTCACTCACAATACTTTGATACAAAAGAAGAAATAGAAGCTGAAAAAGTTGAAGAAATGGAACAAATTTAATAAATAGCCCAGCTCAAATAAACCGAAAAAGTAGATTCTAGTCTCTAGGATCTGCTTTTTTAGCTTGTGTTCCAATAAATTCCTTGTTTGGCAAACAAATACCTTTTGATCTGCGCGACGATTTCTATTGCTCTTACATGCTTGATTAGCCTTATTTCTTGCACTTGTCTCAGCGCTTGTTCTGGCACCTCACTGATCGACTCTGATTCTTCATCTCTCAGATCAAAAATTGGTGTCTCGATCGTTTGGACCAATGTTGCTGAAAGGACTTTATCGAATAATCGCGCGCCGTTCTTTTCAAATAAGCCTAGCGTCGTCATTTGCTCTAACAATCGTTGGTATTCGTTAGCCGTTTTTGTTGGATCAACGTTTTTGAACTGCCATTTATGAATTTTTCCTGCACTAGTTTGAAACAATACCATTAAACAAAACATCGAACGACCTCCTTTTTTATCCATTGATTGCTTGTCACTTATACTAACGATCAAGCAAAAGAAAATGTTCAATCGACTTGCTAGATGGATACAAAAAAAGGTGCGGTAACTTATGCCTACACCTTTTATCGATTATTCCTGAACGACTTCGCAAGGAATTGATTCAGTTAGATATTCTGGTTCTTGTGAAAATAAACTTGGTATTTTACCTTCGATGATGGCTTGGCGATCTTTTAATTCAGTGATCTTAGCAGTGATCAGCGTGACGACTTGCGTCAATGTCTCGATTGTATCGACTTCACGTTCTATGATCGCGCGACAAAGCAGATTGATTTTATGTGTTTGCTCAAATAATTCTAAATACCGTTCTCTATATTTATCCTCAACTCGCATCGATTGCCAATCCGTTTGATGGTAATGGGAAACAAATAAAGAAAAATCTAGCCGATAGACTGCCAAGATAAATAATTCTCGGACCCGCGGACTTTCCTTTAATAATCTCCCTAATTCTGCCGATCCGCTCGTGATCTCATTTCCTAATTCTGTTAAGATCATGTAATTTTGATCGTATTCATTTTTTAGTTTATCGAATAATAATTGGGTCTGTTTGATTTCTTTACGTCGTTCTTGATAACGTAAAAACTGAAAGACCAATAATGCGGACAAAACCGAAAAGAAACATCCGAAAAAGGCTGTCGATGCATTCACATATGTTTTGATGATATCGATGTGGTCACTAAAAAATTGACGATTGAAATAAATCAAAAAAATACTGACGAACGCAAAAATTTCTCCGATAATAAAAATAGCCACCGCTACGACTGCTAGTTTTTGTTTTTCTGTACTCATACTCACCTATCCATTCGCTTTGAATGCTCTCCTTTGTTTGAATTCATGACAGCTACTTTACACAAATACTTTTTACACTTTAAATTAACATTAAAAATTATTTATAAAACAATTTATGTTCAATAACATTTATTATTGTATCATTTATTCAAGTTTTAATAAAGACTCTCTAAATATTTTGGGTATTATTTGCCTAAAAAAAAATAAAAAACCACGATCAGAACAAACTAATCGTGGTCTATAACTTATTTTAATTTCAATAGTTTTTCGATATTGCCGTGAGCAATTTTTTCTTTATCTTCTTCTGGGATCGGCGTATTCATCAGAAACGTTTTTGCATCCCCTTTAACATAAGGATAGTCTTGCGCCCAGATCACGTGATCGGCGCCCATTTCGGCTAAAACCAATTGCATTTGCGGCCAAGTGTACATTCCACTTGGTGTGATCCACACATTAAATACCTGCGTCAATTTCCTCTGAAATACAAAAAAGCTAAAGATCTAGATTTAGATCCTCAGCTTTTGTTCACTATTCGAGTAATTAGTTACTCGATTACTTCTTTTACTTTAAATTCTTTGGTCCTATCTGACGGTGCTTCTTGATCATTGACCTCAAATAAAATGTGGTCGCCATTTGTTTCATCTTCCACGATGACCAATTTACCTAAAGGACCGCGATTGTCTTTGACGATCTGCGCCTCTTTGATCAATTCTTTCGGGTCACGTTTTGCTGCAATCGCATTTCCTAGATTAAAGAATACTGTTTCTTCCATCCTATTCATCTCCCTTGTCATGCTTGCGTTTGAATAATGGTTCATCCTTACCATTATAATAATCCTTATTGAACTCGTCGTCGATATGCATGCCTAGCGCCGTACCGAACCAAGCACCAAACCCTAAAATCCCCATCACGATAGACATGGTCGTCGCCGCCCAACTCAGATACTTTATGAAGCTACTATTTCCTATTTACTTATTCCTCCTTCATTACATAGGATAAGGAATCAAGCTAAATAATTATTTTATCAAGCCTACCTTCCATGAGATGAAAATGTCCTTCATCAATAAATATGCGATAAAAATTTTTAGTTATAACAAAAGAAGCAACACTTATTTGATTTTCTAATTTTCAACATTCATATTATTTGTTTTACTGTCATTTATTCGTTAAACTAACATTGTAAACGTATTCAAAAATATCTACTAGGAGGCAATTCATATGATGGAAAGAAATCTAACGGTTATTGGTAGTTACAGTACTAGAGAAGAAGCTTTATCCGTTATTGAACAACTTCAAAGAGAAGGCTATAGTCGCGATGACATCATTATCTACACCACGAAAGATGCTGCAAAGAATTTTGGTTTTGCTGGATTGTCAGGAATCGATGTTGAAACAGACGTAAATGACGTAGAAACGACTCACGAAGATCGCTCACTATGGGAAAGAATAAAAGATACGTTTTCTGCTGATACTTATGAATATGATTCAACACTGAATGAAGAAGCCGACTATGCTGGCACAGACCCGCTTTACCAATATAGAGATGATATTTCAGCTGGAAAAATTATTATTACCGTCAATAATTATAAAAACGACACCGCTCAAACAACTGAAAATGTTGCAGGCAGACATGCAGCTGGCGCAACGCGCACAAATGATCTACATGCGTCAGACACTGCACGGGCAACTGATCTAGACACAGACACTGATAGCATCCAGCTTAAAGAAGAAAAATTAGATATTAATACTCACGATGTGACAACTGGTAAAGTTGATATCCATAAAAATGTCGTCAATGAAACAAAAACCGTCGAAGTACCCGTGAAACGAGAAGAAATCGTGATCGAAAGAAAACCGGTAAACGGCGATGTTGCAAATACAGACATCAATGATACTTTAGAAGACGATACGATCACTATCCCGATCAAAGAAGAACAAATCGATGTCAACAAACGTACAGTCGTCCGTGAAGAAGTCGATATTCATAAACAAGAACATGAAGACGTAAAAGAAGTGACTGAAAATGTAAGCCATGAAGAGCTAGATATCGATACTAGCGGCGATGTCCATGTTGAAGACCTTCGTGATAACCCACGGGAAAACCATGATAGACTTTAAAATGTACAGTTGAACAAAATAAAAAAGCTAGAAACACTTTTTCAAGTGCTTCTAGCTTTTTTTCTAGCCTACTGATCCTTCCATTTCGTACTGGATCAAGCGGTTTAATTCGACTGCGTATTCCATTGGTAATTCTTTGGTGAATGGTTCGACGAAGCCCATGACGATCATTTCAGTCGCTTCTTGTTCAGAGATACCGCGACTCATTAGATAGTACAATTGTTCTTCGGAGATTTTTGAGACTTTCGCTTCATGCTCCAGTGAAACATTCCCATTCAAGATTTCATTGTATGGAATCGTATCAGAACTTGATTGATCATCCATGATGATCGTATCGCACTCGATATGGCTGAATGAACCGGCACTATCGCGACCGAAACGAACAGTTCCACGGTAATCCACGGCACCGCCATCTTTGGCGATCGATTTTGAGACGATCGTGCTAGAGGTATTCGGTGCATTATGAATCATCCGGGCGCCATTATCTAAGACGATGTTCTTACCAGCAACGGCAATCGACAACATCGTTCCGCGAGCACCGCGACCTTCCATATAAACACTTGGATATTTCATCGTAACTTTTGATCCTAAGTTGCCGTCGACCCATTCCATCGTTGCGTTTTCTTGGGCTTGTCCCCGTTTTGTTTCCAAACTGTAAACATTGTTCGACCAGTTTTGGATCGTTGTATAACGACAATAGCCATCTTTTTTCACGAAAACTTCTACGACTGCCGCATGCAGACTATCTGAAGAATACGTTGGTGCCGTACACCCTTCAACATAGTTGATGCTGGCGCCTTCGTCCACGATGATCAATGTCCGTTCAAACTGACCGGTATTGGCTGAGTTGATACGGAAGTATGATTGAATCGGAATATCCGTCTTCACACCTTTTGGTACATAGATGAACGTTCCACCTGACCAAGCGGCTGAATTAAGGGCAGCCAATTTATTATCTGACGGCGGTACTAACGTTCCGAAATATTCTTTGAACAATTCTGGGTATTCTTTCAATGCTGAATCAGTATCAGTAAAGACGATTCCTAATTTTTTGAATTCATCTTTCATGTTGTGGTAAACCACTTCTGATTCATATTGAGCTGAAGCACCAGCTAAGTATGCTCGTTCTGCTTCAGGGATTCCCAAACGCTCGAAGGTCGTTTTGATTTCTTCTGGAACATCATCCCAATCACGCGCTGGTTTGTCACTTGATCGAATGAAATAGTTGATTTTATCGTAATCCAAACCAGATAAATCAGGACCATAATCAGGCATCTCTAATTTACGGAATGTTTCTAAGGATTTCAAACGGAAATCCAACATCCATTCTGGTTCTCCTTTTGCGCGGGAGATTTCGCGGATGACTTCTTCCGATAGACCTTCACCAGTCGTAAAGACGGGTTCAACATCATCATGGAAGCCAAATTGATATTCTTCGATTTCTGGTACACTACTCATAGTATCCCGCTCCTTATTCATATTTAAGTATTCATTTTTCTAAAGAACGAAAAATGAGTTTGATTTTCATGCCGTATATCACTCTGCTAAACATCTTTAGTTTCTAGAAAACTGTCAAAAGCAGAGCTGACATCCTTATTCATATTTAAGTATTCATTTTTCTAAAGAACGAAAAATGTTTTATTTAATCTTTATGCAATTGTCCTTCGCGAGCTTTTCCTTCTTCATCTGTCAAAGCTTTTCCTAAGGCTTTCCAAGCCAAAGTCGAGCATTTGATCCGTGCTGGGAATTTTGCCACGCCACTAAGCATCGCTGCATCGCCTAATTCGTTCTCGTCTGCTTCAGGAATCTCATTGCCTTGGACCATTTGAGCAAAAATCACCGCTAAGTGTTCTGCATCTGAAACAGGTTTGCCGATCACTGCATCCGTCATCATTGATGCACTAGCAGTTGAGATCGAACAACCGCTGCCAGTAAAAGCGATGTCTTTGATGATGCCCTCTTCAACGATCAATTCAAGTTCGATCACATCGCCGCACGTCGGGTTATTCATCTCGATCGTTTTAGTCGATTCATCTAATTTGCCATGATGATGAGGATGAGCTGAGTGATCCAAGATTACTTGTCGGTATAAGTTGTCTAATCTAGTTAGCGCCATCTTTGAAAAACTCCTTTGTCGCTTGGATTGCTTGGACTAAACGGTCCGCATCGGCTTTCGTATTATAGAAATAGAAGCTGGCCCGTGCTGTCGCAGGTACATCTAAATAATTCATTAATGGTTGCGCACAATGGTGGCCGGCTCTTACCGCTACGCCTTCCATATCTAGTGCTGTCGCAACATCATGCGGATGAATGCCATCTAAATTAAAAGCGATCACTCCTGTATGATGTTCAGGATCTTGCGGTCCATAGATCGTTACGCCGCCGATTGCTTGTAATTTTGGCAAGACATAAGCAACTAATTCTTGTTCGTACTGATGGATCGTATCCATCCCGATTTCATTCAAATAATCGATCGCACCACCTAAGGCGATTGCACCGGCGATATTTGGTGTGCCGGCTTCAAATTTCCAAGGCAGTTCTTTCCAAGTACTTTCATATAGACGGACAAAATCAATCATTTCACCGCCGAATTCGACCGGTTCCATCTGTTCTAACAATGAACGTTTGCCATATAATACACCGATTCCAGTTGGTCCGCACATTTTATGCCCGCTAAAGGCAAAGAAATCTGCGTCTAACGCTTGTACATCCACTTGCATATGCGGTGTTGCTTGAGCTCCATCGACGATCATGACTGCACCATTGCTATGAGCAAGAGTGGCCAATTCTTTAATTGGATTAATCACACCTAAGACATTTGAGACGTACGCTAAAGAGACGATCGCTGTCTTTTCATTAATAATTGTTTTGGCTTCGTCCAGATCGATAAAGCCTTCCGCTGTCAATGGCAGGTAACGCAGTGTTGCCCCACTTCGTTGCGCTAATTGTTGCCATGGAATAATGTTTGAATGGTGTTCCATATAAGAGATGACGATTTCATCTCCAGCTTTAATAAACGCATCGCCATAGCTGCGTGCCAACCAGTTCAAGCCCGTCGTTGTCCCGCGAGTAAAAAGAACTTCTGCGGTTTCTTTGGCATTGATGAACGCGCGAACTTTCTCACGACTATTTTCGTAGTCCGCAGTTGCACGTTCAGCAAGTGTATGGACACCGCGATGAACATTCGCATTATCTGTTTCGTAGTAATGACGTAAAACGTCCAATACTTGTTTCGGTTTTTGAGTAGTTGCCGCATTGTCCAAATAGACTAACGGTTCGTCATTGACTTCTTGAAAAAGAATCGGAAAATCATTTCTGATCGTAGCAAAATCTTTCATTAGTTCAACTTCCCTTCGATCCGATCAATCAATTGTTCTTGTGTAGCTTTCACTGGGATCGCTGTGATCACTGGCCCTAAGAACCCACGGATCACCAAACGTTCAGCTGCTGCTTTTTCTAAACCACGGCTCATCAAGTAGAATAATTCTTCTGGATCGACCCGACCAACACTGGCCGCGTGACCGGCAGTCACTTCATTTTCATCGATCAAAAGAATTGGATTGGCATCGCCGCGAGATTTTTCAGACAACATCAAGACACGACTTTCTTGTTGTGCATCTGCACCTTTTGCACCTTTTAAGATGTGGCCGATCCCGTTGAATGTTAAAGTTGATTTTTCAAGGATAACACCATGTTGCAAGATGTGACCGATCGTATGAGGCGCTTTGTTTGTTACCCGTGTATCGATTCCTTGGATTTGTTTTCCTGTGCTGATCGCCACGATTTTCACTTCTGAATGTGAACCTTCTCCGACTAGATCTGAATCAAAGTCTGCGATCACATTGCCATCATTCATGATCCCGATCGCCCAATCGATCATTGAGTCGCGCATCAAATAACCACGTCGATTCATATACGTTGCCACATTGGCGCCTAAAGCATCGATCGCTGAGAATTTCACACGTGCTCCTGGTTTAGCGATCACTTCGACAACCACATTCCCAGAAAGTTTTTTGGCTTCTGCACCTTGAGATTCAAAACGTTCTAAATAAGAAAATTCACTGTTGGCTTCCGCTACGATCAAAACATGTTTGAAGAAGTGAGCGTCATCGTTGCCGTTGTGTAAGAATAGACTTTCGATCGGTTCTTCGATCACAACATTTTTAGGTACATATAAGAACACACCGTTATTCATGAAAGCAGCATGTAAAGCGGTCATCGTATTTTCTTCGACCGGTACAGCTTTTTGCATATAATATTCTTGTACCAATTCAGGATATTCTTGAAGTGCCGTCACTAAATCAGTGAAGATCACTCCTTGTTCAACCAATTTTGGCGAGATTTGTTCAAAAATCGTTGTTTCACCAGCTTGGACAATGATCGGATTGTCTTTCATTTCATCAAAACTTGGGATCGTTCCGCCGATTTCTTGATGTTCTGGTTTCACGTTGTACAAATTCCAACGAGCGAATTTGACTTTTTCGATTACAGGCAATGGCAATTCGTCGATTTTATTCAACGCGTTGACACGTAAGTCGGTCATCCATTGAGGTTCGGCCCATTCAGCAGAGTATGCTTTGACGGCCTCAAGATATTCTGTCCATTTTTTCATCTATCTTGCCCTCCTAAACTTCTTCTTTGTATTCGATACCTAATTCAGCAGAGATCCCTGCATAACCTTCAGCTTCTAAACGGCGTGCAAGATCTGCATCTCCAGTTAAGACCACACGGCCTTCCATCATGATATGTACCACATCTGGTACGATGTAGTTCAATAGACGTTGGTAGTGCGTAATGATTAATGCGCCAAATTTTTCGCCGCGCATTTCGTTGATACCGCGAGAAACAACTTTCAACGCATCGATATCTAGACCTGAATCGATTTCATCTAAGATCGCAAATGTTGGTTCAATCATCAATAATTGTAAGATCTCATTACGTTTCTTTTCTCCACCTGAGAAGCCTTCATTTAAATAGCGTTCAGCCATTTCTTCTGGCATATTCAATAATTCCATTTTTTTATCTAATTTTTTCAAGAATTGCATCACTGAGATTTTATCATCTTCATCGCGACGTGCATTCATTGCCGCACGCATGAATTCAGCATTACTGATTCCTGGGATTTCACTTGGGTATTGCATCGCTAAGAACAAGCCTAGACGCGCGCGTTCATCAACTTCTAAGTCTAAAATATTTTTACCGTCAAACAAGATTTCGCCTTGTGTGACTTCATAATTTGGGTTGCCCATGATAGCAGCAGATAATGTTGATTTCCCTGTACCGTTTGGTCCCATGATGGCGTGGATTTCGCCAGTCTTCATTACTAGGTTAACGCCTTTTAAAATTTCTTTATCGTCAATGGCTACGTGTAAGTCTTTGATTTCTAAAACTGACATGAAAGTACCTCCAAATATTTTTTCTCGTTCTCAAACATTTTAATCTAAATGAGAATGGAATACAAATTGATTCGCATAATTTCTTTTCAAAAACGACTATTTATTTAGAATTATTATAATTATGTTCGCTTGCAATTTAAAGCTTCTGTAAGCAGTAAATTCCTTCATTAGTATAACGCTTATTTATGAACCAATTGTGACAAAAAAACACCGAAAGGAAGTTTCCCTTCGGTGTCAGCGATTCTTATTGTTCCACTGGTTTTACAGAACCGTCCCATTTTTTCAAGATCCAGTCTTGAACGTCTTTTTCAAGTAAAACTTTGATCAATTTTTTGATGCGTGCATCATTTTTGTCTTCGGTACGAACAGCGATGATGTTCGCATATGGTGAGTTATCTTTTTCAAGTAACAAAGCGTCGTTGACTGGATTTAGACCTGCACCGTAAGCAAAGTTAGCGTTGATAGCGACTAAGTCACCTTCGTCATTGTTGTAAGTCGTAGCAAGCAACGCTGGGTCGATTGAATGTTCAAATTTCAAGTTTTTAGGGTTTTCAGCAATGTCATCGAAAGTGGCTGTTTCTAGATCAACACCATCTTTAACTTTAACTAAATCAGCATCTTGTAAGATCGTGATGATACGGCCCCAGTCAGATTCAGAATTTGAAGTGATGATCGTTGCGCCATCTTTCAAGTCTTTGATGTCTTTGATTTTTTTAGAATATAAGCCCATTGGTTCGATATGGATCGCACCAGCATCCGTAAATTTGTAGTCATTTTCTTTTACGGCTTTATCAAAGAATGGTTTGTGTTGGAAGTAGTTCGCATCGATGTCGCCATCAGCTAATGCTTTGTTTGGTAAAACATAGTCATCAAATTTTTTGATTTCTAGTTTTACGCCTTCTTTTTCAAGTAAAGGTTTGATGTGTTCCAAGATTTCAGCATGCGGTGTTGGTGAAGCGCCGACGACTAGAGTGTCGCTTTCTTTACTGCTGCTGCTATCAGAAGAGCTTGAGCTGCTGTTCCCACAAGCGGCTAAGCCGACTGTTAATAATGCTACTGCTGCAAAACCTAAAAATTTCTTTTTCATTGCTGGTTCCCCCTAAATTGACTGTTTTTTATTTTTAATAAGAAATAATTCTTACTGTTACCCCACGGTTAAAATTAACGTTTGTCGGTTCTCTTCGTTAAGAAGTCCCCGATCCCTTGAACGATGAATACGATCAATAGAATGATCACGGTAGCCACTAATGTTACCGTATAGTTTCCGCGTTGATAGCCTTCTTGCCAAGCCAACGCTCCCAGACCGCCAGCACCGATCGCACCGGCCATAGCTGTGAATCCGATCATCGAAACCGATGTGACTGTCAAACCAGAAATCAATGCTGGCAGACTTTCAGGAATCAAGACTTTCCAAATCGTTTGGAAATAGCTAGCACCCATCGCATCTGCGGCTTCTAAAACACCCGAGTCGACTTCACGAAAGGCGATCTCAACTAAACGCGCATAAAATGGTGCTGCTGACAGAACTAATGCTGGGATCGCGGCTTTCGCGCCTAACATCGTACCGACCAGACTTTTGGTGAAAGGAATGATCAATACCATCAAAATCATAAATGGTGTTGATCGGAAAATATTACTGATGATTGAAACCAATCCGTATAATATGCTGCGGGCACTTGAATGTTTACGTCCTAGTGAGTAAAGCAGCAAGCCTAATAGTAAGCCTAATACGAAAACAATGATCATTGAAATGATCGTCATGAACAACGTATCATTGATCGCTTCTTTTAATGTATCCCACGATACTTGTTGGAAATTTAAATATGTCTCTGTAAAACTTTTATCCACGGTGCAGCACCTCCACGCCAACTTGTTGACTTTCTATAAAGCGAATCGCTTGATCGACTTCTTTTGGTTCGCCCGTCAATTGGACGGTCAATGTGCCAAAAGAACTTCCGGTTGCTCGCTCGATATTCCCGTAAACGATGCTGATGTTGATTGGGAATTGACGGATTGCTTGTGAAACGACGGGTTCGTTCGCATTATTTTCCAAGAAATTCAAGGTAGCTAAGGTTCCCGTTGGATTTTCTTTGATAAATTCTTCTAATAACGCGGATGGATCTGCTTTTGGTTCCAAATCTTGCTGAACAAAAATCTTTGTCACTTCCTGTTGTGGATGGCGGAAGACTTCGCGAACCGAACCTTCTTCAACGATTTTTCCAAGTTCCATCACAGCGACTTTGTTACAGATTTTACGGATCACGTTCATTTCATGAGTGATCAATACGATTGTTAAACCTAATTTTTTATTGATGTTGGCTAATAATTCCAAAACTTCTTCTGTTGTTTGTGGATCCAACGCACTCGTCGCTTCGTCACAAAGCAGAATATCTGGATCATTGGCTAATGCTCGCGCAATCCCGACCCGTTGTTTTTGTCCCCCGGATAATTGGGAAGGGTAAGCATCTCCTCGTCCATCAAGTCCAACCAGACTCAATAGTTCTTCCGCTTTTTTCTGACGTTGATCTTTAGGTACACCTGCTAATTCTAAAGGTAGCTGGATGTTTTCGATCACTGTCCGTGACCATAAAAGATTGAAATGTTGGAAGATCATCCCAACTTTTTTACGAAAGCTTCTTAATGAAGCCCCTTGTAATTTTGCGACATCTTCACCATTGACGATCACTTGACCGTCTGTTGGTGTTTCTAGTCCATTCAATAAGCGAACCAATGTACTTTTTCCTGCTCCGGAATAACCGACGATGCCATAAACATCTTTTTCCTCGATTGTTAAATTGATTCCATTGACTGCGTGGATCGTTCCTTTTTTTCCGGCGAAACTTTTCCCCACTTGATTTAATTCAATCAATGCCATGTTTCTGACTTCCCTTCTAGATAAGCGGATAGCTTACAGCTAACTCTTAATTATGTAACTATTTTACCAAGTTGTCGGAAAATAGTCCGTTCATTTGCATAAACCGTTTGATACTTGTCTGCCTAAGGCGAACAAAAAAAGCCCTCGTCCATCCATGTACAGCTTGTACACTTAGGACGAAAGCTTTTGACTTCCGTGTTACCACCTAAAATTTATCCTGACCTTGCGATCATGACCTCTGCCAGTACTTGCAACTTGCGCATACTGAGGTGCTATAACGGGCACTCCCGTGATAGACTTAACAGTGTCTCGTCTATCCCGCTCAAAGACCATTTTCCATCTCATTTCCATAACTCCCTCTCAGCATACAGGAGCTCTCTTTGTACTTTAATCAGATGTACTTTTCTTTTCATCGCTTTCTCATGTGTATGAAAGGATTATATCAGGCAATTATTAGCATGTCAAACACGAATTGAAAATTTTCTTTACAAATTTTCAAACTCTGATTCGTCTACTTCACGCAATGATACGATCCACGCATCTAGCTCTTCTTTCACATTCAATGCGGCAGGATCCGCTTGAACTTTTTCACTGACAGAAGATACGACGCCCGTTAATGGGCTTTTGAATTCTTGAACTGCTTTTTCTGCTTCGATTTCAATAAAAGGTTCGCCTGCTTTAACAGTTTGGCCAATTTTTGGCAAAGAGATGAACGTTACTTCACCTAATGTTTCTGACATTTCAGCTGTCAATCCCATGCAATAGTCTTTATCGTTATGTAAAATCCATAGTCCTTCTTGTTTCTTTAAGTAACTCATTTATTTAAACGCTCCTTCGTAAGTGTCTTCTTTGAATCCATTCATTAAAAATTGATCATTTTTAATCAGTAATGGACGCTTAACCAGCATCCCGTCACTTGCTAATAACTCACTTGCTTCGGCTATTGAAAGATCAGCGATTTTATCTTTCAGACCTAATTCACGGTACTTCATACCACTAGTATTAAAGAAACGACGGATCGGCAACTCACTTTGACTGATCCATCGTTCAAAATCCGCTTTTGACGGCGTCGCCTCAATCAAATCGATGGTTTCATATGCGACTTCTTGTTGATCCAGCCATGTTTTGGCTTTACGACAAGTCGAACATTTTGGGTACCAATAAAATTTAAGCACGTCGTGTCCTCCTGATAGGTTGTTTATCAGCGCTTTGGTAACGCATTGAAAGGATCAATCCGATTCCGATCATGTTTCCTAAAATCGAAGAACCCCCTTGACTGATAAATGGCAATGGAATCCCAGTCAATGGCAATAGACCGATGTTTGCCCCGATATTTTCAAATACGTGGAACAACATCATCATAACGATCCCAGATGCAATATAGGCATAAAACTCATTGTTCATATCAAAACATAAGCGAATCATGCGATAAATCAAAATAAAATAAAGCAAAATCACAAATGCCCCACCGACAAATCCAAAGTTTTCACCGATTACGGTAAAAATCATATCTGATTCACGGACAGGAACATAGACATGGCTGACATTATAGCCTGTTCCCAACATTCCACCAGAACCAATCGCCATCAAGGAATGCGCCAATTGGAAACTTTTTCCTTGAGGGTCGTGGAAAGGATCGATCCACGAATCGATTCGGGCAAATTGATAATTTTTAAAACCGACATGTGTCAACAATTCACGTCCAGCATCTGTTGTTACCAAAAAGATCACCGAACCTCCAAGAACCGCTGCTGCAACAATCACTGGAACAACGATCACCCATGAAATGCCTGACATCAAAAACATTCCAGCAAAAATTGCGAGAAAGACTAACATTGTCCCAAAGTCTTTTTGTGCCAAAACTAAGCCAAAGACAGGAATCGATACCAAAAGCATTTTAAAAATCAACCCAAAATCACTTTTCAGTGTCCGTAATTTATGAGCGACACTATGCTTGGTAATGATCAATGCCATCATCAAAATATAAGCGATCTTCATAAGTTCGGCTGGTTGAAAGGTCAATGACCCGATCTTGAACCAGTTTTTCGAACCGGTTGAAGCGGCTAATGTCGGATCATAATACTTCAATAACGCTAACATGACGGCTAAGCCAATCACATACAAAAAGGGCGTTATCCGCCATAAAAGCTTTGCATCAAAACGAATAATAATACCAACTGCTAAAGCTCCGACTACATACCATACACCTTGCATGACCATATTCCGAAAAATATTTGGATCTCTTGGGTCGTGGGACAACGCCACGTATAGGGAAAGCATCCCTATCAAACATAATATGAACACAGGTAAAATAACACCGTAATCAATACGGCTATCATTGTTTTTTCTTAAGCTATCCATTTGTCATCTCTTTTCCACAGTATACTCGCTTTATTATAGACACTTTTTCCAATAAAGAAAAGTCAGCATCGCTGACTTTGCAAAATCTTTATGCTTCTTTTGACATTTTTTGTAAAAAATAAATCAATCCCCAAATACTCACTTGAAGAAAGCTGTACATAAGCACAAATTGGACTTTCGCCTCGCTCCAATTTCCAACCAATAAAGACAGTATTTTTACAGGATGAATGAGTAATTCAATCGAATGGATCCGCTCGAAGCGTCCGATATAGATCGCCATTGCGGATAATACCGCGATAATCATCAAACTAATTACTTGTTTCTTAAAATCTTTGGTCACTGCTTTCAATAATAGGAAGACTTGACTCATCCCGATCAAGACCATGATCAAAATCGGCAACACTAATAATAGAAAAGACCACCAATCTGGAAAAGCCGTCGTGAACAAACCTTTCGGACGATAGATAGACAAACTAGTTAAATGAAAAAGATCGGTCAACAAATATGGGATATTCGGAAAAAATAATAGCCATAATAATCCGATCCCCCAACGTCGCTTACCAGTCACATAAATAAATAATTGACCGAAAACAATCGGCAACCAGGCTAAGAACACATTCAATCCCATAAAAGAGAACGTCACCTGAAAGAAAGTCATTCCTAGGATATAAAGGATGACGACTAAATGAAATCCATAACTCTTTTGCATAACGCTCCTTCGCTCTATTTCTTTTTCTATCTAATACGATAGCATACATTATAAAATTAGGCGCTAAAAATCACTAACAAAAAAACTCCCTACTATTTAAAGTAGAGAGTTGCTTGACTATTTATGCTGATCGACAATTTGTTGTGATTTATCAGCTGTAGTTTTAACGTCCGATTGCGCTTTTTCAAGTTTTTCGATATAACTTCTTAAATCCGTGTTTTCTTGAGTCGCTGTAGCTAATTGTTGTTTGGTTGTTTTTAATTCAGCTTCTACAGCACTTTTACTATTTATTGCTTGTTTCAATTGCTCATTCAATGAATCAATCGTTGTTTGAAGACTAGCTGCCTTAGCATTTCCTTCTTCGATTTTTTGTTGGATTTCTTTTTGTTTATTCGTAATTTCTGATTGTAATTGATTGTCTTTGTCTTTTAATTGATTGTCTTTGTCTTTTAATTGATTGTCTTTGTCTTTTAATTGATTATTTAAGCTGTCCATCACACTAGCTAATTGATCCTTTTCACTTTTCAACTTATCTAATTGTTGTTTATAGTCATCACGATCCTTATTAGCTTGTTCCAATTGTGTTTGAGCAGTTGATGATTGAGTCGTTAAATCTTTGATTTTTTCTTCTTTTGTCGTCAATGAAGTGCTTAATTTATCTAAGTTTTCATTGATCTTCGTGATATTGTCTTCGCCGCCCCAGATGATTATGTTATCTGCATAATTTTTTCCAGCCATACCAATCAATACCATCAACATTACAGCAGCAATCAAGACATAATATTTCTTTTTCATTATTCAGTTTTCTCCTTACAAATATCAAAATATTAAATAGCAAAGATTATATTATAGATATAGTTAGGAATAGTCAACAAAAAATATAATTTTTTAAACTTTTAATCGCTATAAAACATTGGAATAAGATTACTTTATGTTAATTTATACATAAATAAACTTAGACCATTAAAAAAAAGAAATTATTTATTAATTTATGAAAGTGATTTTTACTGCTAGTTTTCAAGAAAAGCTTTCTCATCTTAAATAAACAGCGTTTTTTATTCCTGAACACTTTCGATTCTATTATTAAATAAAAAAAATCGTTCGAATCAATAAATTATTGATTCGAACGATTCTAAAAAGATGCCAGCTGCAGGATTTGAACCTGTGACCTACGCGTTACGAGTGCGTTGCTCTACCAACTGAGCTAAGCTGGCCTTACGTACAAGAAAATTATAAAAAACTTTTGCTCAAAAGTAAAGTAATTTTAATATCAAAAAGCGATTACATGAAAAATTCTTGAAAATATGCTAAAATATATTATGTGATACAAAAGGAGGCGGTTTAGACAGATGGCTACATTTGGCAAAATTGAAACACACGTTGATCCTTCCGAAGCTGGAAAAGATTTTCCAGTCAAGACACACGTCATGTTCACTTTACGTGGCAAATCCCAAACTGGGATCGTCACGAAGCAATTGAAAAACGCAGCAATCGTTGAGATTGATGAAAAACAAGATAATGAAGACTTGATTGTTCATTCCAATGGTGTTGTGGTGGTCAATTACAAACAAATGGAAAAGATTTAATTTTTAAATAAAAAGCGAACCGCTTAGCGGCTCGCTTTTTTTTATTATTTTGTTCCGAATAAACGGTCGCCAGCATCGCCCAAACCAGGAACGATATATCCTTGTTCATTCAAACGTTCGTCTAATGATGCTGTATAGATATCTACATCTGGATGTGCTTCTTGTAAAGCTTTGACACCTTCTGGCGCGGCAACTAAACAAACAAATTTCATGTTTGAAGCACCACGTTTTTTCAATGAATCGATGGCCATAATTGCTGAACCACCAGTCGCTAACATTGGATCAACGATAAATAATTGACGACTGTCAATGTCTTCCGGCATTTTGAAGAAGTATTCATGTGGTTCAAACGTTTCTTCATCACGGAACATCCCGATGTGTCCTACTTTTGCAGCTGGGATCAATTCTAAGATGCCATCTACCATACCGATACCGGCACGTAAAATCGGTACGATTGCAACTTTTTTACCTGATAATGTTTTTTGTGTTGATGGTGTGATCGGTGTTTCGATCTCGATATCTTCTAATGGCATATCACGTGATACTTCATACGCCATCAACATCGCGATTTCATCAACGACTTCACGGAAAACTTTTGTTCCACAATTTTTATCGCGAATAATCGTTAATTTGTGTTGGATCAGTGGATGATCAATTACTTGAAACTTGCCCATAATTAATTGCTCCTTATTCATTTGATTAGTCAATTTTCTGAGCAGAACAAGCCACTCAGAAAGCTAACGTCCTTTATTCTGCATTTCTCCTATTATAAGACAATTATAGCAAGAAAACCAGTCTCTTTTATCCTTGAATTGGATGAGATTCTGTTAATGCTAAAACAGCTTGACGAATTTCCGCTAATTTTTCCTCGTCACCTTTTGAACGTAAAGTTTCGACGATCAATTCCGCCACTTGTTTCGCATCGGCTTCTTTAAACCCACGACTGGTAATAGCTGGTGTTCCGACACGGATCCCGCTTGTTTCTTTAAAACTCTTTGTTTCAAAAGGAATCGAATTTTTATTGACTGTGATATGAACCGTATCTAACAATTCTTCTGCCTCACGACCAGTGATATCAAACCCGCTGACTTCAACTAAGATCAAGTGGTTGTCACTAGCTCCTGAAATCACGCGTGTCTCTGGTGTTTGGTTAAATACTTTGACCATTGTTTGAGCATTTTTCAGCACTTGCTGACTATACTCTTTAAATGATGGTGTCAGAGCTTCTTTGAAAGCTACAGCTTTTGCGGCGATGACATGTTCTAATGGACCGCCTTGTAAACCAGGGAAAACAGCACTATTAATTTTTTTGGCTAACTCTGGATCATTTGTCAAAATCAATCCGCCTCGCGGACCACGTAATGTTTTATGAGTAGTTGATGTCACAATATCTGCATAAGGAACAGGATTTGGATGGAGACCCGTAGCAACTAAACCAGCGATATGCGCCATGTCGACCATCAATTTTGCCCCGATTTCGTCCGCGATTTCACGGAAAAGTGCAAAATCGATCGTCCGACTATAAGCACTAGCTCCAGCTACAATCAATTTTGGTTGATGTTTGCGCGCTAAAATACGCACGACTTCATAGTCGATCGTTTCTGTATGCGGGTCTACCCCATAACTAACAAAGTTATATAATTTTCCGCTGACATTGACTGGTGACCCATGGGTCAAGTGACCGCCTGCTGAAAGATCCATCCCCAAAACCGTGTCGCCTGGTTGGATCAATGCAAAGTAAGCCGCTTGATTGGCTTGAGAACCTGAATGTGCTTGAACATTGACATAATCAGCATCAAACAAAGTTTTTGCTCGATCGATCGCTAGATTTTCTACCACATCCACAAACTCACATCCGCCATAGTAGCGACGGCCAGGATAACCTTCTGCGTATTTATTTGTTAGCACACTGCCTTGTGCTGCTCGAACTGCTTCTGATACGATATTTTCAGAAGCAATCAACTCAATATTTTGCTCTTGCCGCTCTGCTTCTTTTTCAATTGCTCCCCATAGTTCGGGATCTAATGTTTTATAATCCATCCAAACGCCACCTTTTTCCTTTTTATGCTTTAAGTATACGAAAGATTGTTTAGATAATCGAATCTTTTGTCTGACTTTTGAACAAAATACTTGCTGATCTATTTTGTGAAATATTTTTGCCCTGCCGCTTTTTTCAAACGATTCATATAAGCCAAGCCTAAATGATCTTCAGGAAAAACTTGCGCAAAAATCAAATCGACTTTATCGGCCTCATCCAAGGCGCGTAGACCGCTGAATAGACCGCGTGTCGCTGCTTCGATCGTATCATCTTCAAAAACAAAACGATCCATTGAAGGATATTTATCCGCGATTTTTGGTGAAACCAATAAGCCAACTTTTTGATCATTTTCTTTTGCCCAGGCTATCGCTGCTTCCCAGTCCTTCGGTTGAACCATCAAAACATCGGTATCTGGAGAATAATGTTTATATTTCATCCCAGGTGCTTTGGGTGTTTCACTTTCTGATACTAAATGTTTATCCAGAGGGACTTCGATCCCTAAAACTTCTGACAATTTTTCTTGCGTCACCGCTCCTGGCCGCAAAATCGTCGGCAAATCGCCGCTTAGATCTAACACGGTCGATTCGACACCAATTGCCGTAGCACCATCATCTAAAATACCTGCAATTTTTCCTTTTAAGTCATGAAAGACGTGTAAAGCGGTGGTTGGACTTGGCTTACCTGAGGTATTTGCACTCGGACCAACTAAAGGCGCTTGTGTTTTTTCAATTAACGCCAATGTTTTTTTATTATCTGGCATTCGAAAGGCAGCTGTGGATAACCCACCTGTTACAATCGGGCTTAGACTGTCTTTTTTGATTTTAAAAATCAATGTCAACGGGCCCGGCCAAAAGTTTTTAATGATTGTTTCAGTTAACGGATGATAGCTTTCAACAAATTCTTGGGTCATTGCAAAATCTGAGACATGGACGATCAATGGATTGTCGCTCGGCCGTCCTTTGACCGCAAAAACTTGTTTTACCGCGGTTGGCAAAAGCGCATTGGCTCCTAATCCATAGACGGTTTCCGTTGGAAAAGCCACCAATTCTCCTTGGCGTAATAATTCTGCCGTTTTATCTAGTTGATCTGATTGAAAAATTTTCGTTTCCACAGTTTCTCCACAGCTCCTTTTTTTATTTTGATTGGTTTAAAAACATCTGTCTTTTACTTACCCCCACATTGTGGATAGAACAAAAGTCAAGTGTGCATAACCATGTTGATAACTTTTTAGACTTTGTAAGCCTTTTAAATCAATGTTCTTTTATCCTTTATTCTGCTAAAAATAATTTTAGCGAACAACGACCATCCGATCATTGCCCATCATATCAGGATATACGTTGACACTTTTTTCAGGAAATGCTTGTTGGAATAATTTTTTGACCGCTTTGCCTTGTTGAAAACCGATTTCGAGAAAAATCATGCCCTCAGGCTGTAACAATGCCTGACTTTCTTGCGCAATTTTTTGATAGATCGCTAAACCATCATTTTCAGCGAATAAGGCGGTCTTGGGTTCGTAAGTCCGAACACTCTCATCCATCAAATGCCATTCTGTTTGACTGATATAGGGGGGATTACTAATAATGATATCTTGTTTTTCAACGATTGCTGATAGAACATCACTGGATTTAAATGTGACCTCTACACCTATCGTGTCAGCATTTTCTTTGGCGACAGCCAGAGCAGATTCTGAAATATCGACTGCTGTGACTTGCCACTCTGGTCGTGCGGCTTTCAAACTGATAGCGATCGCTCCCGTTCCAGTCCCGATATCAACGACTTTTTTAAAGTCATTGGGATTGCTTTTTAGGCATAGATCCACTAATTCTTCGGTTTCAGGACGGGGAATCAATGTTGCTTCAGTCACTTTAAATCGATGATCAAAAAAATATTCGTACCCTAATAAATATTGTGGCGGAATATTTTTCATCAATGCTGCCACATCGGCCTCGATCTGCTGTTCATCGGCTGAAGAGATTTCTTCTCGCATATGAATCAGCCATTGCGTTTTGTCCCAATGTTTACGTGCCAAAAATAAATATTCGATCGCGTAACCTTCTTTACCCGCAGCTTCTAAAAAAGAAGAAGCCCCTGACAGGACTTCTACATAAGTTTTAGCCATTTTGCATATCTTCCAATTTTTTGGTTTGATCATACATAATCAAGGCATCAATAATCTCATCTAGCTTGCCTGCTAGGATTTGATCTAATTTTTGGATCGTTAAACCGATACGGTGATCAGTCACACGATTTTGCGGGAAGTTATACGTACGGATACGTTCAGAACGATCGCCAGTACCTACCGCTGATTTACGATTAGCATCGTATTCGCTTTGTGCTTCTTGTTGGATCTTATCATAAACCCGTGCGCGCAAGATTTTCATTGCTTTCTCACGGTTTTTGATTTGTGAACGTTCATCTTGCATAGCTACAGCGATCCCGGTTGGCAAGTGAGTCAAACGAACAGCAGAAGCTGTTTTATTGACGTGCTGTCCGCCGGCACCAGATGCATGGTAAATATCTGTACGAATATCTTTGTCCGCCATTTCGATTTCGACTTCTTCAGCTTCCGGCATGATAACGACAGTCGCAGTAGATGTATGGATACGGCCTTGTGATTCTGTTGAAGGAACGCGTTGAACACGATGTGCGCCACTTTCGTATTTTAATTTTGAATAAACATTATCGCCAGAGATCATCATAATGACTTCTTTATAACCACCGATTCCTGTGACGTTGGCTTCCATCACTTCCGTTTTCCAACCTTGGTTTTCAGCATAACGTTGGTACATGTTGAATAGGTCACCCGCAAATAATGCAGCCTCGTCTCCGCCGGCAGCTCCACGGATTTCCATGATGATGTTTTTATCATCGTTAGGATCTTTCGGTAATAAAAGAATTTTGATTTCTTCTTCTAAGACTTCTTTTTCTTTTTTCAAATCAGACAATTCTTCTTTGGCCATTTCAGCCATGTCTGCATCTAGATTTTCCCCTAATAATTCTTCAGTGTCGCTGATACCTTCGACAACTTTTTTATAACGACGATACGTTGCGACCGTATCACGCGTATTCGCTTCTTCTTTTGATAACTGCATGAAGCGTTTTGTATCTGAGATGACTTCCGGGTCGCTTAACAATTCGCCAAGCTCTTCGTAGCGATCTTCGATTGATTGTAATTGATCATACATGGATAAATTTCCTCCTAATTCATTTTCATTTCGATTAAAGACTCTCTAAAAAACAAATGGACTTTCGCCATCAGTATCCTTCACGATCGATTATACGTTAATCAGTGATTTCAGGATGTGAATAATGTTTCCGACAAACAGGGTAATAGGCTTCATTACCACCGATTTGAACTTGGTCGCCTTCGTAGACGGGACGGCCATCGATATAGTGAAGATTCATCGTTGCCTTCTTGTGGCAGAACCAACAAATCGTTTTTAATTCTTCTAATTTATCAGCATACAAGATTAGATACTTTGAACCTTCGAACATTTCATTACGAAAGTCATTTTTCAAACCAAATGCCATTACAGGGATATCTAACTCATCCACTACTTTAGCCAATTGTACGACATGTTCTTTCGATAAAAATTGCGATTCATCGATCAAAATACAATAAGGTTTGTAATCTAGACTTTTGATAAATGTAAAAATATCTGTTTCAGTAAAAATCGGGACAGCTGGACGGCTCAATCCGATTCGACTAGAAATCGTTCCTACACCATCGCGCGTATCTAAACCACTAGTCATCAGTACTACCGGTTTATTTTGTTCTTCATAGTTATGGGCGACTTTTAAGATCTCGATCGTCTTACCACTATTCATCGCACCGTATTTAAAAAAAAGCTGGGCCATTTCTTGTCACCTTTCCCTTTTGTTCCTATCGTATTATAGCGGAAAAGACCAATTATTTACAGTAATAATTTTCATAGAATCCATACTAATCAGAAAATTTCTAACAATTTAAATAGAAGCATCAGTTATCTTTTAAGTTAATAATCCATCAATGATATAATTTAATCGTAATTATTTTTTATTTAATCCCTATTTTTAGGAACTATTTTCATTTTTTTATCTTCCAAGACGCTGAAGATAAAGTTTTTAGTCTTTTTAATAAAAAATAATTGCCACAAACTAACTTAGGAGGTTTTTTTCATGGAACAAACGGCTAAAAAGAAACGCCGCAGTTTCCCTTCCGCGTATACGGTCATCATCATCGTACTGATTTTGGTCCAAGCACTTACATTTTTTATTCCATCAGGAAAATACAGTACCCTGACTTATGATAGCGGAAAAGATCAGTTTGCGATTACGGATGCTCATGACAAAACAACTATGAAGCCCGCGACGCAACAAACACTAGACGATTACAAAATTCGGATCGACGTCAGTAAATTTAGAGATGGTACGATTTATCGTCCAGCAGCGATCCCAAATTCTTATGAACAAATCAATAAACCAAAGCGTGGCGTGACAGGCACGATCGCTCAATTTTTACGTTCACAGGTTGAAGGGATCACCGAAAGTGTCGACATCATGATCTTCATCTTGATCCTAGGTGGTGTCATCGGGATCGTCAACGCTACCGGTGCAATGGATGCCGGAATGATGCGCTTATCTGAAAAGTTAAAAGGCAAGCAAAAATGGCTGATCGTAATCGTGACGACCTTGATCGCGATCGGTGGTACAACTTTTGGTTTAGCCGAAGAAACGATCGCTTTTTACCCGATCTTGATTCCGATTTTCTTACTGGCCGGCTATGATACCTTGACTGCCGTCGCCTCGATTTATTTAGGAACAGCGATTGGAACCATGAGTTCCACGATCAACCCCTTCTCTACGGTGATCGCCTCCAATGCTGCTGGGATCAATTTCACTGATGGTATGCCTTTACGTATTATTATGTGGGTCGCAGCAGTAGGTATCTCGATCATCTATACGATCCGTTATGCAGAAAAAGTGCGTTTAAATCCAGAAGCTTCATTGGTAGCGGACCAAGCTGAAAGTGCTCGCAAGCATTTCTTAGGCGATCAAACAAAATTAGCTAAAGTAGATTTCACCGGCAGACAAAAATTCTCATTGCTTGTTTTTGCTTTAGGTTTTGTCGTTATGATCTATGGGGTACAACAATTGGGTTGGTACTTCACTGAAATCGCCGTTGTCTTCTTAGCAGTGACGTATATTTTGGCATTTGTTTCTGGTCTTGGTGAAAAGAAATTCATCGACAGTTTTGTGACTGGGGCAGCGGATCTTTTAGGCGTGGCGCTGATCGTTGGTCTCGCACGTTCCGTTGGTATCGTCATGGAAAATAGCTTTATCAGTGACACGATCATGAACTTCTTCAGTAATGCGATCAGCGGGATGAATAATGTGATCTTTATCTGGTTCATGTTCTTAGTTTATATCGTATTAGGTTTCTTCATCCAATCTTCTTCTGGTTTAGCCGTTCTTTCGATGCCGATCATGGCACCATTGGCGGATGTCGTAGGAATCGATCGTGCTTTGATCGTCAATGCCTATAACTGGGGACAAGGATTGATTGGCTTAGTCGCTCCTACTGGTTTGATTTTAGTTTCATTATCCGTTGTGAATATCGGATTTGATAAATGGATCAAATTTGTCAGCAAACTGCTAGGAATCATCATCGTCTTGATTTTGGTTCTATTAGCGGTCGGCGTATTGATTTAAATGAAAGAAGCTGAAGCAAAAGTAAAAATTACTTTTGTTTCAGCTTCTTTTTAGCGATTCAAATATTTTTCATGCCACTTGTCATCGACTTGATGTGTCCCCGGTTTGAAAAAGATACTTTCTGTCCCTGCTTCATTGGCCGTTTGGTAATACCATTTTTTCCAGCGTAAAAAGTCGAGCTGGACTTGCAGTTCTTGGATTTTTTTCTCTAAGGCTGCTTCTTGTTCGAGCATAAAGGTATAACGTTGCGGCAAGGTTTGATCCCCTTCCACACACCAAGCCATAAATTTGGCGATTTCTTTGACCGGAATGCCTGAACGTTTCAAGCAATCGATCACTTCGATATAGCCTAGATCATCTTCTGTGAATTCTCTGCGCCCGGCAGCATTCTTTTTTACAAAGGGCAGCAAGCCCGCTTTATCGTAATAGCGTAATGTATCTTGAGAGATACCATATTTCGCTGCAATTTCACCAATCAAATATTTTTTCATTTTTTTCGCTCTTCCTTCTTGACTTGGAGTCAACTCCAAGTAGTACAGTAAGTCTATCATAAATTTGAAAGAAGGCAATCTCTATGGAAAAATCATTAGTCGTAATCACAGGAGCAAGTTCTGGTTTTGGTGCCGAAGTCGCCAAACTTTTTAATCAAGCAGGATTTCCGCTATTACTTTTAGGTCGTCGAGTGGAAAAAATTCAAGCATTACCATTAAACTTTGACAATGTGATGGTAGAAGCAGTCGACGTTACCGACTATCAAGCATTTGAAGCAAGTATTAAAAAAGCAGAAGCTGTTTATGGACCCGTTGATCTCTTAGTCAACAACGCTGGAGTGATGCTATTAGGAAACGTCTTGAACCAAGATCCAAAAGAATGGCAAACAATGATGAATACCAATGTTATGGGTGTGTTAAATGGGATGCAGATCGTTCTTCCTAGCATGAAAGATCGTAAACATGGTACAGTCATCAATATGTCTTCATTAGCTGGTAAGAAAACATTTAACAATCATGCTGCTTACGTTGCTTCAAAATTTGGTGTCCACGGTTTGAGTGAAACAATCCGTGAAGAAGTTTCAAAAGACAATGTCCGCATTGCTTTAGTTGCTCCGGGTGCTACTGAAACGGAATTACTAACACATGTAACGGATCAAGGAGCGTTAACTGATTATGAAGCATGGAAACAAAGCATGGGCGGGATTACATTAAATCCTGTTCACGTCGCTGAAACAGTCAAATTCATCTATGATATGCCGCAAGAAGTAAACATTCGTGAAATCGATATTGCGGCCACTGCTCAAGATGCCTAAACGTTCACTCTTCTTTTCTACTCCTGCCGAAGCGGCGGGAGTTTTTTTTATGGAAGCGTGCTATACTGATTTTATCGATAAAAATCACCTGCAGCTTTGCAGATTTTCTAGATTGCATAAGGAGACGCTATGAATTTTGAACGACGTATCAGTTTTCTAAAAAAAAGTTGGCGCAAGCTCAACAACCGCTTTTCTTCCATTCAAATCATCGTGTTTTATTATTTTGCGATGACAGTCCTAGCAATGATTCTATTCAGTTTACCGGTCTTTCGTGAACCAGGATACCATGTATCTTTTTTAGATATGCTGTTTATGGCGATCTCTACGATCTCAGTGACCGGACTGACAACCTTTGATATCAATTCGGTGTTTAATGATGCCGGGGTCGTCATGCTCGAAGTCTTATTTCATATCGGCGGGCTCGGCATCATGATGATCACGACGTTTTTCTTTATTTTGTCTAAGCGACGGATCACATTAAAACAGCGCCAACTAATCATGACCGATATGAACCAGCCTCGCTTGAGCGGGATCGTCAATTTGATCAAAATCACTTTTACGATGATTTTAGTAGTTGAAGTTTTATTCGGGACGATTTTTGCTTTTTACTTTTATCTGATGGGGTATTACCATAAACTCTCGCAAGCCTTTTTTTACGGTTTTTATCAGTCGATTTCAGCGGTCACCAACTCTGGTTTTGATGTGACCGGAGACTCGATCATCCCTTTTTCTCACGATGCCTTTTTTATTTTGACGATCATGCTATTGATCTTTATCGGCGGAATCGGCTTTCCAGTCTTGATGGATTTCCATGGCTGGCTGTTGCATAAACGCTCTAAGGCGAAAATCCCTTTTCGTTTCAGTCTGTTCTCAAAGATCGCTCTTTTAGCATTCGTGATTCTATTTGTCGGCGGAACGATCATTATTTGGTTATTGGAAAAAGACCACAGCTTTATTGATATGAGCTTCTTTGATCAATGGTTAAACTCCGCTTTCTATTCGATGACGACCCGAAATGCCGGATTACAGATCCATGATTTGAATAATTTTCAAAATACGACTCTGATTATTTTCTCATTGCTGATGTTCATCGGGGCTTCACCAAGTTCTGTCGGTGGCGGGATTCGAACGACAACGATCGCAATCATCGGCTTATACCTTTACTCTTTCTTGAAAAATGAGAATGACATCAATATCTTTGGCCGCAAAATCGCTCCCGAAGATGTCCGTAAATCGGTTGTCGTCTTCATGCTTTCAGCGGGCATGTGTTTATTCAGTATTTTATTTTTGACTGCGACCGAGGATCATTCCTTGATCTCGATCATTGTCGAAGTCACTTCCGCGTTTGGGACGACCGGTTTGTCCCTCGGAATCACTCCAGATCTTTCAAATACGGGAAAAATCATGATCGCTATCTTGATGTTCATCGGACGAGTCGGCATGTTGTATAC
Organism: Enterococcus hailinensis; assembly: GCF_045862035.1. Classification (NCBI taxonomy): domain Bacteria; kingdom Bacillati; phylum Bacillota; class Bacilli; order Lactobacillales; family Enterococcaceae; genus Enterococcus; species Enterococcus hailinensis. The sequence continues at coordinate 259,623 of NZ_BAAFRV010000001.1, read as the reverse complement.
ATTGATGCTGTTCGTTCCTAAAGAAACCCGTGACTTAGGCTATGAATTCCCAGAAGAAAAGATTATTATTGGCTAGGAGCTTTTGCTCCAGCCTTTTTTTGTCGGTTCATTGATATCCTTCAATGAATTTTGGTATCATTAGAGAGTTCCCACTGAAATACAGTTGAAACATTAAGAAAAAGGAAAGCTATTTAAACTTTTTTTTTAAATATGATAAGATAAATTAAATTTGTAACAGACATGGAGGATGTGTAATGGGGTTAAGAAGTCAACTGGCGATCTCTGCCGGCAAGACCGCCCAATGGGTATTAAAAACTTTCTTTAAAGGTGGTTCTAGCTACCCAGGACAACTGGCGTTGAAATTAGATCCAAATATTTTAGATACTTTAGTCAAAGACTATCAAGTCGTCGTCGTTACCGGAACCAACGGCAAGACCTTAACGACTGCTTTGACTGTAAATATTTTAAAACAAGAATACGATTACGTTTTGACCAATCCGACTGGGGCCAATATGGCTCAAGGGATCGTCTCAACGTTTCTAAATGCTAAAGCTAAAAAAGGCGACAAAAAAATTGCCGTTTTAGAAATCGACGAAGCTAGTTTAAGCAAAGTCACGGAATATGTGAAACCAGAACTCTTTTTATTCACCAACATTTTCCGCGATCAAATGGATCGTTACGGCGAAATCTATACGACCTATAAATTGATCGTTGATGGAGCTGCCAAATCACCGAATGCGCCGATTCTTTGCAATGGAGATTCTCCGATCTTTAACTCATTAGAAACCGTCAATCCAAGAAAATATTATGGTTTTGACCACCTACCCGATCAAGAACAAGATGCTCATTACAATACGGACGGATTACTGTGCCCTAATTGTCAGCACATCTTAAAATACAAAATGATCACCTATGCAAACTTAGGGAAATATTATTGTCCAAACTGCGGCTTCCATCGTCCAGCGTTGGATTACAAATTAACTGAGATGAAAGCAATGGATAATAAGTCTTCTGAATTTGTGATCGACGGCCAAGACTACAAGATCGAAGTCGGTGGGATGTACAATGTTTACAATGCCTTAGCTGCAACAGCTGTAGCCGAGTATTACGGCATTTCAAAAGAAAATATCAAACGCGGTCTTGGTTACGATGAAAAAGTTTTTGGTCGCCAAGAAGAATTCGAGATTGATGGAAAAAAATGTACATTAGTCTTAGTCAAAAATCCGGTTGGTTTGAATCAAGTCATCGATATGATCGGCCTTGCGCCTTATCCCTTCTCTCTTGTTTCATTATTGAATGCCAACTATGCCGACGGGATCGATATCAGCTGGATCTGGGATGGTAATCATGAAGCCTTTGCTGAAATGGATGTCCCTGCAGTAATCGCTGGCGGCGATCGTCACATGGATATGGCTTTGCGTTTGCGTGTAGCAGGTATTCCTGATGAAAAACTAACTGAAGTTGAAGGTTTAACTGGCGTAATCGATGAAATCAAAAAATTACCGACCGAACATGTCTACATTTTAGCAACCTACACGGCAGTCTTACAATTACGAAAAGAATTAGCTCAAAAAGGCTATATCAATGGAGGGATGGATCGTGGCTAAATATGAATTGAACTTGGCACATTTATATGGAAATCTACTAAACACTTACGGTGATAATGGAAATTTGCTGACATTGAATTATTATGCCAAGCAAATGGGCATTGAGATCCATTCAGAAATTGTCAGCATCTATCAAGAATTTGATCCTGACAAATATGACTTTGTCTTTATCGGCGGCGGTCAAGATTATGAACAAGTGATCGTTTCAAAAGATATCCAAGACAAAAAAGAAGCGTTGACGCAATACATTGAGAACGATGGTGTGATTTTGTCGATCTGCGGCGGCTATCAATTACTTGGCCACTATTATATCGGTGCAAATGGCGAAAAGATCGAAGGCATCGGTGCCTTGGACCACTATACATTAAGCCAAGATAATAATCGCTTTATTGGCGATATCGAAATCTACAATGAAGAATTCAACGAAACTTATTATGGCTTTGAAAATCATAATGGTCGGACATTTCTAGGTAAGGGTGAACGTCCGTTAGGGACTTTAGTAAAAGGCAATGGGAACAACGGTGAGGACCAAGGTGAAGGTGTGATCTACAAAAACACTTACGGTTCGTATTTCCATGGACCGATCTTAGCTCGTAACAAAAGCTTAGCTGTTCGCTTGCTGCATACAGCTTTGCAAAACAAATATGGTAAAGAGATCGAATTACCACAATTACCTTAAATAAAAAAGCGCTCAGCCTGACAACAGACTGAGCGCTTTTTCTTTCACTTTATTTTGTTCCTGGTGTTGAGGCAATGATTTTCATTTCGCCTTCAACTTTCCATTCATTGATTTGAGCTGGCAAGATACAACTTGTCCCAGGTTTCATTTCATAACTTTGACCATCAACGATCAAATGACCATAACCTTCTACAACCGTTACTAAGGTGTAATCCCCATCTTTTTTCAATGACAATTCACCAACAACGTCCCATTCATACACATTGAAGAAATCCGTTTTTAAGTACGTGATCACTGATGACGAACCTTTTTTCGTTTCAGTCATTTCAAGTGCTGGACTGATAGCTGGAACAGTCGTCACATCGATTGATTGTTGGATATGCAATTCACGGGTATTGCCTTGATCATCTTTACGATCATAATCATACACGCGGTAAGTCGTATCCGAACTTTGTTGAGTTTCTAAAATCATGATTCCTTTTCCGATCGCATGAATCGTACCACTTGGCACATAGAAGAAGTCACCTTTTTTTACTGGCACACGACGTAATAAATCATCCCAACGTTCATCTTTGATCATTTCAGCTAACTCTTCACGTGAATTAGCATTGTGACCGTAGACGATTTCTGAACCTGGTTTTGCATTGATGATATACCAGCATTCTGTTTTTCCTAATTCGCCTTCGTGTTTTAACCCATAACTGTCATCTGGATGGACTTGAACTGACAAATCATCTTCTGCATCCAAAATTTTTGTTAGCAATGGGAAAGCATCTCCCTGAGCATCACCAAACAATTCACGGTGTTCACTCCAAAGGTCGCTGACTTTCCAACCTTTGTATGGTCCGTTTTCAACGGTACTGACACCGTGGGGATGACCGCTGATCGCCCAATCTTCTCCGATTTTATCGTTAGGGATATCAAAACCAAAAACCGTATGTAATTGGTTGCCTCCCCAAATTTTTTCTTGAAAAACTGGTTTTAGAAATAGTGGTTCCATAAAAGTATTGCTCCTTTATTTTTGATAGATTTTTGTTCGCTCATTCAAATAACATGCTAAAATCTCATCGCGCTGTTTTACATAGCTTGCTCGATGATCATTTGGATGGACACGATTCGACAGAAAAATGAAGGCCGATTTTTTTTCGACATCCAATAAAAGAAAGGTTCCAGTGTAGCCAGTATGAAAAAGGAGCGGACTTTGATCTAACGGACTATGCTTTAAATCCCAGCCGATAGACCGCTTTCCTTTTTTAGTCGGCGTTTGATCATGGAGCAATTCTTTGATCGTCTTGTCATGCAAGTAAATCATATCGCTAACGCTTCCAAGATTCAAATACATTTTTACAAATTTACTCAAATCATTCAAATTCGTAAACAGTCCAGCATTGCCGGCATGGCTTGCTAAAACACGAGCTTTCGGATCATGAGTGATCCCCTTTAAGATCGTTCCATCTGCCTGCATTTCAGTCGGAACAATCTGATCATAGGGTGGTTGCGGTAAAAATTGACTATCCATCATGCCGAGCGGTATTAAGATCTCGGTTTGAAAAATTTCTACTGCTGGTTTTTGATAGATTTTTTCAAGTAAAAAAGCTAATAAGATCGTGCCTGCATCCGTATATTTAACAACTTTCCCCAAGTCATCACCCGGTTGTAATTTCAGATAAGCTGCTCGCAAAGCTTGCGCATCTAATTGATCACGATTCGGGATATACGTTTGGATATCAGACGTATGAGTCAATAAATGCCGTAGCGTGATCGTCTCATTTTCAAACTCTGGCAACAACTCATGTAAAGATTGATCCCAATCTAATTTTCCCGCTTCAGACAATTTCAATAAAACGCTCGTCGTACAAACGACTTTTGTCAATGAAGCGACATCGAATAAATAGTTTTCTTGCATTGATACCGTAAACGGATCTATTTGTGCTTGACCAAATGTATAGGTCTGCTCTTGGGGCCCTTCGATCAATTGGAAAACGACTCCGGGAAAGACACCTGCTTGCATTTTTGTTTGGATCAATTGGACGGTTTCAGGATACATCCGCTCACCCTTTCTCTCAATCATGGATTGATTTTCATCAAAAAGTATAGCATAGATTCGACTGCCTCTTCACGCCTTTTCTATTCGATCAACGACACAAAAAAAGCTGAAACAAAAGTCATTTCAACTTTCATCTCAGCCTCTTTTCATTTATTTTACGACAAACCACCATTCGATCCCGGCAGCATCGTAGATCGTGATCAAACTTTGTTTTTTATCACAGAAAAACTCACTCTTTTCTGCTTGCAGATGTTCCGATAACTCCAATAAGTTTTCTTTGGATACGCTGAATTGTAAAAAGTCTAATCCTAAAACCTTATCGGTTGGCAAATCGATCGTGCCACCCGTTGCAGTAGTCAAACCAACATTGAACTCGCCACGATTCAGTAATAATTCTTCGTCATTTTCGTTATGGACTTGTAGACCTAAGATATCTGCTAAAAATGCTTCTTGTTTCTTCAGATCACTAACATTCAAATGGATCTTATCAAAAAATGCACCATGGATTTTTTCTTCTTCAGTCGCCAATTCACTAAGTTTTTTGGCATCCAAATCAAAAGGTGTCGATGTTGAACGTTTTTTACTTGGTCCATAGAAAATCTCGATCTCGTTTCCTTCCGGATCTTCAAAAAGCAGTCCTTTTTCTTCTTCTGCTGAGAGCGCAGACTTTACAGGATAGTTTTCTTTTTCTGCCCGATAATAAACATTCGCTAATTCCTTCTCATTTGGAACAACTAATGAAAAACGCTGCATTTTTTTGATTTCACCTCGGTGTTCATCTGCCCGAGGACTCTCTTCCAACCATAATAGTTCACTGGCTGGATCTTTATACCCTAGAATCGCTAGTTCATTTTCTTCGCGCAATAAATGCAATCCGATGATATCCCTATAAAAATGGATCATTCCGTCTCGATCACGTACTCGAATGGCGATCGTTTTTAAATCAAGTTTCCCTAAATGAAAATTTCCCATTGTCCTCTTCCCTTCTTCTTCTTCATTCTAACGATGGCGACCCTTTCACGCAAGCAATATCCTTTGATTGAACGAAAAAATGTGAATTTTCTGACAAATAACGGTACTCTTTAGCCGTTTTAGGTGTGGATTTTTTATCATTTCGATTCATTATAGCGAATAAAGAAGAGGTTACCTATGACATTTCTGATCAATCTTTTTCTTTTTTGAAAACATTTTAGTAATTTTCAATGAATTGATTAAAAAATTCTCAAGAGTGGTTGTAATTCCAAAACAAATAGATTAAATTGGAGTCAATCTTAATAAAGAAGAGGTCATAAGAAAGATGAATAACTCGTTAACTGCAAAAGAATTTGTTGCCCTTGCTGCCAAAGAAAATGTGAACGTATTGGATTTAAGAGATGCTGAAGTTTTTGACACTAGCGACACGATCGAACATGCGAATGTTTTGCACCTGTCTTTGACTCAACTGCCGAACTGTTTGCACAAGTTAGATAAAGATAAAACCTATTATCTATTCACGCAATTTGGCCAACGAGCGAAAACGATGGCACAACATTTAAGAAATGAAGGTTTTGATGTCATTCGTGTCACAGGCGGTACTTCAGCCTATCAACAATACCTTGCAAGCTAAATTTCTTTAGCTCTTATGAGCAAATAAATTGTTTGTTGCAACTATTTTATGTACGATTCGATAGTATGAAAAAATAAGGAGGACTAACAGTGGCAAATGTCTTAGTAGTAAACGCACACCCACTCGCTGCAGAAGATTCACAAACAGTAACTGTTTTAGAAGCTTTTTTAAATGAACACGAAGCAACTCATCCGGAAGATGTTATCACGATGTTGGATTTGTATTATACCGATATCCCTGAGATTGACGGAGAATTATTATCCGCTTGGAAATCATTGCAAAAAGGAACAGAATTTACGGAATTAAGTAATTCACAACAAGAAAAAGTTCGTTTATTCAATGAATTTACGGATCAATTTCTAGCAGCTGAAAAAATCGTTATCGCGAATGCTTTATGGAACTTGAATATTCCAACAAAATTAAAAGCATGGTTCGATACAATCAATGTTGCCGGTAAAACTTTCCGTTACACAGCTGAAGGGCCCGTTGGATTGATCACAGATAAAAAAGCAATCCACATCCAATCTAGCGGCGGTACTTACAATGGTCAAGATTTCGCTTCACAATATGTTAAAGGCATCATGAACTTTATCGGTATTACTGATTTTGATGCAGTTTACATTGAAGGCGCTGATTATGATCCAAGTAAAGCATCTGAAATCATTGATGCAGCCAAAGAAAAAGCAAAAAAATTAGCGGCACAATTTTAATTAAAAAAAGACCGAGCGACTATTCGTCGACCGGTCTTTTTTCTTCGTCTTCATAGAGATTAGAAACACCTTTATACCATTCGAAAACGTGGATGATAATCACTTTAGCTACCGCATAGAATGGAATCCCTAAAATCACACCGACGATCCCAAAGATTTTTCCAGCAGTCAATAAGACAAACATGATCGTAACTGGATGAATCTCCAGCTGATTACCTAAAACTAATGGTGAAACGATCCGTCCTTCGATCGTTTGCTCAATCGCAAAGACAATAATCACCTTGACTAACATGATCGGTCCAGTCACTGCAGCGATAAAAATCACTGGTACCATCGCTAAGAAGGAACCCAAATACGGAACTAAATTCAACACACCAGCTAAGATTCCCAAAGTGATCGCATAGTTCATCCCGACGATTGAAAAACCGATGATAAACATTATCGCGACCGCGAAAGCGACCGTCAACTGGCCTCTAATATAAGAAGCTAACTGTGAATTCATCTCTGTCATCACCCGCAGCGTCGGCTTACGAGTCTTTGTTGGTAAAAATTGTAAAATATAAGGCGCTAACTTATCGCCATCTTTTAGTAAGAAAAACAAGATAATCGGTGCTGTGATCAAAGCGATCAATACTGTAGCCAAAGTTGATACCACATTTCCTAATCCTTGAATCGTCACTCGTGAAATATTTTGTGCGGTCTCAGTCAATGACTCTAATAACTTTTGTAAGCTATTGTCCAAATGCTGCTGCACCGGTTTAAACGATGGATCTTTGAAAATTTCACTGACTTTATCACTGACTGTATCGAAATACGCCGGCAAACTTTGAATCATCGTCGCTACTTGCTGACGAATCTGCGGAATGATCACCACGATACCCCAAATAATCAAGGCTACAACGACGATGAATAGCAAAATGATCCCAATCGTTCGATTCATTCCTTTTCGCTCCAAAAAATTAACGACTGGATTCATCAAATAATACAAAATCCCAGCAATGACGACCGGCAATCCAACGATAGCAAAAAACTGACCAACAGGTTCAAATATATAGGAAACTTTTGTGAAGACCAAAGTGATCAGCAATAACAATAATACGATGATCAAAGCAACAACCACTTGACTATTCAAAAACCATTTCCAAAACCAAGACGTTTTTTGCGTAAATTTCTTTTTATCCAAACACTCACGTCCTATTTATAAGTAATTTTCATCCCTACTTCTAGTTCAGGTAATTTTTCTGGTGTTACATAGATACCATTTGGGATCATACCGACTTCTTTTTGGAAAAATACAGTAGCATGTCCGATTTCATTTAAATTTTGATTGGCTAAGTGCCCAATACCCTGCACTTGATAAACTTGATTGCCAAAAAATAGCTGACTTCCTTCTTTAAGCGTGATTGGTTCATCTCCGCTCTTTTTTTGAACGATCGATACATCTAATAGATCCGACGGAATTGCTTCGCCAAAAAGCACTAAAAGATTTTCATCGTTGATTGCATCTTTGCCAATTTGAGTAATTTCAGTCACTGTCATAATTCACGCTCTTTTCCTGTTTATTTTTCAATTATATCATAAAGTTAGCGCTATCCAAGAGCCAATAAAATTGCTAGAATATAGATACAATGAAGGAGGTTTTTCCATGATCCACAAAATACTTTTAGGTACCTATACCCGACGCATCAGTCAAGGGATCTATCAAATCGAGTTAGATACGACGAATGAAACGTTGGAAAATTTATCATTAGTACTGGCAGAAACAAGCCCTACCTACTTAGCAAAAAGTAAATTGAATCGTTTATACGCTGTGACCAGCCGCAATGATCAAGGAGGCGTTTCTAGCTATGATAATGAAAACAACTTTTTGAATGCGGTAACAGAAGCAGGTGCACCTCCTTGTTACGTGGCAGTCGACGATGAGCGTCAACTTGTTTATGCAGCTAACTACCATAAAGGTGCTTTAAACACTTATAAAATTCAAACAGATGGTTCGCTTGAAGCAAAATCTGCTGTAGAGCATAAAGAACCGACTGGCCCTCATAAAAACCAAGATCATGCCCATACACATTATACTGATCTAACACCAGACCAACGTTTAGCCGTCTGTGATCTAGGAACTGATCGTCTTTATACTTATGATGTCAGTACCGATGGCGCAGTTGAAGAAACCGCCGTTTATGTAGCTGAAGCAGGAACTGGTCCACGCCACCTGGTCTTTCATCCAAATGAAACAACGGCGTATTTATTCGGCGAGTTAGACAGCAGTGTCACTGTACTTGCCTACGATGCTGCAGATGGCAGCTTTACGCAAAAGCAAAAACTTTCTACATTACCGGCAGATTTTGATGGTGAAAACGGCGGTGCCGCGATTCGCATTTCTAAAGATGGTCATTTCTTATACGCTTCAAATCGCGGTCATAACTCAATCGCAGTCTTTGCGATCACAGAAAATGGATCAAAACTTGAATTGATTCAAATTATTTCGAGTGAAGGTGATTTCCCGCGCGATTTTGCTTTGAGTCCTGATGATGCTTACATCGTCTGTGCAAACCAAAATACCGATAATCTAACACTTTATCGCAGAGATCAAACAACGGGTCTCTTACAAATGATCCAAAAAGATATTTATGCCCCAGAAACCGTTTGTGTTTATTTCGAATAAAAGGAAGCGATTTGTTAAATGGATAAAGAAGCTGTGATCGAACGTCTAAAAACAGAGTTGGGATTGCCGAACTTCAAAGGACGTTTAGAAGAAAAAGAATACACAGAAGCAGAATATCAAAAAATCAAGAATGATTTGAATGATTATTTCGAAAACTATGTACGAAACATAGAAAATTAATAAAAAAACTCTTTAAGCAAATTGCTTAAAGAGTTTTTTTATTGTATGAATCCATGACTTAAAAAAGAGCACCGATCGGCAAATCGGTGCAAAGGAGTATTACCTAAATGCAATGAAAAAGAAAAGGTTGTTATTGGTTATGAATTAATCATACCTGATTCTCTATCCACTGTACTTAAAATAACGTTATAATAAAATTAGAAAACCTTTGTTCTTTTAGAATTTGTATTGTTCACTATTTCAATAACAAATTAGTAATTTTTTGGATCGTTTTATAAATTGTATCTGTTGCAGCATCTTGTTTTTTTTCAGCAGCATCGAACGCTTCTTCATTAACTTGCGGCAATAGACTATCGGTCATTTCTTGGCAACCAGCTACATAGTCAACATATGCCTTTTGGAAACTTTTATGGTTTCCCATTACTTTTGCTGGTGGTTTAAGCAAACTAATTTTTTCTAGATTCAATTTATAGAATTGTGTTCCTTCTTTGAATAGTTCATGGATTTCTGATAAATGACTTGGATCAAAATCAGCCATTGTTTTTTCATCTAACGCTGTCCGAATTTCTTCGTAACTTGGGTGTAAACGTTCGCCCATTTGCTCTGTTGCTTGAACGATTTCGTTGATTTCTCTTGCATAAAATCCTGTATTAGGTCGCATTCATTTATTCCTACTTTCTATTTTAGATACTTTCATTTTACCCATTTTTACTGATTAAGCAAAGTTGTAGTAAAAATGAACACTAAATTTAATTGTTTTTAAAAATGAAAAGCGTCATTATCTTACTTCAAGATAATGACGCTTTTCTAATTAATTCTTATTCTTCATACTTGCACGTTGGAAGAATTTTACGATTTCAACAATTGGAATGATCGCAAAGGATGAACCAATCACGATGCCCCATTGATATAAATCTAAGTGAGCAACTCGGAAAATATCATTCAATCCCGGAACGATGATGATGACCATCATCAAAGCAAAGGATAAAAGAATCGCCCAGTTGAAAGCTTTGTTTCTAAATGCTCCTACAGTAAACAGTGATTGATGAATTGATTTCACATTGAAAGCATGGAACAATTGCATCAAGCCTAAAGTTGCAAAAGCCATTGTCAAAGCATCCGAATGAATTTCTGCATAAACGGTATGGACTGGCCATTGAATCGCTGACCAATATACGAACAAGACTGTTGCCGCTTCTAAGATCCCTTGATAGATGATACTTGAGAAGACACCGCCTGAGAATAAGTTCGAACTACGACCACGAGGTTTGTGGCTCATCAGATCTTTTTCTGCCGGCTCCATTCCAAGGGCAATTGCTGGGAATGTATCTGTTACTAAGTTGATCCATAACAGATGGATCGGTAATAAAGTATCCCAACCAAGAAGGGTCGCGATAAACAATGTCAATACTTCGCCTAAATTAGCAGCCAATAGATATTGAACAGATTTTTGGATATTTGAGAACACTTTTCGGCCTTCTTCAACAGCCACGACGATTGTTGCGAAGTTATCATCCGCTAAGACCATATCTGATGCGCCTTTTGAAACTTCTGTACCAGTGATCCCCATTCCGATCCCGATATCGGCTTGCTTCAAGGCCGGTGCATCATTGACACCGTCACCAGTCATCGCCACCACTTTGCCTTCTTTTTGCCAAGCTTTAACGATACGGACTTTATGTTCTGGCGAAACACGTGCATAAACTGAATAGTGTTCCACTTTTTGAGCAAACTCTTCATCAGTCATTTCATTTAATTGTGCCCCTGTCAGTACAGCATCATCGTCGCCTTTAGCGATGATACCTAAACGAGCTGCGATTGCTTCGGCAGTGTCCTTGTGATCTCCAGTGATCATGATCGGACGAACACCCGCTTCTTTAGCAATCCGAACTGCTTCTGCTGCTTCGACACGTTCTGGATCGATCATACCAACTAAACCAGCAAAAATCAGATCCGTTTCGATGACTTCTGATTCTAACTCAGCAGGTATGTGATCCACATACTTATAAGCCATCCCTAAAACACGTAATGCTTGTTGCGCCATATCTTTATTATTAGTTAAAATATCTTGTTTTTCTTTTTCAGTCATAGGAACGACTTGGCCATTCAATAAAATGTGCGTTGCACGATTCAATAAAACATCTGGCGCACCTTTAACTGCAACTAAAATTTTTCCATCTTGTTCTTCATGTAATGTACTCATCAATTTACGGTCAGAATCAAAAGGTAATTCTGCGACTCGAGGTTCTTTTGCTACTTTTTCTCTCACATCAAACTGATTGTCTAACCCAAATTGGACTAGGGCTGTTTCTGTTGGATCACCAATCAAATCGCCTTCTTGAGAAATTTTTGTATCATTAGCATAATTCATGACTTTCATCGCCATGCTGTCTACAGGCAATTCCCCATTGGCAGCAAATTGTTGATTATCGACATATAATTTTTCAACTGTCATTTGATTCAATGTCAATGTCCCCGTTTTATCAGAGGCAATAATATCAGTTGAACCTAATGTTTCGACTGCCGGTAATTTACGGATCACTGAATTTCGCTTAGCCATCACTTGTGTGCCTAAAGCCAAGATAATCGTAACGATTGCCGGCAAGCCTTCTGGTATCGCTGCAACAGCTAACGAGATTGAAGTCAATAACATATCGACCCAAGAAGTACCATTGAAGACAATTCCAACTACGAACATTACAACGGCAATCACAATGATTGCTAACGTTAAAAATTTTCCTAATTGATTCAAATTGGTTTTCAATGGTGTTTCTGTTTCATCGGCTTGGGCTAACATTCCAGCGATTTTACCGACTTCAGTATTCATACCAGTATTAACGACGATCCCTTTTCCGCGACCATATGTGACATTACTATTTGAATAAGCCATATTCACACGATCACCGATACCAACATCCGTTCCCTCGATCACAACCATTTCTTTTTCGACGGGAACAGATTCTCCCGTCAAAGCAGCTTCCTCGATTTTTAGTGAGGCGATTTCAATCAAACGTAGATCAGCTGGTACCACATCGCCTGCTTCTAACATGACAATATCTCCAGGTACTAGTTCAGTTGATTTGATTGAGCTGATGTGACCGTCGCGTAACACATTAGCATTAGGTGTCGACATTTCCCGCAATGCCTCGATAGCTTGTTCCGCTTTTGATTCTTGCACCACACCCATTACTGCATTGATGATCACAACAGCTAGAATAATGATCGAATCAACAACTTCATGAGAGACGACTGCCGAGATCACTGCTGCTGCTAGCAAAACAATGATCATCAAATCTTTGAATTGTTCAAAGAAGCGCACTATCATACTCTTCTTTTCGCCCTCTTCTAATTCATTCGGGCCATAAGCTGCTAAACGTGTTTGTGCTTCCGACTTTGTTAACCCATCCTCAGTCGTTTGCACTTCTGCTAAAACCTGTTCTGTCTCTTCAGCATAAAAAGGCTTTATTAGTTGTTGCTTTTTCTCTTCTGACATTTTTATCCTCCTTAAAATAAGTGCTGTTGGGAGTAAAAAAAATAGACTCGTGTATGCGAAAAAACACATACATAAGTCTCACTATTTAAGACAACACCAGAAATTTCTTTTCTTGTTGGTGGCGTTGCCACAGCTTATGCTGCCAGTTACTCCCCTATGAATACTAGCTGAATTATAGCATGAGAAATCATAAAAAGACAAACAATAGTTATGGAAAAAACTTTTGTAAAGGCTTTCTTAATCGACTTTTGGCCAAAAATCTGCTGCCGTTCCTTGCTCCATCCCGACGATGAATCGTTTCCGAATATCTGGATGTTCGATAGAAAGAGTCGTGACTAACTTTTTTATCTCTTCCCGTTTAGTCTTTTTATCCACAGGACAAGGATTGAAAACAACTGGTAACTCAGAGCGTTTCACAAATTGAATGATTTGTTTTTCCTCTAAATAGATCATCGGACGAATTAAAGTCACGTTTGTCTTCGATAAATAGCTAGTTGGCTCAAAACTGTTTAACCGGCCGTGAAACAAAAAGTTCATAAAATAAGTTTCGATTGCATCATCAACATGATGGCCTAAAGCAACTTTCTGACAGCCTAATTCCTGCGCTCGTGTATACAAAATTCCCCGTCGCAACTTAGCACATAGCGAACAGGGAGATCGTTCCTCCCGAATATCAAATACGATTTTTGCAATCTTAGTGGGAACGATTTCTAGCGTATAGCCTAATTCCTCCACCAATTGTTTCATCGGTGTAATATCGCAGTCTTCAAATCCCATATCCAAACAGATCGGAACGATTTCAAAATCAAAACCCAGCCGTTTTTGTCTGCGCAATTGATCTAATATTACCAATAGAGTCGTACTATCTTTCCCGCCACTCATCCCAATGGCGACCCGATCGCCGGCTTGGATCATGTGATGATTCAAAATCGCTCGGCGAACAGGATTAAAATAAGTCTGATTGTCTTTCTTTTTAAATTCCATAAAGCCTCCCACACGTCTTTTTAGTCAAAAAATTTCTCTTTTAAGCTGTATTGTTCACCAGTGGTAATATCATATTGGATCAATTGATATTCTTGATAAAGTTCTTCTTGGGATTGATTGAGGCGCGCTTCCTTAAACCACTGACCATCTTGATAATACATTCCCTTTTCAAAAGCCGGAAGCTCTTCTTGAAGGGCTAATAATAACTTCTGAAAACCGGTTTGTTGAATACCGGTTTGCTGGAAAAGATCCGCTGCAAAATAAAATGGACTGGTAACCGTCTTTTCATTCGTCAATTGATGTTGATTATCATAAAACAAGAATTCTGTTTCGTGTAGTTGATGTCCCTCATTTGCTTCTTGTGTCGTATTAGAATAAATTCCTGGCAAATGATCGCCCCAGAAAACAACTAACGTCCGTTCAGGTAGTTTATCGATATCAGCTAAAAAGTCTTTCAATGCTTCACTGCTGTAAGCCACATCTTGAAGATAACTTCGAACCGAAGACGTATCGTCGCCTTTCACCAGATAAGGTACCTCGTCATATTTATTTTCATACGGCATATGTGTCTGCATCGTCACTAAATGTAAAAATTGTGGTTGTTGATTTTTCTCCAGCTGATCCATCACTTCTTGATAGGCGGACGCATCAGAGATATAAGGATTGTTCTCGATTTTATCCGTGTGGGTCATCGTATCTTCATTTAAAAATTGATCAAAACCAAACGTTTGATAGACATCTTTGCGTTTATACATCGATGTATTATATGGATGGATCGCCGTTGTCTGATAGCCGCGATTTTTTAATGTTGAAACGAGTGAAGGAAAAGTCTTGAATCCTGGTACTAACATCGTGTAAGGTGTGGTCATTTGACTGTTGAATAATTCCATTGAAAAACCGGTCAATGCTTCAAATTCAATATTCGCCGTACCGCCGCCATAGTTTTGTGACAACATCTGACCACTATAGGTGTTATCAGCTACAGTTCGATAATCTTTTAACGGATCTCCGCCGATAATATCCAACCCTTTCAAACGGCTTGTATCAGAAAAACTTTCACTCATAACATAGACGATATTTGGTTTTTCCTCAGATGTCGCCTGCTTTTTCACTTGATACTTTTCGGTGATTTTTTTGATCGTCGCTTCGGAATAGTTATCCGGCTTATCCATTGCATCGACTGAAAGATTATATAAAAAGCCACCCATAAATCCCGTATTGTAATAATTCATTTTTTGACTATAGGGAATCCACAAAGCGGTTTTATTATAGGCTTTACGCAAAAGATTATTTGGTTGATTAAATCCGCCAACATAAAACAGCAAACCGCTCGTCACCAACAATAATCCAAAACGAATCCATTGTTGCCGCTTGGTCAATTTTAAGCTTTGCTTCAAACTAAAAATGATCAAAAATATTCCGACTACTAATAATAGAAGAAATAGGATAAACAGTGGCAAGCCAATAATGTCTTTGATCATGTTAAATTCTGTCACCATCTTCAGATCACTAGGATAAATCGGCTCCATCCGATACTTCATTTTCATAAAATTCGCACTACCGATACCAATGATCACTAGCGAATAAAAAATGCTTCCTATTTTTAACGAACCTAAAAGGCTAGTAAGCCACCCATAAAAAAGAAGTAATACAAAACACCCTAAGAAAAATTTCTCGGTATGCCAAGAAAAAGCAAACTTAAAGGCTAATTCAAATGAAAAATTATTTTGGGTCAATTGAAAAAAAAGATTCGAAACTATGATTAGAGTTGCCACGCCTAGAACGATCAGAATCTTGCTCCAAGGGAGCCGTTTTATTTTTTGCATACGTCGCTCCTATTCCATGAATTACTAAATATTTTAGCGATAATCCGAAAAAAAGTAAAGATAACAAAAAAGCTCAGCAGCTAGATCAGCTGCTGAGCCGTTTGGCATCTGCTTATTTCCAAAAATCATCAAAGATCGTGATCGGTAAATGACGTTTATGCTGTGTTTTGTTCCACCAGTTTTCGATCGTTGCTTGGGCGTTTGAATCAATTGTTTTACCTTCTAGATAATCATCGATATCATCATATGTGACGCCTAATGCGACTTCATCCGCAACCAATGGTTTACCGTCTTCAAGATCGGCAGTCGGCACTTTTAAGTAAATAGCTTCTTCAGCGCCTAATTCTTTCAATAACATTTTACCTTGTCGTTTATTCAAACGGAACAATGGTAAAATATCTGCACCGCCGTCACCGAATTTAGTGAAGAAACCTGTAATATTTTCGGCTGCATGATCCGTTCCGATGACTGCGCCAGAATTGCCGCCAGCGATTCCATATTGGGTGATCATCCGTTGCCGCGCTTTGATATTACCTTTATTGAAATCAGTGATCGTCACGCCGGCTTCTTCCAACGCTGCTACTTGTGCATCAACCGCTGGTTTGATATTGACACTCAAACTAACGTCTGGTTGAATAAAATCCAATGCTCGTTTGGCATCTGCTTCATCTGCTTGCGTACCGTAAGGCAAGCGAACAGCAATAAAACGATAGCTGTCATCACCAGTTTCATCACGCATCTCAGTCATTGCTAACTGAGCTAAACGCCCTGCTAATGAAGAATCTTGCCCGCCGCTGATCCCTAAGACCAAGGTTTTTAAAAACGGATATTTTTTTAGATAGTCTTTAAGAAAGTCGACACTTTTGCGGATTTCTGCTTTTGGATCGATTTCTGGTTTTGTTCCTAATTCTTTGATAATTTCTGCTTGCAATGTCATCAGACATCCACTCCCTAATCTTCTTGGTCTATTTTTACCACTGAATTACGTACTTTTTCCATAATTCTATTTTTGTGGTTCCAACATTCCGTAGACAAATCTACTGGATATTTTTGCGGGTTCAAATCCCGTTTGTATTCTTCCCATAAAGAGTCCAAACTATTTTTGGCTGTTTGTTTGACTTCTTCCAAATCAGGAAGTTCATAAATCAATTTTCCATCAACAAAAATCTCTTGCAGAATCGGACGGGCTTCAAAATTTTTCACCGTCTTATTGATATATGGATAGACTGGATGGAACATGAAGATCTCATCTTCTTTTCGAGGATCTTCATTCCACAAAGTCACGTAATCTCCTTCAGATTTCCCATCTGATTTACGTGTGATACGCCATACTTGTTTTTTACCCGGTGTCGTCACTTTTTCAGCATTACTTGAAAGTTTAATCGTATCGATCATTTCACCGTTCTCATTTTCAATTGAAACCAATTTGAAGACTGCTCCTAACGCTGGTTGGTCATAAGCCGTGATCAATTTTGTTCCGACACCCCAAACATCGATTTTTGCATGCTGCATCTTCAAGTTTAAAATCGTGCTCTCATCTAAATCGTTGGAAGCATAGATTTTTGCATCTGGAAAACCTGCTTCGTCTAATTGTTGACGTACTCGTTTGGAAATATAAGCCATATCTCCGCTATCGATTCGGACGCCTAAGAAATTGATTTTATCACTCATTTCCCGCGCGACTTTGATAGCATTCGGCACACCCGATCTGATCGTATCGTAAGTATCAACTAAAAAGACACAATCGCGATGTGTTTGAGCATAAGCTTTAAACCCGTCGTAGTCATTTCCGTATGATTGGATCAAGGAATGCGCATGTGTTCCGCTGTCAGGAATTCCAAAAATTTTCCCTGCACGAACATTACTCGTTGCATCCGCACCGCCAATATAAGCTGCTCGCGTACCCCATAGTGCCGCATCCATTTCTTGCGCTCGACGTGTCCCAAATTCTAATAATGGATCCTCGCCGATCACTGATTTGATCCGTGCTGCTTTTGTAGCAATCAAAGTTTGGAAATTAACGATATTCAAAAGTGCTGTTTCGACTAATTGACAATGTAATAGCGGTCCTTCCACTTGGATCAAAGGCTCATTGCTGAATACCAGCTCTCCTTCGATCACTGAACGGACAGTACAAGAAAATTTAAACTCGCGTAAATAGTCGATAAAATCAGCTGGATAATGTTCGACCTCTGATAAATAAGCAAGATCGCTCTCACTGAAAGTCAGATTTTCTAAATATTTTACAAGCCGTTCCAATCCGGCAAAAATTACATATCCATTGTCGAATGGCATATTACGAAAATAGCATTCAAATACCGCATGAAGATCTGCTCGACCCGTCTCCCAATAAGTTTTCATCATATTGATCTGATACAGGTCCGTATGAAGGGTCAAACTGTCATCTTCGTACAACTTTTTCATAGTCCATGCTCCTCATTTGTTTTTAGTGAATTAAACTAATTTGTCTTATTATATCATAAGAGCTTAGCACGAGTAGTATTAGCTCCCTTAGCTATGAATAAATTTCATTTTAAATTTGAAACAAAAAAAAGAGAGCAAGACAAAAGTTTTTTCCACTTTTGTCTCGACCTCTATGAATCAATCTTTAGGCACAGTGTACTTGATAGAAATGATATCTTTATAGGAATTTTTGGGTCTGATTCCTGCTTCATCGATTTGTTTTTTATATCCTACATTGATCGATACATCTTTACGATCCACTTTCAATAAACGATGGATGATCGTATCGACTTCTTTATGGTTGATTTTACGTTGACGATTTAGTAGCAATAATTCGATCGTATCAAAACGATCTGCATAGATGATCTTCGTCCGATCATACGCATACAATTTAAAATATTTTACTGCTTGACGATTATCAAAGGCATACTTCGTCAAATTTGGGTAAAGTGTTTCGATATTTAGGTTGCTATTTAATGGTGTTTCGATTAATTTCATCCAATCAGCTCCTCTACGCTCACAATTGTTTAGTTAAAAAATAACTAACTCTCACTAATTATTTTACCATAATTATGCTGTGATTTTTCTTCATAATCGAAATTTTTTTGAAAAAAATGACTATTAAAATGCTTTAAATGCCTTTTTTAGTGAAAAAAAATCATCGGAAAGTTTTTCCGATGATTTTTAAATTGTTTTTACATCATACCGCCCATCATTGATGGATCCATTGCTGGAGCAGCTGCGCCACCTTCGACAGGTTTGTCCGCAACAACAGCTTCAGTCGTTAATAATAATGCAGAAACAGATGCTGCATTTTGCAAAGCTGAACGAGTTACTTTAGTTGGGTCGACGATTCCGGCATCGATCATATTCACATATTCACCAGAAGCGGCATTGAAACCAGTTCCGTGTTCAGCATTTTTTAATTTATCAATCACAACTGATCCTTCAAAGCCAGCATTTTCTGCGATTTGACGAACAGGTTCTTCTAACGCACGAACCACGATCTTGATCCCAGTCGCAACATCGCCTTCAGCTGCTAATTCAGAAACTTTCTTGATGACGTTGACTAAAGCAGTTCCCCCACCAGATACGATTCCTTCTTCAACTGCTGCACGCGTTGAATTCAATGCGTCTTCGATTCGTAATTTCAATTCTTTTAATTCTGTTTCAGTTGCTGCACCGACTTTAACGACCGCCACTCCGCCAGCAAGTTTTGCTAAACGTTCTTGTAATTTTTCACGGTCAAAATCAGAAGTTGTTTCGCCGATTTGACGTTTGATCATTTCTACCCGGTCAGCTAAGGCCGCTTTGTCGCCAGCACCTTCAACGATTGTTGTATTGTCTTTATCAACGACTACTTTACCAGCAGTACCTAAGTTTTCGATCGTTGCATCTTTTAATTCTAAACCTAGATCTTCAGTGATCACAGTTGCACCAGTTAAAACAGCGATATCTTCAAGCATTGCTTTACGACGGTCACCAAATCCTGGAGCTTTAACAGCTACAACATTGAACGTTCCACGAATTTTATTCAAGACTAATGTTGGTAGAGCTTCACCGTCTACATCATCAGCAATGATCAATAATGAACGAGATTGTTGTAAGACTTGTTCTAACAACGGCAAGATATCTTGGATGTTAGAGATTTTTTTGTCAGTGATTAAGATATATGGATTTTCTAGAGCGGCTTCCATTTTATCGTTGTCTGTTACCATGTATTGAGACAAGTAACCACGATCAAATTGCATTCCTTCAACTACATCTAATTCTGTATCGATCCCTTTTGATTCTTCGATCGTGATAACACCGTCGTTACCGACTTTTTCCATTGCTTCAGCGATCAATTTACCAACTTCTTCGCTGCCAGAAGATACAGCAGCTACTTGTGCGATAGCATCTTTTGAATCAACTACTTTAGAGATACTGTGTAATTCTTCTACAGCAGCTTTTGTTGCCAATTCGATCCCACGACGAATGCCCATTGGGTTTGCACCGGCAGTGACGTTTTTCAAACCTTCGCGAACGATAGCTTGAGTTAAAACAGTCGCTGTCGTCGTACCGTCACCCGCGATATCATTTGTTTTTGAAGCAACTTCAGAAACAAGTTTTGCACCCATATTTTCAAAATGATCTTCTAATTCAATATCTTTTGCGATAGTTACACCGTCATTTGTAATCAATGGTGAACCATAAGATTTTTCTAAAACAACATTACGTCCTTTAGGTCCTAATGTTACTTTTACTGTGTCTGCTAATTTGTCTACACCGCGTAGCATTGCTGCACGTGCATCTTCAGAAAATTTAATATCTTTTGCCATGATTTCTTCACCTCATTAATTTTTTATTCAACGATTGCCATGATATCTTTTGCAGCGATGATCAAGTATTCGTTGCCTTCATATTTCACTTCAGTACCAGAATATTTTTCAAACATTACCATATCGCCTACTGCTACCGGCATTGGACTTTTTTCACCGTTTTCCAGTACATTGCCTTCACCCACAGCCACAACTTTTGCTGTTTGTGGTTTTTCTTTGGCAGCAGATGCCAATACTAGGCCTCCAACTGTTTTTTCTTCTTCTTGAGCAACTTCAAGAATGACACGATCACCTAATGGTTTTAACACGATAAATCCCTCCAACTAGTAATGATTTTCAAACGTTAGCACTCTTTACTTCTAAGTGCTAACTCACAATTATTATCATACTCATTTTTACTTCTTTTTGCAAGTCCTTGGTTTATCTTTTTCGATTTTTCTGCTGCAAAGCTTTTATCCAACTTATGGTATACTTGAAAACAACACGGTTTAGAAAGGAAGAAAGATGGACGCAAAAAAATATAGTTTTATTACCATTGCTACTTACGGATTTGTCTTATTTTCGCCATTGCTTTTTCAGCGCTTTTTTAATGCCGGTCAATCTCAAATTATTCAGCTGACTACCTTGGCTTATTTTTTAGGGGCTGTATTAATGATAGTTTATCGTTACAAGTCACAGCCTTTCAAAATTGAAAACAAACAAAAACCATGGATCTTAGCTGGACTGATCGGATTGATCGGTATCCCAGTCTCACTTTTGTTACAAGTAGCGATCCTACAAATCGAACAACACCTTTTAGGCCAAACGGCAGCTTCTCAAAATACTGAGAATATCGTTCAATTGATCATGAACAACATGGTCTTTATTTTGGCCACTACGATTGCTGGTCCAATTATGGAAGAATTTGTTTTCCGTCGCGCGATTTTTGGAGCGCTAGAAATAAAATTCGGCTTTTTCATTCCTGCACTGATCAGTTCTTTACTATTTGCTTTTGCTCACAATGATGGCCATTATCTTTTATATGCAGGTCTAGGTTTCTTGTTCTGCGGAATGTATCGTTATAGTGGTCGCATCTGGACATCGATGATCACCCATGTTGTTATGAATTTATTAGTGGTGATCACACAACTAGCTTTACAATCAAAATAATCACAAACCTAATCTTTTGCCTTTTACGTAAAACCTCCCTAGACTGAAAGTATCATAATGTCTAGGGAGGTTTTAGTTTATGAAAATAGGAATTATCGGTGCAACCGGAAATGCTGGCTCATTGATTTTAAAAGAAGCATTAGCTCGTGACCTATCCGTCACCGCCATTGTCCGGCATCCAGAAAAGCTCCAAGTAAAAGTCCCCATCTTAGTTAAAGATTTATTCGAACTTACACCAAAAGATGTCGCATTTTTTGATGTCATTGTCGATGCCTTTCGACCACCGATCGGACAAGAAGAAATGCACCAGACATCGCTTAAACATTTAGCCGATATTTTACGTAATAGTACTACTCGATTGATCGTAGTCGGCGGTACTTCTTCTTTATTTATCAATGATAATGAACGAATGATCGATGTTTCTGATCCAAAAGCGGATTATTATCCAACTGCCTATAATATGTATCAAGCCTTTTTGAACTTAAAAATAGAGGAACAAGTCAATTGGACGTATTTAAGTCCAGCAGCAAATTTCATTCCTGCTGGCGAACGGACCGGCCATTACTTTACTAGCGATGATCACTTAAAGAAAAATGAAGCTGGTAAAAGCGAGATCAGTATGGCTGACTATGCGATTGCAGTAATCGACGAAGCCATCGAACCGCGTCATCTAAAACAACAATTCAGCGTTTATAGTTAATCACAAAAAACAGCGAACCTAAAAATAGGCTCGCTGTTTTTTTAGATTGCGAATAAATCCGTCGCACTGTCGGGATCTGTATCAAAAATCTGGAACTGATGATTGACACCTAGATCATAACGTGTCAATGTTTCTTCCATCGTCATATGTGCCAATTCTTTCATATTGTTTTCTCGGCTCAAATGGCCTAGATAGATCCGTTTTGTTCGATCACCTAGGATATCTGTCATTACTAATGCACCATCGTCATTAGATAAATGGCCGCGATCGCCCAAGATCCGTTGTTTTAAACTCCACGGATACGCACCCATTCGCAGCATCTCTAAATCATGATTGCTTTCAACTAGATAGGCATCTGCATCGCGGATCGTTCCTCTCACATGTTCGCTCGCATAGCCCGTATCCGTCAGCATCACAAATGAATGGCCGTCTTTATAAAAACGATAAAACTGCGGTGCCGCAGCATCATGCGACACGCCGAAACTTTCGATATCTAAGTCCCCAAACGTCAAGACTTTTCCCATATCAAAAATTTGTTTTTGTTCCAGATCGACTTTTCCGATCAACGGAGCCATCGCTTCCCACGTTTTTTCGTTGGCGTAGACTGGTAATTTATATTTTCTTGCTAGAACACCTACACCATGGATATGATCGCGGTGTTCATGCGTGACTAAAATCGCATCAAGATCTTCAGGTTTTCGATCGACCTCTGCCAATAATGAAGTAATTTTTTTTCCACTCAATCCAGCATCGACTAAAATTCTTTTTTGCGGCGTTTCTAAGTACAAAGAATTCCCTGAACTTCCGCTCGCTAAGATGCTGACTTTGAAGGCGTGATCCATTTCTAACATGAGCAATTGGTCCTCTCTTTCAAAACTGTTCCCAGTATACAACCCTTTTTATGGATTTTCCACCTTTGGAACCAAATTGTTCGTAATCACTTGGTTGTTCAATGCATTGACTTTTTCAATTTGTGTCGTTTTATCTGATGTTCTGATATTGACGAACCAGACCGGTACGTAGACATTTTTTTCTTGCACTTCCAACGTCCGGAAGTACCCTAGATAAACATTTGTGATCGTTGATTTGGCTGGAATATTATTATTGATATACAATGTGTTCAAAATTTCTTTTTCTGAATATAGGCTCATCTTTTCTCGTAAAGGTTCGATTTCTTTGAGATGTGTCTGAGTGTATTTCATGACTTGCTCAGCGCCATCCTCTTTTTCGATATCCATCGTCACACGAGACGTTTCATCGATAAAAGGAATCCCTTCATACGATTGTGCGCCAATGATTTTTCCAAGATCTTCATCTTTTTTAGAAAGATATGAAAGATACATGTATTCATCACCTTTTAAAATAAACTCATTATCGGCCATCAAACGTTTGAAGCTGCTTGCTGATTTCTTTAAATCAAACTTGGTTCCAGCACTAGGATAACTCGTCAACACTTTGTCTAACGCATTCGATGTACGTGCGACCGCTTGTCCAGAAGACTCGCTAAGCAAAGAAACAAAATTGTCTTGTTCTGCACTTAAATAATAGCCCTCACGATGCTCATCTGAAATATTGCCTTCGACCTTGATGTTATCATTTTCTAAACGCCGCAAGATATCTTCTCGTTGATTCGAGGTCGTGACCAGCCGCTGTTCATGCTGATTGCTCCAATAGATACTAAAAAGAAAAATATTCAATCCAATAAATACGAGAAAAAAGATCTGTTCAATTTTTCTAAAGTCCAATTAGTTTGCCCCCGTCTCTAGATTTCCTTGCATCAGCTGATCAGCTGAATACCAGTTATCATCGTATTTGACAAACCATTCTGGCATCAGTGAAACCAGTTTGTTGACGCCATCGACATCCTGCCAAGTATAACCAATGATAAAACTTTTGATACGAGTCAAATCAATCCCCGCAGCTGCTAAATTATTTTCCACTTCTAAAGTGCTCGGTAATTCGACTTCTTCATCAGAAGGAATCGGCACTTGGACAGTATCCATACTGATCTGGATACTGACTTTGGCATCTGCATTATTAGGTTGCGGCTCTACCGAAATACTCATCTTGCCTTTTGAAGACGTACTGAATATCGGATAGCCTTCAACAAAAATACGGTAATTGATCATTTTATCTTTCTGATCAAAATAACGCAGATTTCCAACGGCGGTACCTAAACGACTAATATAATGAAACGTTTGACTATAAATACTGTCATTCTTCAAACTTTCCGGTAATTCACCGTTGAAGGTAACCAAACGTTTTTGCTCATCCATCATTAGTTCTTCGTGTCCGCTGATAAATGAACGTGTCCCGCTGGCCTCCTCTTCGCCTTTTGCTTGGTCAGGATTTTGGAAAAAGGCATTTCTAAATAGAGAATACGATTGCGTCGTTAAAATATAACTATATTTTTTCAACCGAACCCGTTCTTGCGTTTCTAACAATCGAGGAAACGTTGGATTGTCACTCGACATACTCAAGTAGCGTCCTTGATTCTTCTCATAAATCTCTTTGATATTTGAGACATCTACAGAAGCCGTTGCTTCATAGACGATGTTTTCTTTGTAGTTCAAAAAGCGAATCTTTTTTCTAGCAAAATCGACTTGGATTTTAGAAAATGTGATCGTATCTGAATTTTTCAGTGCCTTCAAACTAATTGGCATATCGAATACTTTTACGTATTCTGCTAGTGAAAAATCACCTTCATAATTCAACTCGACCCCATCAGATAAGCTGTAATAGTTCTGGATTTCTGTTTCACCGCTAGCCACTTGCTGCAATTGACCATAGGTGCTTTCGGTCAAACGAGCTTGGGTAGTAGCCAATAAATTTTCACTGCTAGTTTGATATTTTCCACTATGGATATCCCAAATGCCTCGTAAAGGCAAAAAGGCATCCGTTGCTTTGGCATAATTTTGAGCATTTTTCACGGTTTGTTTCGTTGTATTGACTTCAGTTGTCTTAACCGTTGGGCTGAGCCAAATGGCATACGTCAATACCAAACTTAACAAAATCAAAGCTAAAAGCGCGATTCGGATAATTTTTTCTGATAATCTCATTCCCAAATATCCTCCTCATACGGCTCGTAAGGTAAAGAAATATAAAATGTCGATCCCTTGCCTTCAACACTTTCCACCCAAATTTGACCATTGTGAGCTTTCATAACTTCTTTTGAAATGGCTAGTCCCAGACCGGTACCGCCTTGTTGACGTGCCCGAGCCTTATCTACTCGATAGAAACGTTCAAAGACTTTATCCAGATCTTTTTTAGGAATTCCTAGACCTTCATCCGAGATACCTAAAACGACATTGTTATGAGTCTCCATCAACTGAGCCGTAATTTTTCCGCCATCTGGTGAATACTTGATCGCATTGTTCATGATATTATCGAGCACTTGCATGATTTTATCAGTATCGATCTCTACCCACAGATCACGTTCAGTAAATTCACGTACGATCCGATAATTTTTTTCTTGCCCCGTTACCATCATATCGAAGCGATCTAAAATATAATCGACCAATTCGTTGAAATTGACCAATTCAAGATCCATTTGCTGTGCACCGGAGTCCATCCGCGAAAGATTCAATAGATCATTGATCATACGGATCATTCGATCGGTTTCGCCTAAAGTTACTTGAATAAAATTCGGTGCGATATTCTCATCTTGCCAAGCACCTTCTTCTAACGCTTCTAGATAGCTACGCACACTAGTCAATGGTGTCCGCAATTCATGAGAGACATTCGATACAAATTGACGGCGTTCTTCATCGGTTTTTTCTTGTTCAGTTACATCATGTAACACGACGACCAACCCACTGATAAAACCAGATTCACGACGAATCATCGCAAAGTCTGAACGTAAAGTGATCTGTTCTTCTTCTTTTGAACGGTCGATCAAAATTTCTCCCGGTGCTTCTAATAATTTACGTAAAGTATATTCTTCTTCTAAATCTAATAACGTCAAGATCGATTGTCCGATTGCTTCTTCATTATCCATATCTAATAATGATAACGCCATCTCGTTGATCGTGATGACTTTTCCGCGTCGATCGGTGGCAATAACGCCATCGGTCATATGGGTCAGAACGCTGTCTAATCGATTTCGTTCTGCTTCCATCGTGTCTTGTGCATCTTCTACTCGGTCAGATAATTTATTGAAGGTCTCGGCTAGCTGACTTAATTCATCGTGCCCATGGATTTCAACTTTTTCTGAATAATCCCCTTGGGCGATCCGCATAGCTTGTTTTTGCATTTCTTTGATTGGTTTAGTGATCGAACGAGCGACCAATAAAGCCACGATGATCGATATCAGCCCGGCAATAACGGAGGCCGTAAAGAAGATCAAAGCGGTATTGCTTATTTCGGTATATTTTTGCTCAATATCACTCTTAACATAAAGAGCCCCGATCACAGCCGAATCGCCGGTCGGGGACTGAATAGGTTGAACATTAATATATACCCGTTGATTATTGTCATCGAGTGTCACATATTGTTTCAATGAAAAATCATCGATCTCGCTGGAATCATTTTTCTTTCCGACGATCGAATCCTTTTGACCGACATCATTAGTCGCCAAAACAATTCCCTTATCATCTACGACCCACATTTCTTTGATGTCCGATGCCGTATTATTTTCTAAGATCCGTTGCAACTGATCGGCTTCATTTTCGCTATTTTCAGCCATCGTCGAAGCAATCGTCGTGCTTAATAAAGCGACCCGTTGATTCATATCTTTTGTAAAACTATTGATCGTTGATTTTTCAAGGCCACGAATAAAGTACGCACCGATAAGTTCGATTGAAATCAGTAAAATTAAAATAAATGAGAATGCGACTTTAAAATTTACTGATCGATAAAAACGGACTTTCTTTTCCATGTTCTCTTCCTTTAATCCTGTTCAGGATTGCGTAGGTAATAGCCTACGCCACGTCTGGTTACTAAATAAGTCGGATGACTTGGGTTGTCTTCAATTTTTTCGCGTAAACGACGAACGGTCACATCAACTGTCCGAACATCCCCAAAATAATCATAGCCCCAAACCGTTTGCAATAAATGTTCACGTGTCATGACTTGGCCAATGTGTTTGGCTAAATAATGCAATAATTCAAATTCACGATGCGTCAATTCGATCGTACCGCCATGTTTTGTGACCATATACGCATCTGGATGAATCGTTAAATCACCGATTGTCAGATCCGTTTGGGTCGTTGTTTCTTCTTCTTTTGGAGCTTGTCCGCCACGACGTAAATTAGCTTTTACTCGTGCGACTAATTCACGATTAGAAAAAGGTTTCGTTACATAATCATCGGCACCTAATTCTAACCCTAAAACTTTATCGATTTCAGAATCTTTTGCCGTCACCATAATGATCGGCATCTCATGTGTTTTGCGTACTTCACGAGCTACTTCTAAACCATCTTTTTTTGGTAACATCAAATCCAAAATAATCAAATCTGGATTTACTTCTTCTACTTTCTCTAAAGCTTCCTCACCATCATAAGCGGTAAAGACTTCATAGCCTTCTTTCGTCAGATTGAACTTAACAATATCGGAAATCGGTTTTTCATCATCAACAACTAGAATTTTTTTCACTAAGAGTCACCTCATACCTTTTTTAAGATTGTATGCACGCCTTACCATTATACAATAATTTCAATAGTGTTTCATCTTTTCAATAATACTACCGTTCTTTTACAATAATTACTTAAGAAAAAAAGCAAAAAAATTGACGATTATCCGGTCAGCCAAGAAAAGTACCATCTTATATAGGAAATAAAAAAGACGAGCAACAGCTCGTCTCTCATTATTAATCAAGTACTTGACACACCACACCTAGCGAACCTGGACCCGTATGGACGGCTAGTGCTGGTGAGACTTTACCAAAATAAATATTCTCAGCAGTAGGAAATAATTCGTGTAAACGCGCACGCATCTTTTCTGCGGTTTCTAACGCATCTGCTTGTGTGATTGCTAGATTAAAACGCTTATGTGTACCGATTTGGTCTTTCACCAATTGGATCGTTTTATCGATACTTTTGTTCAAGCCTCGTACTTTAGCAACAGTATAATAAATACCTTCTGGATTACATGAAATAATCGGCTTTAATTTTAGGGCGCTACCTAATAATGACGCCACTAATCCAATTCGACCACCTTTTTGTAAATATTCAAGGGTATCAACATTAAAGAAGATTTTAGTATGGGGAATTTTACTTTCAACTTCAGCGATCACATCGTTGAAATTTTTTCCTTGTTTGATCAAATCGCCTGCATAAATTGCTAGAATGCCTGCGCCGATCCCGACATTTTTGGTATCGATCGAATGGAAAGTCAGGCCTGCATAATGCTCACCTAATACACGTAAAGCATTATACGTTCCGCTTAATCCGCTTGAGATCGTCACCATGATCACCTGGGTATAACCTTGAGCTTTGATTTGATCAAAAACTTGATGGATCAATTCTCCATCTGGTAATGATGTTTTAGGTAATTCTTTTTTTATCAAGGGGAAAATCGTATCAGAACTGATATCGATCCCATCTCGGTATTCTTTATCACTAAAGATGATTCTAAGCGGAACCATAAAAAATGGTCCATTATCAATCACTTCTTGTGGGACATCGGTCCCTGAATCAACTAAAACTGCAATTTTCTCAGTCATTACTTTCGCCTTCTTTCTCTTTTTCCAATTGAATGATCTTTTCCGCTAACATTTTTTGCGTCAGCGAAGCGACCGCACTTTCCATTGCTAAATAATGCACGTCCTTATTGGTCCGCGTCGTAGTGATCGTTTCACCTGCGATCATTTTTGCGCTATCGCTCAATGCCGCTTCTTGTACGATACAAAAATTGTTATAGGCTTCTTGCGGTTCATTGACCGATAACTGCATCCGGATCAACTCGTTGATATCTGGAATCGCAAATACTTGTTTCAACGAAGTGATCGCGATCAAGTAAGCCAAGTGATTGCGATTGTAACGCTTCTTCACTGGTGGTGGTACCAATTTGTGTTTAACGTAATTATTCACCATCGCACTCGATAAGACAGTTTGCTTTTCATTTTGAATCAATGGAGACAAGTAACGATCGACTAGTGTAATGACTTGATCCATATACAATTCTAATTCTGGTAATTCTTCCCAACGAGGCAGACGAACACTTTGGATCGTTTCGGCCCATTCTTTGAGTGCATTCTCTTCCAAATCTAATAGCTCCTCTTGTGATACTGAAAATTTCGTTTATCTATTGGTTCAAAGATATTTTTTATTTTTCAATCATTTTATTGAAACGCCAGTCAATTGATTTTATCGCTAAAAATAGTTAGACTACGATAAAGTGACAAATGAAACCGGCATCTTTGAATTCTTATTTTAGCAAAATTACCATGATTCTACAATATAGTTTTCGAAACTAGATAAATAAAATATTTTCTTTAATTAAATCTTTATTTATTCTTGCATTTTTATTTTCTCAGTGCTAACATATGTAAGTAATTTGTTTGGGCTGTTAGCTCAGTTGGTAGAGCAGCTGACTCTTAATCAGCGGGTCGTGGGTTCGAACCCCTCACAGCCCATTGGGTGCCAAACCCACGTCACCGGCACAATCTTGGCGTCTTCGGACGTTTCGAAAAGAATGTGTGCGGTGGCATTTTTTATTTATCTGAAAAGCAAAAAAGTTGAAACAAAAGTATTTTTACTTTTGTTCCAACTTTTTTTATCTTAAAATATCGATCAAATCTTTTTTTGCTGCTTCGGATGCTGGCATAACAGAAAAGAGTAAACCAATTCCGCTGGAGACACCAACCGCTAAACAAACGGTAAATAAATCTACCGAAACATGGATATCCATCACACTGCCAATAGCATAAGCGACTAGCATTCCTAATAGATAACCAATGATTCCGCCTACTAAGGTCAGCGTCATCCCCTCTAATAAAAACTGGAGACGAATCGCTCCTCGCGTTGCTCCTAAAGCTCGTCGAATCCCGATCTCTTTCGTACGTTCTGAAACAGAGATATACATCATATTCATTACACCAACTCCTGCAATAAATAAAGAGATTCCTGCTACAGCACTAATAAAGAGTGTAATACTACTCAAGACATTACTGATGCCATCTGTCATCATCGCCATATTAGAGACTTGGTATTCTCCCTGTTGACGCATCGCCCCATTTGCTTTCAATTTATTGATAGCTTTTTCAGCAATTTTATTTATTTTGCTGCCGTTGGCCAAAGTCAATACCACAGATCCAGTATTTTTTTCATTGCCGAAAAAGTGCGTATAAGTCTTTCGTGGGATTTGGACTTTTGTAGCGCCGACTGAAAACATGGATTCCTCCGCGCCAGCCGGAAAAACACCTACGATCGTAAAGACTTCTTGATCCATTTCGAAACCACGTCCCACGGCTTCACTTGCTGTCCCAAAAAGTTCTTTCGCTAACGAGGCATCCAATGTCACAACTTTATTTTGTGTTTGATTGTCAAAAGCCGTTAGCGCCCGACCGTGACTAACTGCTTTACCTTTTTTGGTAACTACCCCAATACGAGTGCTTTTAGTTTTTTCTTTTACAGGGATGTCTTTATAGATGTAAGTCAAATCCGTTTTAGGATATGAGACTTCTTCTACTCCGTCAATTGTTTTCAACAAACTAAAATCAGACCTTTGGATCAGATCAAGATTTGATTCATACAAATTATTATTATTAGGAACAAAATCGATATTAACTTCTAGCTTATCTGATTCCTCTGAAGTAAGACTTTTGATCGTATCGCGTTCAAATCCACGACCGATCGATAAAATCGCAATCACAGCCGCGATGCCAATGATAATTCCAAACATTGTTAAGGCACTTCTTTTTTTATTCTTGAAAATCGATCCTAACGAAGAACGCCAATTCACATAAAATTTCATGCTTCAATCACCGCCCGATCTTCAATAATTGCGCCGTCTCTGATTTGAACAAGTCGCGTACAGTAAGGAACGACTTCTGGATCATGGGTCACTAAAAAGATCGTGACTTGATCTTGACGATTCAATTCCTTGAACAATTCCATGATGTCGTTGGAGGTGTGTGTATCCAGTGCCCCTGTTGGTTCATCTGCAATGATAAACTTTGGTTGGTTGATCAATGCTCGGGCAATCGCGACACGTTGTTGCTGCCCGCCAGAAAGTTGACGAGGATGTTTTTCTGCTTTGTCTGCTAAACCAACTTTGGCTAACACTGCCATAACTTTTTCTTTGGTTTGATGGAAACTGTAGCCATTATATAGCAAAGGCAGCTCAACATTTTCGTAAACGGTATAATTTTCGATCAAACTGAAGTTTTGAAAAACAAATCCAACTGTTTGATTTCGAATTTTTGATAACCGATCATCTGTTGTCGTAATAAGATTTTCTCCTTCAAAGAGATACTCACCTTCAAATTTCGTATCGATAAAACCTAAAGTATTGATCAATGTCGATTTTCCACTACCTGAAGGGCCCATGATCGCAATCATCTCACCAGCATCGGCGTAAAGATTGATGTCTTTCAATACATGCAAGACTTCCTCATCATTCCGATAATATTTATTGATCTGTTTTAATTCGATCATTTAATCCACCGCCAATTCCTGACCATCATGTAACGTCTTATCAGGATTTGAGATTATCTTGTCTCCTTCTTTAAGACCTTCTTTTAAAATCACGTAACTTCCTTGATTTTCAGTTTTGATCGTCGCTTCATGGACTTTGCCTTTACGATAAACAAAAACATATTCTGTATCGCCAGTAGTTCGAATCGCTTTTTTAGGAATACGAAGCTCATCGAGTGGCAGAACTACTTGGACATTGTAACCATAATGCAACGTTTCCGTTGGTTTAACACTAAAACTATAATTTGAAATCGAAGAAGCAGCCGTTGTTGTTGCATTTCCATTGGTCTGACTAGCTTGATCAGGTAGTTGGTTAACATGCGTGATCGTTCCTGCAATTTCTTGATTCGTCGTCACTGGTTTGATCGTTACCGAAGCATCTTGTTTTACTTGAGGATAATCATATTCAGAAGCGGTTGCTTCAACAGTGACTTCATTGCTGACTACTTTTACAACTGGAACGGTCGCATCATTTTTGCCTTTTTGATCGACATAAGCAATTCCTTTTGTCGTACTAGTTACGACGGAACTTACTTTATTTCGGACGGTATCGACACTTTGATTGGCCGAATTTAATTCTACATTCGCACTTTCTAATCCTTGTCGCGCTTGAACGACCGCATCTTTTGCACTATCTAATGCTGTTTCATACTGATCTTTTTCTTGTTTGTACTGCTCTTTTTTAGCTGCGCCTTCCTCCGTGTTTTCATTCGTATTATTATAATTATTGATAGCCGTATTCAATTGTTGCTGAACTTTTGCCTGTTTATCTTGAGCAATCGCCAGCATCTCTTGTGCGTTCGTCACCGCGAGATTCAATTTATCTAAATTACTACTTTGTTCCTCAGCTTGAGTTTCATATTCTGGATTGGTATAGCTCAACAAAGTTGTTCCTTCAGCTACTTCTTGACCATCCTCCACATTGATTGTTGAAATTTTCCCCAACGTTTGATCTAAATAATAATCCTGCGTATGTGTCGCTTGGACGATTCCGTTGAATGTCAGCGGATCCGTTTTCTTTAACGTAACCGTTTGAAATTTATTTTCGCTCGTCTTACTTGGCTTCATTTGTTGGAAGACAATAATTCCGATCACTAACACCAATGCAATGATTCCGCCAATGATACTCCAACGAATTTTTTGTTTTCTCGTCATTTTTTTCATTTAGGCTACCTCTACTGGTTCTGCTTTGAATAAATGAACGATTACGATTACTGCTGGAATCAAGAAAATCAATTGAAAAATCAACGTAACGATCATCATGATCAATGAAACATTCGCACCTTCAACTTGCATCGTCGGTTGCATCAATTGATTGATCAATAGCCCGACCAAACTCCAGATGATATAGACATAATAAGGAACCTTTGTTGGAATCGATTCATCTGCTAATTTTTTATTGGCTTTAAAATAAAAGACCAGTAAGCCAATCGTGACGATCAGTGAAACGATCGAGAAAATTTTTGTGAATGGACTATTCAGATAATCAAACATTTCTTGACCATAGTCGCCTAACATTTTGTAGTCACTAAGTTTTGGATTCAATGATTTGGGTAAGCCAATAATCCCAGTAATCGTTGAAAGTATTCCTAAAATAATCAAAATCATATTCCATGTCTTTGCTTTCTTCAGATGCTTTTCCATTTACTCACTCCTAAATAATTTTATTTAATGAAAACAATCTCCAACCCTAAAGTGATCTCATTAAATTAGTCCAAGTATACTCAAATTTGATTATCTTTTAAAGTGAAATTGGAAAATAAAATTTTTTTTGGTCATTGTTATTTTTTTAATTGTTTATAAACAAAAGAAATAGCAAATATTTATTTGTTTAAATAAACATTTTAAGTTATTTAAAATAAAAAAAGCTATGACTCAGGCGTCATAGCTTTTCTCTCAAATTTAACTTTTAACCAATAATTTTGCACTTTTTAAGTGTTCTAATTTTTTCTTATAGTAGGCCACTTCATCTTCTGAAGAATAAATATAGTGTCCAGGACCAATCTCTCGCAATGTTCGAGTCTTGCCATCATGTGGTTCTGTTTGATATTTGATCCGGCGGCGTTGACGTTCATGGTCTGGATCGGGCATCGGGATCGCCGACAACAAACTCTCCGTATAAGGATGGACACCAAAATGATAAATTTCTTCACTATCGCCAACTTCTAATAAGTGCCCATTGTTCATAACACCGATTCGATCACTGATATGTTTTACCATCGACAAATCATGAGCGATAAACAGATACGTCAAGTTTTGTTCTTTTTGCAAATCTTGAAGCAAATTCACGACCTGTGCTTGGATCGATACATCCAAGGCTGAGATCGGCTCATCACAAATAATAAAGCGTGGACGAACAGCTAGGGCACGTGCGATACCGATCCGTTGGCGTTGTCCACCTGAAAATTCATGAGGATAACGCGTACCGTGGCTTGGATTCAACCCGACCGTCTCTAATAATTCATTGACGATCTTGTCCCGCTCTTTCGGCGTACTAGCTAATTTATTGACATCAATACCTTCAGCAATGATATCTTTTACTTTCATCCGCGGATTCAATGAAGCATACGGATCTTGAAAAATCATTTGAACATCGCGACGGAATTTGGTCAATCCAGCTTTTCCGTGGATCTTCGTGACATCTTCCCCGTCAAATAAGATTTCCCCCGCTGTTGGTTGATTTAAGCGAATGATCGAACGACCTGTCGTTGATTTTCCGCTACCTGATTCACCAACTAATCCAAAAGTTTCGCCTTCATTGATGTAAAAGCTGACATCGTTAACTGCTCGAACCTCATTTTTTGTACCAGTATTAAAATACTGTTTTAAATGTTTGACTTCTAATAATCGTTTCTCCATGTATAGTCCCCCGTTTTTTTCTCACTTTGTTTAAGCAGAATATTGATTTTGCTTTTTGCGGAAAATATCCCAACGTCTTTGGATCTCAGCCGGAGGCGTTACTTTCGGAGCTTGTGGCGCTAACAACCAAGTCGCTGCTTTATGCGTCTCTGAAAGTTCAAAGAACGGCGGTTCCATCTCTGCATCAATTTTCAAAGCAAATTCATTCCGAGGATAAAAGGCATCCCCTTTTGGAGGATCTAATAGATCCGGCGGTGAACCTGGAATCGCATAAAGACGATCATTTTCACTATCTAATGTCGGCATCGAACCTAATAATCCCCACGTATACGGATGTTGCGGATTATAAAAAATTTCTTCTGCTGTACCGACTTCAATAATTCTACCCGCATACATAACTGCTACCCGATCCGCTACGTTCGCCACAACACCAAGGTCATGGGTAATGAAGATGATCGATGTTTCAATTTTTTCTTGGATTTCTTTTAGTAATTCTAAAATTTGAGCTTGAATCGTTACATCTAAAGCCGTTGTCGGTTCATCTGCAATCAAGATTTCAGGATTACAGATCAAAGCGATCGCGATGACGATCCGCTGACGTTGTCCACCCGAAAACTGATGGGGATAATTTTTAAGTCGTTTTTCAGCATCGGGAATCCCGACCAGGTTCAGTAGATCCAGTGCAGCTTGCATGCCTTCCTTTTTTGAAACCTTTTTGTGTTTGCGCAATGACTCTGCTACTTGTTTTCCAATCGTCATAGTAGGATCCAATGACGTCATCGGATCTTGAAAAATCATGGCGATTTCGCGACCACGAATTTTTTGCATTTCTTTTTCAGTTTTATCAACGATATTTTCACCTTTGAATAAGATATCTCCTTCATCGATGTTGGCGTTACTAGACAACAATCGCATGATCGTTCGAGTAGTAACAGATTTTCCGCTACCTGACTCGCCAACGATTGCCAATGTTTCACCCTTATTCAAATCGAAGTCCACACCACGAATTGCTCGCACTTTTCCGGCATAGGTATCGAATGAAATATTTAAATTTTTCACTTCTAAAATTTTTTCCATAAATTCTTCACTCTTTCATTTTCGGATCGAATGCGTCACGTAGACCATCGGCTAACAAGTTAAAGCAGATCATGATCAATGAGATCGTCACGGCTGGTATCCATAATAAGTATGGCAAATACAAGAACGTTTTGTATCCGTCGTTCAGCAATGTACCTAGTGAAGCAGCCGGCGGTGTCAAACCTAAACCAATGAAACTCAAGAATGCTTCGAAGAAAATTGCTGTCGGAATACTAAACATCATTTGGATGATGATAACACTGGAGATATTTGGAATAATGTGTTTCAGTGAGATTTTCCATTTCGATTCACCCAGAGTCATACCTGCTAAAACATATTCTTGATCTTTTAGCTTGAGGGTCTGGGCTCGGACAATTCGGGCCATTGGTATCCAGTTCGTAATAGCCATTGCAGCAACGATCGAGAAGATCCCTGGTTCAAAGACGACCAACATCAAAATCATTACTACTAAGTTGGGAATCCCAGAAAGAATTTCCAAGAAACGTTGCATTGCGTTATCGACTCTGCCGCCTAACATACCAGAAATTAGTCCGTAAGCAACACCGATCGTGATATCAAACAATGCGGCAATAAAAGCAATCAATAATGAAATACGTGTTCCCATGAATAGGCGACTCAATACGTCACGGCCTAATCCATCTGTTCCTAACAAGTAATTCACGCTGCTAGGCACATCTGCTTGCGCATATTTATCAACTAATTCACCAGCGACCATTGTTTTTCCGTTTAAACCATTGATATTCAAGCCCGGAACTCGAGGGGGTAAATTGATATAATCAACGTTTTGTTTCGTTGGATCTTGTGGAGAGACAAAGATCGTTGCGATAGATATTACGATAATAATCGCCAAAACGACCATTGAGATAACTGCCGCTTTATTCTTTTTCAAACGACGCCAAGAATCTTGTAAGAAATTCAAGGAAGGTGCGGCGATCTCCTCGCGTTCTGCTTCCGTATTTTTTTGTAAGGGTTGAAATTCATCAGCGGGAATATCAACGATTGAAGGATATTTTATTTCCATTAACTCTTACTCCCTTCTGACAGACGGATCCGAGGATCCACAAAACCATAAAGTAAATCGACGACCAAAATCACGAAGACCAACATGAATGAATACAAAATCGTAACAGCCATGATTGTTGGATAATCATTGGTCATGATTGATTTAACAAATTGTTCCCCGATACCAGGGATAGCAAAAATATTTTCGACAACTAATGAACCCGTCATCAACGCAACGGCTAGTGGCCCTAACAAAGTCATTAAAGGAATCAAACTATTACGCAAGCCATGTTTAAAGGCGATTTCCCAACGGCTTAATCCTTTCGCACGTGCTAACTCCACGTAATCACTGTGCAAGACTTCTACCATTTCCGTTCGAATGAAACGCGCGGAATCGGCTAACGGCGACATCGCTAATGCGAGAGTTGGTAAAATCGTATAGGCAAAACCTTCCCATTTAGCAATCGGTAAAATACGCAATTTCATTGCAAAGATATATTGTAATAACACAGCGAAAACGAAGTTAGGAATTGAACGACCTAAGATCGCTACTAATGTTGCCAATGTATCTGCCCATGAATTTTGTTTCATTGCAGAAATCGTACCTAAGACAATACCGACAAACGTTCCGAAGATAATTGCTTGCAAGCCTAATTGTAATGATGGTCCGATACGGCCAGCCAATAAAGAAGCAACTTCTTGGTTTTTGAATTGGAACGAAATTCCAAAGTTTCCTTGGACCAGGTTCATTAGATAGACCCAATACTGAACAATGATCGGTTTATCTAGACCAACTTGTTTATTCAACATTGCAATCGTTTCAGGACTTAATCGTTCTTGGTTGGTATACGGTGTTCCTGGTAGTAATTGCATTAAGAAAAAGGTGATCGTTGCAATCAACCATAATGTCACTAGCATGAAAAAGACACGCTTTAAAAAATATTTAAAATAACTGCCCATGAGGTGCCTCCTAATTCGTTTCAACGAATCCATCAAGCGACTCGTTGTTGCGTTCTTAAATTTTGACTTCTACTTTTGTTATGGTTTACAGTAGAAGAAAGTTCTAGGTAAATCGTTTTATTTAAAAAGCTTTTAAAGCCTTTAATTATTGGAGTGTATGTATGAAAAGTAAATTATTTCCCATTGGGATCGGCGGTGGATTACTTTTGATCACGATCATCTTTTCGATCATTCAAAAGCCGTTTTCACTACTCGCCTTATCAAATCGTTTATTTCTTATTGGACTGCCTTTTTTGATCATTGGAATCTTGTTTTGGATTTTTTCTTCAGGCTTCTTTGATCACTTTCAACGTTCAATGCATCATGCGTTTAGCAGAAGACAAAAGAAAAAACCAGAATTTCAGTCCTTCTCTACCGTTGGACAAGGACGCTATTCTTTTTGGTTGATCATTGCAGCCATTTTGATTGGTTCTTCGATACTTTGTATTTTACTAACAATGATTTAAAAGGAAGTTGGAACGAGATTCGTTCCAACTTCTTTTTATTTGTCATTGTTTTTCTTTTAATTGATTGAACTAGTTGAAAAATACTTATTTTTCAACGTATGTCCATTTGTAATCCCATGAAGCGCCGGCAGGATGGTGAACGATGCCTTTGACTTTTTCATTGATCAAATGTGCTTCAGATAATTGATACAATGGTGCCACACCTGATTCGTCTGAGATAATTTTGTTTGCTTCTTGTAGGTCTTTCCAACGAGCATTTTCATCACTTGCATCTTTATTCGCTGAATCTTCTACCGCTGTATCGTAATCTTCATTACTCCAACGACCACGGTTATAAGAATTGCCTGTTACGAATAAATCAGTAAAGCTTGAAGGGTCTGCATAGTCAGCGCCCCAGCCGCCAAGTAAGACATCAAAGTCACCTGCATTTGAACGGTCTAGACGAACAGAGAATGGTACTGGTGTTGGTTTCACTGTTACTCCTGGTAACGCTTCTTCCAACGCACTTTGCATATATTCAATCACTTTCTTCGATGAATCTGTATCAGAAGCCATCAATTCAAATGATAGTGAGTCGATATTCAATTCTTTTTTAGCTTTTTCCCAATACTCTTTGGCTTTCTTCTTATCGTATGGAGCTAAATCGCCAGCTTCTTTCGCAAAATCTTCATCCGTTTCAGGGTTTTTAGACATACCTGATGGAACTAAACCAGTTGAAACGACTGAACCATCACCTAACACTTGGTTCACAAGTGATTTACGGTTGATCGCATATGAGATCGCTTTACGTAAGTTTTCGTTTTTAAATGGTGAATTATCCTCACGTTGATTGAACTCTAAGTAACTTGTACGAGCTTCTTTAAATGATTGATATGTTGATTCATTCGCATTTTGTTGTGCTAACTCACCAGAAAGAATGATGTCGTCTGCTTCACCATCTTTAAATAAATTCAATGCAGTAGATGACTCTTTTACAACATTGACTTTGATTGAAGACAATTTCACTTCATCTTTATCCCAATAGTTATCATTTTTCTTGTATTCCCATTCTGTATCTGTACCAGGACCATCGAAGCCTTCTAAAGTAAATGGGCCATTGTAAACGGCTTTATCACTCTTGCTTGCGTAATCTTTACCATTGGCTTCGACCACTTTTTGGTTTTGTGGGAAGAATGATGGAAATGCTAATAAGTAATCAAAATAAGGCGTTGCTTTTGCTAATGTGATTTCTAATTCATAATCACCGACTGCTTTGATGCCTAATTCGTCAGGTGATTTTTTTCCTGCAGTGATATCTGCAGCATTTTCAACTGATTCAAAAAGGTAAGCATATTCTGAGGCTGTCTCTGGTTTCACTGTACGTTGCCAACCATAAACATAATCTTTTGCTGTTACAGGATCGCCATTCGACCATTTTGCGTCCTCTCTTAGTTTCACCGTGTAAGTCTTGCCATCGTCACTTACTTTGACTTTTTCACTTGCACCGGCTGGTTGAGGTTTGTTGTCTTTGTCTAGACGATAAATTCCTTCATATACATTGTTCAACGCAGTGAAACTGATTGTATCTGTTGCGACAGATAGATCAGCTGTAGGCATTTCTTGTGAAACGACCAAATTAAATGTGCCGTTATCCGATGCCTTACCGCTTGCTGAACTACTACTGTCTGTAGAAGAACTACTTCCTCCATAACACCCCGCCAAAACGAGTCCGCAAATTGCGACAATACCATAAGCTAATTTGTTCCTCATATCCTTTTCCCCTTTTGATCAAATGATCTAAAATTTTTGATTCAATTTTCAGAATAATTACGCATTTCTGAATATGAACAATATTTTAATCATTTATTTTTAATTAATCAAGTAATAAACACCAAAAATTCTAATTTTATTCTTTTTTTCCAAAAAATTCCTTATAATACTTGTCAAATCAACAAATTTGTCGGTATTTTTTTTTTGCAGGAAAAACTAAAACGCTTTTTTTGGTTAAAAAGAACATTTTTTCCTTTTTGAAGCATTTTTATAACACGTCAATGGCAGTTGAATCATCACAAAAAAATCATAGATACCGTTTTCTATTCTTTGATTACCTATTATTCCGCCCAATAAAAGCAAAAAAACTGGATTTATTCTCATTTATTTTTCATAATAGCATTGACATCTCACATCGTTTTCTATAAGATTATAAAAAACAATTTCAAAAAAATTCTGACAATAACGGGTGGTTGCTATGAAAAAATCAATTACAACACATATCGCAACTTTATTATTATGCTAGGGACTTATTGAAAAATATTTCAATAAGCCCCTATTCGCATTGCATCGGAGAAGAAAGTGGTTCTTCTTCGATGGGATGCTTTTTTTATACCCATTTTTTGTCATAAGGAGGAAGAACATGAGACAAATCCAATTTTTCGACACCACACTAAGAGATGGGGAACAAACCCCTGGCGTTAATTTCAACACCAAAGAAAAGGTTCAAATCGCTCTGCAATTAGAAAAATGGGGCATCAATGTGATTGAGGCAGGTTTTCCTATCGCCTCCCCTGGTGATTTTGAAGCTGTCAAAGCGATCGCTGAAAATGTTACACAAATGACTGTGGCTGGTTTGGCTCGTTGCCAAAAGAAAGATATCGATCGAGTATACGAAGCATTAAAAAATGCGGTCGATCCACAGATCCATGTCTTCTTGGCAACTAGCGAAGTCCATATGAAATACAAATTGAAAATGACGCCTGATGATGTTTTAGCTTCCATCAAAGAGCATGTCACTTATGCACGGAACTATTTTGAAAAAGTCCAATTTTCTCCTGAAGATGCTTCTCGAACGGAGAAAGACTTCCTATTAAAAGCCGTTCAAACAGCCATTGATGCCGGCGCAACCATTATCAATATTCCTGATACGGTCGGTTACTCTAATCCAGCTGAATATGGCGCTCTATTTAAATTTTTGATTACGCAGATAAAAAGCGAAAAAGAGATCATCTTCTCCTCACATTGTCATGACGATTTGGGAATGGCGACTGCCAATGCGCTTGCGGCAATCGAGAATGGTGCAAACCGAGTTGAAGGTGCAGTCAACGGGATCGGTGAACGAGCAGGTAACACTGCCTTGGAAGAAGTCGCCTTAGCATTAGCAATTCGTAAAGATTTTTATCACTGTCAATCAACGATTGTATTAAACGAAACCAAACGAACCAGCGATCTTGTATCACGACTTTCTGGCATTGCTGTTCCTAAAAACAAAGCGATCATTGGTGACAATGCCTATGCGCATGAATCGGGGATCCATCAAGATGGCGTATTAAAAAATCCTGAAACCTATGAGATCATCACGCCAACTCTTGTTGGTGTTTCGCAAAACTCTCTACCGCTAGGAAAATTATCTGGTCGTCATGCTTTTAGCTCTAAACTTGAAGAATTAGGTTACCAACTAACAGATGACGAAAGTAAAGAGGCCTTCAAGCGTTTTAAAATTTTAGCGGATAAGAAAAAACAGATTACGGATAACGACTTGGTTGCTTTGCTGGCTGACCAGCACCGTGAAGAAATCGAGAAATATCGATTAGCTGATGTACAAGTCCAATACATTTCGAACGGTTATCAAAGTGCGATCGTTTCGATCACTGACGAGGACAACCAAATAAAAGTAGCTTCCAAAATTGGTTCTGGCAGTATCCAAGCGATCTACAATGCGATCGATGAATTGTTCCAACAACGTCCGAAATTGACCGACTACGAGATTCAAGCATTAACTAGTGGCGAGGATGCTCAAGCGGAAGTACGGATCACTTTGCATGATGAAAAAAGTAAACAAGATTTTCGTGGCATCGGCGTAGACTTTGATGTTTTACATGCTTCAGCTAAAGCATATGTCCAAGCCTGCAATCATTTGATCCAAGAACATTAAATTTTCAGATTAGTGAACCTCATTAAATGAATTAGTTGAGAGAAAGATAGGAGTCCTTTTAATATGAAGAAAAAAATTGTTGTGCTAGCCGGTGATGGTATCGGACCTGAAATTATGGAAAGCGGCTTGCGCGTATTAAGCGCCGTTGAAAAATATTGCGACGATGAGTTTGATTATCAATCTTTTCCTTTTGGCGGTGCCGGGATCGATGAAACAGGAGCTCCGCTGCCAAAAGAAACATTAAATGCTTGCCAAGCGGCAGATGCGATTCTTTTAGGGGCTATCGGCGGTCCAAAGTGGGAAAAAGCTGCGGAAACACCTGAAAAAGGATTATTGGCTTTACGTAAAAGTTTAAATTTGTTTGCCAATATCCGGCCAGTAGCTGTTTCAGACGTGTTAGCCCCGCAATCGCCGTTAAAGCCTGAGATCATCGTCGGGACAGATCTCGTGATCGTCCGGGAACTAAGTAGTGGAATTTATTTTGGTGAACCGCGAGAACTAACACCTAGGATGGCCTATGATACAGCGCGTTACCAAAAAAACGAGATTGAACAGATCCTCCATACGGCCTTCAAAATTGCAGAAGGTCGAAATAAAAGAGTTACTTCGGTCGACAAAGCGAATGTCTTAGCTTCAAGTAAATTTTGGCGCGCAACTGCCGAGGAAATCGCTAAAGAATATCCTGATTGTCAGTTGGATCATCAATACGTTGATTCTGCCGCAATGAAGTTGATCCAAAGACCGACGGATTT
Organism: Enterococcus hailinensis; assembly: GCF_045862035.1. Classification (NCBI taxonomy): domain Bacteria; kingdom Bacillati; phylum Bacillota; class Bacilli; order Lactobacillales; family Enterococcaceae; genus Enterococcus; species Enterococcus hailinensis. Next base: position 216,474 of record NZ_BAAFRV010000001.1, on the reverse strand, counting down.
TGATGTAATCGTAACTGATAATTTGTTTGGTGATATCTTGAGTGATGAAGCTTCTGTCCTACCCGGAACATTGGGTGTATTGCCTAGTGCTAGTCATAGTATCGATGGCCCTTCACTTTATGAACCGATCCATGGTTCTGCCCCAGATATCGCCGGTCAAGGCATCGCCAATCCAATATCGATGATCTTATCGGTAGCCATGATGTTGCGGCAATCTTTTGCACAAGAACAAGCAGCACAACTGATCGAAAAAGCGTGTGATCACGTTTTAGCTCAAGGAATCGCCACCAGTGACTTAGGTGGAACTGCTCGTACGAAGGAATTTACCGAAGCAGTCATCCAAATATGTCAGACGAGCAGCGCAACACTTTAAACTATAGCTAAAAAGGGAGTAAGAACTATGGGAAAAACACTATTTGATAAACTTTGGCAACGACACGTCGTTTATGGTGAAGCAGGTGCTCCGCAATTACTTTATATCGATCTACAATTGATCCACGAAGTTACTTCACCGCAAGCCTTCGAAGGATTGCGGGCAGCAGGACGTACGTTGCGTCATCCTGAAAGAACGTTTGCGACGATGGATCATAATGTTCCGACTGTCGATATCTTTAATTTTTCTGATCTTGTCGCAAAAAAACAAATCGATACTTTGAAAGAAAATTGTCAGGAGTTTGGTGTTCAGCTTTGTGACAATGGCAGCGATCGGCAAGGAATCGTGCATATGGTCGGACCAGAAACTGGTTTGACCCAACCTGGAAAAACGATTGTTTGCGGTGATTCTCATACTGCAACTCACGGAGCATTTGGTGCTTTAGCTTTCGGGATCGGCACCAGTGAAGTGGAACATGTTTTTGCGACACAGACGCTTTGGCAAAACAAACCGCAAAACATGGGGATTAAAATCACAGGAACGCTTCCTAAAGGTGTTTATGCAAAAGATATTATTTTGGCATTGATCGCTAAATATGGAACAGATTTCGGTGTAGGCTATGGGGCAGAATTTTATGGTGAAGCTATTGAAAACCTATCAATGGAAGAACGAATGACGATCTGCAACATGGCGATCGAAGGCGGCGCAAAAATCGGTTTGATCGCTCCAGATGAAAAGACCTTTGCCTATGTCGCAGGACGAGAATTTGCACCAAAAGATATGCAAGCTGCGATCAATGATTGGCAAGAACTTTATACTGATGACGATGCTGTTTATGATAAAGAATTGACCTTGAATGTCGATGAACTGGTTCCTTTCGTAACTTGGGGCACCAATCCAGAAATGGGTGTGCCTTTTGACGGACAATTTCCACTGATCACTTCACCCGATATCCAAAAAGCTTATGATTATATGGGCCTAGAACCAGGACAAACGCCCGCGGATATTCCAGTAGGCTACGTCTTTATTGGTTCTTGCACCAATGGCCGGCTTTCAGATCTGCAAGAAGCGGCTAAAATCATTGCCGGAAAGAAAGTCCATGAAAAAGTAACCGCCATCGTCGTTCCTGGCTCGCGGCCTGTCCGTAAAGCGGCAGAAAAAATCGGCTTGGATAAAATTTTTAAAGATGCAGGCTTTGAGTGGCGTGAACCGGGCTGTTCTATGTGTCTAGGTATGAATCCTGACCGTGTACCAGCAGGAGTCCACTGTGCATCTACTTCAAATCGAAATTTCCAAGGGCGGCAAGGCAAAAATGCACGTACACATCTTTGTAGTCCTGTCATGGCTGCTCTAGCTGCCATCCATGGAAATTTTGTCGATAGCCGTAAGGAGGTTTTCTAATGGAAAAATTTATTCGCTACACTGGTCAAACAGTCCCATTGATGAATGACAATATCGATACGGATCAAATCATTCCCAAAGGATTTTTAAAACAAGTTGATAAAGCTGGATTTGGTAAACATTTATTTGATGAATGGCGTTTTTTAGCCGATGGTTCTCCTAACCCTGAATTTATTCTGAATGCACCTGAGCGAAAAACAGCAACGATCTTGATTGCCGGCGAAAACTTTGGTTCTGGTTCTTCACGAGAACATGCCGCTTGGGCTTTACAAGATTACGGGTTCCATGCAGTGATCGCTGGTAGTTACAGTGATATCTTTTATATGAATGCGTTAAAAAATGGCTTGCTTCCGATAAAATTGAATCACGAAGCTCGAAGTGTATTGAGTCAACTTCCCGCAGAAGAAGCGATCACGATCGATTTACCCAACCAAGAGATCCAAACTTCAGAGGCTCGTTACGCCTTTCAAATCGATCCAACTTGGAAAGAAAAATTGATCAATGGTTCCGATGATATCAGCATCACCTTGCAATACGAAGATAAGATCAAAGCGTATGAAGCAGCACTGCCTAGCTATAGATAAAATAAAAAAACTAGTCAGACAAAATTTGTCTGGCTAGTTTTTTATCTTCAATTAACAACTTGTTCTTGTACGTACTCTGCATACAATGGATGCGTTGCAATCAATTCACTGTGTGTGCCATGTCCTGTTACTTCACCTTTTTCGATGAAATAGATATGATCCGCATCTACGATCGTAGACAATCGATGCGCGATCACCAAAGTTGTCCGCCCTTCCATCAATTGATCCAATGCACGTTGAACCTTTTCTTCTGACTGTGAGTCAAGGCTCGCTGTTGCTTCATCCAACATTAAAATTTTAGGATCTCGCAAAAACGCACGAGCTATCGCGATCCGTTGTTTTTGACCGCCTGACAATTTAACGCCGCGTTCGCCAAGTTCTGTCTCCAATTGATCTGGGAAATCACGGACAAATTGATCGGCGTATGCTAATTCTAAACCCTGCCATAACTCTGCTTCACTCAATGTACGTTCCAATCCATATTGTAGATTGTCACGGATACTGCCGGCAAAGACGGCACTATCTTGTGAGACGTATCCGATTTGTGAACGCCAATTGGCTAAACTAAGTTCATCGACAATTTCATTACCGATTTTGATCAAACCTGCTGTTGGCTCGTAAAAACGTTCCAATAAAGAAAAGATCGTTGATTTCCCGCCACCGCTAGGTCCAGCAAATGCAATGACCGTATTTGGTTTAGCTTCAAACGAAACATTTTTTAAAATTGGACGATTTTCTTCATAATGGAAAGATAAATTTTCCGCTTTGATTGTTTTACCGGAAACATCGACTGTTTTTCCAGCTTCGATCGGTTCTAGCTCGGTTTTTAAAATTTGTTCGATTCGTTCAGTCGCTCCCATAGCTTTTTGAACTTGTGAGAAGAAGGTTGCAAAACTAGCTGCAGGCATCATGATATTGAATAGATATAATAGGAAAGCAACTAATTCCCCACTAGTCAATGTTCCGGCTTGGACTCGAACAGCACCATAACCTAAAATCCCCACGAATAAACCTAACATCACAGTCGTGATAATTGGTTGAAGTAATGCCTCTACCTTTGCATCTTTGATCCCTAAACTAAAAATCTTATTAATAAATGAACGACCACTTTCTTTTTCAAATGGTTCTCCATTACTAGCCTTGATCAGACGAATTTCTGATAATTTTTCACTTGCTTCCGCATTGAAATCAGCAGTTGCTGATTGTAATTGACGGCCAAGACGTGAAATTACACGGCCAATCGGCACCATGATCAAAGCCATGATCGGTACCGCTAAAAACATCATTGCAGCCATTTTCCAGTCCATCACGAATAAAATGATCATCGAACCCACAAGTTGGATCCCGCCAGTAATAAAGTTTGGAAATTGTGTAGCGACTAAATCTTTGATTACTGTCGTATCATTCACTAGACGAGAACTACTTTCACCTGATTTATGGTCATCATAATACCCAACAGGCATTTGTAAGAGGTGTCCCCATAATTTTTCTCGTAATGTTTTAACAGCGCTTTCTCCCACATAACGTAATAAGAAGCTGCCGATCGCGCCAAAAGCTAATTGAGCAACAAATGCTAAGACCAATACTGCCAACATCGCTTTATCGATTTGAGCCAGTTTGCTCGTATCGATTAAGCCTTTCGTCAATTGTGGCACGATCAAACTAGCCCCACTAGTCAACAAGCTTAAAAATAAGCCAACTCCAAATAATGTTTTCTTAGGGTTAACGCTAGTAATCAAGCGAATAAAATCTTTCAATTTGTAATTACTTTTTGTATAGGGGCGTTCTTGCTCCATACTCATATCACGATCCATTATCGTTTCCTCCTAGTTCATAGCGACGAGAGCTAGCTCGTCAGTTTACTCATTCTGCTAATACCCAGAGACTATGACTAGCTCTTATATAGTAGAAAATTTATTTTGTTCCATTACCAAATCAATGATATTTAGAAATCTTCCCAGTCATTGTCTTCTGCTTTTTTGGGTTCCTCAGGTTGATTGAAACAGTCTGGATTCCCCCAGAAATTTTGACGAAAATCACGTGGGAAGTTTCGTGGAAATTCATGCGAAGCATTTCGCATTTCACGTTTCATTTGATTACGCATTTGACGTTGTTCTTCTCTTGAAAGATTCTTCCAATTATCAGCGACTTGTTCACGCATCGCTTGCATTTGACGTAAGCGATCCATCGGATCAACAAAGCGGCCTGCTTGCTTTTTGAATTCATCTTGCCAGCCAGCAGATATTTTTTGTAATGATTCACTAAATTGTCGTTGTTCTTCCTCTGTCAATCCAGCAAAAAACGCTTCACTCATATCGCCACCTGCGGCGCCTAATTTTTGTGCTTTTTCTTTGCCTTTTTCAGTTAGAAAGACGCGTTTGATTCGACGATCTTGTTCCTCTTCTTGTCGACGAACATCACCGCTTTTTTCCATTTTTTTCATTAATTCAGCTAATGAGCTTGGACGAATATCCAATATTTCAGCCAATTGAATTTGAATCAAGCCGTCTTCCTTGTCTAAAATCGCTAAGACACGTTGTTGCCCGGTCAATCTCTGGCGCTTGCTGATAAACGCATTACTCGCTGTGCTAACAAACCGTAATTGCTGCATCAATTCTTCTGTAAAATGACTCATTCTAATCGCTCCTCTTAATTATTTTGATTGTGACTATCTTTAAAGTTCGGTACCTAACTTCAATTCGTTAGTTATTATAGTTCGGTACCTTATCTTTGTCAACAACTTTGTAACATTTTTTATCTCTTTCCAAAAAAAAGAAAAAACGATCCGGCGAATACTCGCCAAATCGCTTAATTTTTTTGTTGTTCTTCTTTTACTGGGCAACTGAAATCACAGTCTTCACACGAACTGCCATGTTTGATTCGCCGATAAATGACTGCACCTGCTCCGCCAAAAATTAGGATGCTTAAAATTATAGTTGCCATTCTTTCACCTCGTTGATTTCTTGGATTGAAATGCTTGGTGTTTGTTTTACTGGTTTTCTGACAATAAAATACAGCATGATCGCTAAAACGATTCCCGCGATCACAGTCGCTAGATTGACCTGTCCACCTTCAAAGAAGAGATGACCAAATTGGTAAAGAATAAAACTTACTGCATACGCTAATCCGCATTGATAACCGATCGCGCGAAGCGTCCATTTTGTATCGCCCATCTCACGATGAATTGCACCCATTGCAGCAAAACAAGGAGCACACAAAAGATTAAAGACTAAAAATGAATACGCACCAACAGACGTGTAGGTCTGACGCAAGGCTGACCAAACTTCTGCTCCATTTTCCGAAACTTCCGTGTGACGATACAACACGCCAAAGGTTCCGATCACATTCTCTTTTGCGACCAGGCCTGTGATCGCAGCCACGGCTGCTTTCCAATTTCCCCAGCCGAGCGGAGCAAACAACGGAGCGATCGTGCCGCCAAGAGCCGCTAAAATACTATCATTTTCATTAACCGATTGTAAGTGGAAATTATAACTAGAAATAAACCAAATAATGATGCTTGAAACAAAAATAATCGTTCCTGCTCGTTTGACAAACGCTTTACTATGATCCCAAGTGTAACGAATTGTATTTCCGATTCGCGGAAAATGATAGACTGGTAATTCCATAATAAATGGCGATGGATCCCCACTAAATAGACGCGTCTTTTTCAATGCGATTCCTGAGAGTACGATGGCAGCCATTCCAACAAAATAGGCCGAAGGAGCTACCCAGCTACTATGAGGGAAAAAGGCCCCTGCCACTAAAGCGATGATCGGCAATTTAGCTGAACAAGGCATAAAAGTCGTTAGCATCACGGTCATCCGACGATCTTTTTCATTCTCAATCGTCCGGCTAGCCATGACTCCGGGTACGCCGCAGCCGGTGGCGATCAACATCGGAATAAACGATTTACCTGACAACCCAAATTTGCGAAAAATTCGATCCATGACGAAGGCAATGCGGGACATATAACCACAGTCTTCTAAAATAGCTAAACATAAAAATAGTACCATCAACTGCGGCAAGAAGCCTAGCACTGCGCCGACACCGGCGATGATCCCATCTAAAATCAAGCTCTGCATCCAAGCGGCCACATGCCAAGCTTGTAAAGTCGAACTGACAAAATTAGGTACGATCGAACCAAATAACTGATCATTGACCCAATCAGTTCCCATCGTTCCAACGGTTTGGATCGCAATATAATAAATCAGCCACATCACTAAACCAAAAATCGGCAACGCTAAGAAACGATTAGTGATGATGTGGTCGATTTTATCTGAAAACGATACTTTAAATTGATCTCCGTTCACGACACATAGCGTTGTTAAATGAGTAATAAAATTATACCGTTCATTGATGACCAAACTTTCTGCGTCATCGCCAAAAATCTTTTCTGTAATCTGAATGATTTCTGTAATTTCTTTTTGCTGGATTTTGCTTAAATCCAATTGCGTGAGCGCTTGTTCATCACGCTCAAATAATTTCACACTATAAAAACGACTATATTTTGCTAGAACAGTACTACCCAAAATTTCTTCGATTTCACTGAGTGCAGCTTCTAGACGACGATCATAATGTGGAAAGCTGACTTCAGCTTGTCCTTTTTCAATTAGATGCACCGCCTCGCTTACGGCTTTATCAATTCCAAAATTTTTCAGCGCACTGATACCGACGACCGGTACACCTAGTGCATAAGCTAATTTTTCTAAGTTGATTTGTTTGCCACTTTTTTTAACGATATCCATCATATTGACTGCGACGATCAATGGAATACCCGTTTCGATCAGCTGAGTCGTCAAATAAAGATTCCGTTCTAAATTGGTTCCATCGATGATATTAATGATCGCATCCGGCGTCCCTGACAACAGATAATCCCGGGCCACTACTTCTTCAGGCGAGTAAGGCGAAAGAGAATAAATCCCTGGCAAATCATCGATCGTTACTTCTGAGTTATTTTTATAACGCCCTTCTTTTCGTTCAACTGTTACCCCAGGCCAATTGCCTACGAACTGATTGGTCCCAGTCAATACATTGAACGTACTAGTTTTCCCACTGTTAGGATTTCCTGCCAAAGCAATATGTAACTGTGCCAATTAGTCCGCCCCCTCTTCTTTCGATACCACGATCATTTCAGATTCACTTTTTCGTAAACTTAATTCATAACCGCGGACTCTTAGTTCGATTGGGTCCCCCAGCGGTGCTAATTTCACTACCTTTATCGGTGTGCCTTTGGTCAATCCCATGTCCATCAACCGACGTTTGACTGCACCTGTTCCGTGGACATTGACAATCACCGCCCGCTCACCTGCACGTAATTGATCCAATGATACCCAAGATTCTTGCACTTGCGTTAGGTCTTTCACAAGTATTTGTTTTAATAAAGAACGCGATAATGCTAAGCGGGTATTTTGCAAAAGGACGATACCATTTTCACCAGAATGATTGACTAAAGCAACTTTTGAGCCAACGATCATCCCTAAATCCTGTAATCTATGTTTTAAGTCATTTTCTAACGTCATTTCATCGATTTGAACGACTTGGTTCAATGATATATCTGCTAAAGTTGTCATAGTTTCCTCCATTTATATCGGCTTATTTTATCTACTTAATCAATAATGAGAATCTTTCTCAATAAGAATAGCCTCATTTGATATCAAAGTCAATAAATGGTCGAAGATTTTTGCTATTTTTGAGCAGTTTATTTGACAAGCAGAGATACATTTGATTTTATTTTAAGATTTACGTTATTAAAAAAACTTATTTTAGGTAAAAAAACACTGACCTTCTTGAATCAAGCAAATAAAAAGGCATTTTCCTTTGAATTCACCTGTTTTCAATATTTTTGCAAAAAACACAAAGAGTGGTATACCACTCTTTTACCACCACAATATATAGTGTTTAACGATTGACTTTTCTACTACATCTTTTATACTAGGAAATGTAGAAATCAGAGGAGGTAGTCTTATGGTAAAAGTCTATTCAAAAAATAATTGTATGCAGTGTAAAATGACAAAACGTTATTTAACTGAAAATCAAATTTCATTCGAAGAAATCAATATCGACAACGAACCCGAAGCTCTAGGTTTCCTAAAAGATCAAGGTTTTCAAAGTGTTCCTGTTATCTTCGGCGGTCAACAAGCCATCATCGGTTTTCGCCCAGATCAATTGAAAGCATTAGCGTAGTTCAAAACTTTGCGGTCCATGATTGCAAAGTTTTTCTTCATTATATAGATAGAAAATTTTAAAGAGAAAGATGTGACGAAATGAGTTTAAAAGATCTTGGTGAAGTATCCTACTTCAAACTGAACAACGAAATCAATCGTCCAGTCAACGGACAGATTCCATTAAACAAAGATAAAGATGCGCTAGCTGCTTTTTTCAAAGAAAATGTTGAGCCTAACACGCATGCGTTTTCTTCTGTGCAAGAAAAAATCGATTACTTATTAGAACAAGATTTTTTGGAAGAAGCCTTTATCGCAAAATATTCCCCTGCCTTTATTGAAAAATTATTTACTTATTTAAAAGAACAAAACTTTACTTTTAAATCATTTATGGCAGCCTACAAATTTTATTCTCAATATGCCTTAAAAAGCAATGATGGCGATGAATACTTAGAAAGTTATGAAGATCGAGTTGCTTATAATGCGTTGTATTTTGCTGATGGCGATGAAAAATTGGCACTTTCTTTAGCCGACGAAATGATTCATCAACGCTATCAGCCAGCGACCCCTTCTTTCTTGAATGCTGGCCGTAAACGTCGTGGTGAATTAGTTTCTTGTTTCTTGATCCAAGTAACCGATGATATGAATAGTATCGGTCGCTCAATCAACTCTGCCTTACAACTTTCTCGTATCGGGGGCGGTGTAGGAATCAATCTTTCCAACTTACGTGAAGCTGGTGCTCCGATCAAAGGCTACGAAGGTGCCGCAAGTGGCGTGGTACCCGTGATGAAATTATTTGAAGATAGCTTTTCTTACTCAAATCAATTAGGCCAACGTCAAGGTGCCGGTGTCGTTTATTTAGATGTCTTCCATCCTGATATTGAAATGTTTTTATCAGCTAAAAAAGAAAATGCAGATGAAAAGATTCGAGTAAAAACATTATCACTTGGGATCACTGTACCAGACAAATTCTATGAATTGGCTCGTAAAAATGAAGAGATGTACCTATTCAGTCCTTATGGGATCGAACGTGAATATGGTGTGCCTTATTCTTACGTCGATATCACAAAAGAATACGATAATTTAGTCGCTAACCCAAATATCCGCAAGAAAAAAGTTCGTGCGCGTGATTTAGAAAATGAAATCTCTAAATTGCAACAAGAATCTGGATATCCTTATATCATCAATATCGATACAGCGAATCGTGCAAATCCAGTAGATGGTAAAATCGTGATGAGTAATTTATGTTCAGAGATCTTACAAGTCCAAACCCCTTCATTGATCAATGGTCGTCAAGAATACGATGTTTTAGGAACAGATATCTCTTGTAACTTAGGATCAACGAATATCGTCAATTTAATGGAAAGTCCTGACTTTGGACAATCTGTTCGAACGATGGTTCGAGCTTTGACTTTCGTAACTGACGAATCAGATATCGATGTGGTACCATCGATCCAAAATGGCAATCAGCTCAACCATACAATCGGTTTAGGAGCAATGGGGCTTCACAGCTTCTTTGCCAAACATTTGATGGCCTATGGCTCTGAAGAATCGATTGATTTCACGAATATTTATTTCACCTTGTTGAATTATTGGACCTTAATGGAAAGCAATGCCTTAGCGAAAGAGCGTCAAACAACTTTCCATAATTTTGAAAAATCAGCTTATGCTGATGGTTCTTATTTCGATAAATATACAACAGGCGAATTCTTACCTAAAACAGCTAAGGTCAAAGAAATCTTTAAGGATATTTTTGTTCCAAGTGCTGAAGATTGGAAAGCTTTGAAAGCAGCGGTGCAAGAAGACGGCTTGTATCACCAAAACCGTTTAGCTGTTGCACCAAATGGCTCGATTTCTTATATCAACGATACTAGCGCCAGCTTGCATCCGATTACTCGTTTGATCGAAGAGCGCCAAGAAAAGAAAATCGGTAAAATTTATTATCCAGCACCTTACTTGAACAATGATACCTTGCCTTACTATACTTCTGCCTATGATATGGATATGCGTAAAGTGATCGATGTCTATGCAACGGCTCAACAACATATCGATCAAGGAATGAGCTTGACCTTGTTCATGCGTTCTGAAATTCCAGAAGGCTTATACGAATGGAAAACAGAAAGCAAACAAACGACACGTGATCTGAATATTTTACGGAACTATGCCTTTTATAAAGGCTGTAAATCGATCTATTATGTCCGGACATTTACCGACGATGCTGAAGAGATCGGCTCAAATCAATGTGAAAGTTGTGTCATCTAAAACCTAGTTGCCTCTCGTGCTTTTGTACGAGGGGTACTCTATCGTTTAACTTACTATCTTAGGAGGAATATCCATGGCAGAAACTTATTATGAAGCCATTAACTGGAACGAAATCGAAGACATTATCGATAAATCAACTTGGGAAAAATTAACAGAACAATTTTGGTTGGATACACGAATCCCCTTATCTAACGACTTAGATGACTGGCGTAAATTATCAGACCTTGAAAAAACTACCGTTGGGTATGTGTTTGGCGGTTTGACTTTACTTGATACCGTCCAATCAGAAAGCGGCATGGATCAATTGAGAAAAGATGTCCGTACCCCACATGAAGAAGCGGTTTTAAACAATATTCAATTTATGGAATCAGTCCATGCCAAAAGCTATTCATCGATCTTTAGTACATTGAATACTAAAGCTGAAATCGAAGACATCTTTGAATGGACGAATACAAACCAGTATTTGCAAAAAAAAGCCGAACGAATCAACGAAATCTACAAGAATGGCACGCCGTTAGAAAAGAAAATTGCGAGTGTCTTCCTTGAAACATTCCTATTCTATTCTGGTTTTTATACGCCGCTTTATTATTTAGGCAACAATAAGTTAGCCAATGTAGCCGAGATCATTAAACTGATCATCCGGGATGAATCTGTCCATGGAACATATATCGGTTATAAATTCCAACGCGGCTACAATGAATTACCGGAAGCAGAGCAAGAACGTTTGAAAGATTGGATGTACGATTTGTTGTATGAATTGTATGAAAATGAAGAACGCTATACAGAAGAGTTGTACGATGCAATCGGTTGGACCGAAGAAGTCAAAACGTTCTTACGTTATAATGCCAATAAAGCATTGATGAATTTAGGAATGGATCCCCTTTTCCCAGACACCGCAGACGATGTCAATCCAATCGTTATGAACGGTATTTCAACCGGAACCAGCAATCACGATTTCTTCTCACAAGTTGGGAATGGCTATCTATTGGGACAAGTTGAAGCGATGAATGATGACGATTATCTCATCGGATTTGAAGATTAAAAAAAAGGCCAGCGTTGGCTGGTCTTTTTTTTATACATTGATCATACGCAGTTTCGTAATATTTTTATACATCGATAAATCTTCGATCACTTCTGTGTAATTCAATCCCCTTGGTAAATCGATCGTATAAACATTTGTATAGATACGATAATCATCCATAAAATCAACGTCAAAATCGACATCTTCAACTTCAATTTTTTTACTATCAAAATAATTCATAATGAATTCTTTGGTCGCTTCCCGATGAATATAACGAATTTCCAATTTTTTGATCGAGTTGATTTTGATGATACGTTTGACAACAGTCAACGCTAACATGATCCCAACAAAACTACAAATAGCGATCGTATAATACCCCATTCCAATCGCAATCCCTAGACCAGCACCTGCCCAGATCGAAGCGGCCGTAGTCAATCCTTTGACTGAGCGATTGCTGACCATGATCGTTCCGGCACCTAAAAAACCGATCCCACTGACGACTTGTGCGATCAAACGAGCTTCATCTGCTCGGACAACACCGACAAATTGTGGTTCTGCTGCTGCATAACGCAACGCTTGATCCGCGATCTCTACTTGGATCAGCGCGATGATCGTCGCACCCATACAGACTAAGATATGTGTTCTGATTCCAGCTGGACGATTTTTATATTCACGTTCGATCCCGATACCTCCGCCCATGACCATCGCCAAAAATAGCCGAAGCATGATTTCATAAACTGATAAATGCAGATCCATTCTCTGACCTCCTCTTTCAGGAGCTAATTTTGCTCTTTTTTAATAGTATAGCATGGCTTCAAAAAAGTAAGCGTTCTAACCCTTGATTTGTCGCAATTCTTCTTCTGTCAACGCGCGATACGAACCTTTCTTTAACGCTTTTGGTAAGGCTAGTCCACCCATCCGGATTCTTTTAAGATAAGTCACTTCTTTTCCACAAGCTTTGACCATTCGTTTGACTTGATGGAATTTACCTTCATGTAAAATGATTCGGACGATCGAGGTGTCTTGTTCCGTTTCATCGATCAATAATTCTGCGGGCAATGTCAGTTCACCATCTAATCGTATCCCATTTTTGAATTGCTCCTGATCTTCAGCCGTCATTACACCTGCAACTTCTGCTAAGTATTCTTTCTCCACGTGTTTTTTTGGCGATAATAATGCATGTGCTAATTTTCCATCATTCGTGATCAATAATAAGCCTTCAGTGTCTTTGTCTAAACGCCCCACTGGAAACAAATCCTGTCTCAGATCCTGAGCAGAAAATAAATCCATCACCGTCCGATCACGAGTATCTTCGGTCGCACTCACCACGCCAGCTGGCTTGTGGAGTAAATAGTAATAAAATTCTTGATATACTAACACTTCTCCTAAAAAAGTAACAACATCTTTTTCCGGATCAACTTGGGATTTATCAGACTTTTCAACTCGTTGATTGACCGAAACCGAGCCTTTTTTTATCAACTGTTTGACTTCTTTTCGACTGCCTAAACCCACTTCTGCTAAAAATTTGTCTAATCGCATGACCATGTTCCTCCATTGATTGCTTGATAACTTACTATAACCAACGCAAAAAAAAGAAGCAAGCAACTTTAAAAACAAAAAAGACGCTAAGGAGTTCTCACTCCCCAGCGTCTTGAAACAAATCAATCTTATAATTTGCTAGCAGCTGCTTCGTCGATGATTACTGTTACATCTGCATGGTTTTGTAAAACACTTGCTGGAAGATCAACAGTCACGTCGCCATCGATCATTCCTTTAATAGCGTCCGCTTTATCTGTACCAAAAGCCATCAATAAGATTTTTTTACTTTGCATGATTGAACCAATGCCCATTGATAAAGCGTGTGTTGGTACATCTTCAACTTTATCAAAGTAACGTTTGTTTGCTTCGATTGTTGATTCAGTTAATTCAACTACATGAGTTGTTACATCAAATGGTGTTCCTGGTTCGTTAAAACCGATATGTCCATTACGGCCGATTCCTAATACTTGTAAATCAAGTGGATGTTCAGCGATCACACCATCATAACGTTTGCATTCAGCTTCTAAATCAGCTGCTTTACCATTTGGTACAAAGGATTCTTTGAAAGGTTTTTTATTAAATAAGTGATCGTTCATGAAGTAGCGGTAGCTTTGTACATCTTCGCCCGCTAATCCTACATATTCATCTAAGTTGACAGAAGTCATTTCTGAAAAATCTAAATCGCTAGAAGTCATTTCTTGGTATAACGTTTCTGGTGTACTACCAGTAGCTAGTCCTAAAATTTTAACGCCGTTTTCCATTCCGTCTTTAATAATTTCAAATGCTTTTTTTCCGCCTTCATTGGCATCTTTTACGCGAATTACTTTCATTGGTAAACGCTCCTTCACTGATTTGGTATACACCAATTTTAGCACCTTTGAATTCAATTATCAACTAAAAATGTCTAGACCAAAAATTAAAATTTTGTCATCTTCCTTCCATTATTATCTCTAATTACTTTTATCGGGTAAAGCGATAACCACTATAATGTAAAAAAACTGTTCGAAATAGTTTCGAACAGTTTCTTAGTTGTTTATTTTTGATAGTTGGCAGAAATTTCAGCGATCAATTGATCGTCTTTAAGATCCGTCACTTGTTGAATCACTTCAGCAACTGATTTTTCTTTCAAATAGCCTTGTAATTCGACACTTTGTTCATCGTTCGGATCATCGTATTTTAAGACCATCGCTACGACATCAACTAAATTATCATAACTCAACTCACGATCTTTCAGCTCACGGATCGGACGGATGAAACGTTCGTCGTAACCAAGTTTACGAATCGGTGTCCGTGCTACACGGCTGATGCTGTCTGAAATATATTTATTTTCAAAACGGCTAACGATTTTATTGATATAAGCAGTATGTTTTGCTTCATCGAAGCCCCATTTGTTGATCAGCAAACTGCCAGTTTCACCTAAAACTGCCCGTAGTTTTTCTAAAACACGTTCATCAGCAATGGCTTCGTCGATTGTTTGATAGCCTTCATAGGCACCTGTATATGCAACCGTTGCATGACCCGTATTGACTGAGAACAATTTACGTTCAATATAGGGTTCTAAATCTTCCACATATTCTACATCTGTTAAGCGTAATTCTTTATTTTTACTTTGAGTCGCATCGATCACCCATTCACTGAAAGGTTCGACGGAGACAAATAATGGATCTTCATGGTGTTGGATCGGTACGATCCGGTCAACCGCTGCATTGGGAAATCCGATATATTGTTCCACATATTCTAAGTCTTCTTCAGTCAGGAAGCCTTTCACTTTTTCAAATAAAAATTGACTGCCACCAATCATGTTCTCACAGGCTACTACGTCTAAGGCAGCTGTATTTCCATTGCTACGACGTTTTTGGATTCCTTTTGCGATCAATTCTGCGATAAAAGGTAAGATATTCGGTCCGATCGCTGTCGTTACGATATCTGCTTTGCTGACAGAATCAATTACTGCTTCTGGATTTGTTTGATTGTTCAATCCATCAACGTTTGAGACATGGATTTCTTTTTGGCTTTCATCTGCTAATTGAATCGTGTATTCATTGCGTTCATTCAAGGCATTGATGATCGTTTCATTGATATCGACAAAGTCAATTGAAAAACCATTCTTTGCTAAAATCTCACCGATAAATCCACGTCCAATATTGCCTGCTCCAAAGTGTGTTGCTTGCATCCTATTCTACCTCCTGAAGATAGCCCATGACTTCTTCTTTTGTTTTTGCATCTGCTAATTTTACGACATTTTCAACATCTGAACAAAAGATGGCAATCTTTTGCAAGATATCTAAATGTTCATTTTCGATTCCAGCGATACCAAATAGTACCATCGCTACATCATCTGTATCGTCTTTACCAAAGTGAACGCCCGTTGGGACTTGGATCACTGAAATGCCGCTTTTTTTAACGTATCGTTTTGCTTCATCTGTTCCGTGAGGGATCGCGATAAAGTTTCCCATATAAACTGAAACCAATTCGTTTCTTTCGATCATCGCATCGATGTAACCCGCTTCGACACAACCTGCATCGACCAGCAATTGACCACTTGCACGAATTGCCTCTTCTTTATTCGCAAATTCTTGATCTAATAAAATCATTTCTGGCTTTAGTTCCATCATAATTTCCTCCGCTTCTCATGTTTAATTTTCCCGAATTTCTTTGACGAATAACGAACTCAATAATTGATAAATGATTTCTTTATTGCCAAATTTATAAATCTCAGTATTTAGATCGCTCTCAATCACCGAGCTGCTGATCTTTCCTAATAAATGTTGTTGACTTTCAGGCATCGGATCTGGGGCTAATAATAATAAAATTCGCGTTAATTCAATGCTCTTTTTATCCATTCCTTGAATCAAAAATTTCTGATCCAAATCATAGATCGTAAACAATGGCTCTTTGACATGCGCATCCGCGCAGTGGAATAAGGCAAAATTAGTATTCGGTACGCCAATCGGCGCTACTAAATATCGTTGGATCACTTTTTCCGTTACTACTGCTGCATTGGAAACGAAAGTTCCTTGCAACGGATCGATGATTTTTTTTAAGGTTTGTTCAATCGTTTCTTGTGCCTGAAAAGATTTGACATCGAAACTTTGCAGTAGATTATTAGCGATCCGCATCGTTTCATAAATCGCATCAAAGGCTTCGCTTGGCTCTTGTTCCGGCTCATCAGCCAACTCAGGTGTTTTTTCTGGATGCAGGGTTTGAATATAGTCTTTGATCTCTTTGATTTCGTCATCTAATAATAAAGGCGAGATCACTTTATACGGCAAGTGGAATCCTGGTAAGAAAACCGTCGCCAAAATCAAATCATAGCTTTTATAATCTAACTGATTCATCTCAGAAATTTTTGCAACCTGAACTTTCTCAATCTCCGTCAAGTATTTATGGATTCGACTTTCTAAAATCCTTGCTGTTCCAATACCGCTAGAACATAAAACTAAAGCTGAAAGTGCTCGTCCACTAGGGTTGCGCTCAAGTGAAGTCGCGAAATGGATCACGACATATCCCAACTCATCGGCTGTAAACTGATGACCCGGAAAAATAACCGCCAATTCTTTGATGATTGCTGTAGTTAAGCCTTGGTATTTCTCACGTATTTTTTTCAGCAGTGGATTATTAGCGCTCTGAATAACGGTTAAATTCCGTTTCAAAGCAGCTGACATATGCGCTGATAGATCATTGAACAATTGTTCATCTTTACGAAAATCAATTGCTGTCGCTTCAGAAACTAAGCGAATCAATTCCTTGATTTTATATGAAAGTTCCACATCGAAACTATCAATAAAAATATTTTGCGGTCTTTTATAATTGACTCCTTCCAATTGGAAAGCAAACAATCGAACTTCTTGCGGTGGAATCGACTGCTTGATCGCCATCGCCACTTTGATCATGATTTGACTGGCGATTTGCATGCTTTCTGGTTTGGCTTTGCTGTCTTTTTCATCGATAATATAGCGTTTTTGTTCCATTCGATCGATTGATAGTGTCAATAAGACCAATACTCGTTGCAATTGATTATCTGTTACTTGTTCAAAAGATTGCCGTGAAACTTGTTCAACAATCGTATGAGCTAACACTAAATTTTTTGGATTTAATAATTTTAAAAAGAAATTATCTTTTGTTGCTTTTTCCGCCTTTAACAAATCAATGTACTTAAAGAAATCATATTCACTGACACCATTGTAAATTAAATTTCCCAATAATTGGCGTCGCTGTTTTTCCTGTCCATCAATACGGATGCCTCGCCCTTTTAAGCGTTTTAATATCAAGCGATAATCGACCAAGCTTTTTTCGATTGCCAACAAGTCAGAGGTGATCGTTGCTTGACTGACCTTAAAATCAATCGCCAGACCTTCGATCGTCTCTTCTTCTTCCATTAACAGTAAAGAACAAACGATTGCACTTTGCCGTTGGACATTGTCGGTGAATAATTCTTCTTGTTTTTCTTTGATCAGTTGCTTTAAACGATCTAGATTTACACTTTCTCCTACGATACGATACCCTTCGCCTCGCGGTTTGATAATTTGTACATCTAGTGATTTGATTGTTTTTTCTATACTCGATAGTTCACGATACACTGTTCGCTTGCTGACTTGCAAAGTAGCTTGCAATTCTTCCGAAGTGATGCCATTCGGATAGTCTAACAAAAGGGAAAGTATCTTTTTTTCGCGAATCGAAAAATACACAATATCTCCTCCAATGGATTCAAAGGGTAAAAGCAGTGAGAATCCCCACTGCTTTAAGAGTAATACGATTCTTTAAAAAAGACCACTTATTTCCTTAAGTTTTGAATGACCTGATCATATTTTTCTGAAGCAACTAAGTCAGTTAGCGGTACATGCACAGCACTTGGCGCTTGTTGTTCTGCTTTAACTGTTTCATCATTGTTTGTAATGATCAATGCATTTGTTTCATCTTTTAAGTCTTTGATCGCTACTACGACTACTGGATAATGCAATGAATTGTTCTTCATTAATTTCTTCAAGATCGTTGCACCCATATTCGCAGAACCTTTGACTTGGTCATATGCAAAGACAATGTGATCGACTCTTGAATAGTCGGCCAAGCCTTGTACCACATTATCTGTTAACTTTGCTTTTGGGTCTTTAGCTGGGGCTGAATCACTTGATAAGCGTTCAACGATTTCATCATAACGTGGTGAGTTCATAAAGTTTTCTACTTGAACAAACGTTGCACTTGGCGCTTTTTGAGAAGCTCGGTCATGCAATTCTTCTTGCGTTACGATCAATGCATTCGGATCATCGGTCAAATTATTGATTGCTGAATTTGAAACAGGTAATGACAAGCCAGCTTTCTTCACTTTATCACGTAAAACTGATGCCCCCATCGCACTTGATCCCATTCCAGCATCACAAGCAAAGATGATTTTGTTTACATTACCGAACATTTCTTGATTTTCAGTTTTTACTGCAGCTTGACCTTTTGATTCAGCTTTTGCATTTGCTACAGAAGCTTGAGTTGCTGCTAAATCGTCTTCATCACTATGATCAGCTTTCAAGATAATCATTGCAACTAAGAATGATACGGCACAAGCTACTACGATACCAGCTAAGTTCGGTAAGTATCCGCCTCTTGGTGTCATTGCAAGAATAGCAAAGATCGAACCAGGAGAAGCAGCTGCTTGTAGTCCCGCACCTAATAGTTGGAAAGTAAATGTTCCAGCAACCCCACCAGCCATAACAGCTAGGAATAAAAGAGGTTTCATCATTACGTATGGGAAGTAGATTTCATGAAT
Organism: Enterococcus hailinensis; assembly: GCF_045862035.1. Taxonomy (NCBI): domain Bacteria; kingdom Bacillati; phylum Bacillota; class Bacilli; order Lactobacillales; family Enterococcaceae; genus Enterococcus; species Enterococcus hailinensis. The sequence continues at coordinate 197,375 of NZ_BAAFRV010000001.1, read as the reverse complement.
CCCACCTAAGAATTGAATAATGATTGCACCTGGTGCAGATGATTTAGCAGAACCTTTACCAAAGAATGTAAAGGCCAATAAGATACCTAGACCTGGTCCAGGGTTTGCTTCTAATAAGAATAGGATTGATTTTCCAGCTTGTGCTGCTTGCTCTGCTCCTAATGGCGTCAAAATACCATGATTGATCGCGTTGTTTAGGAACAAGATTTTCGCAGGTTCAATAAAGATATTTGCTAATGGCAATAGATGCATGTTGATGATTGTCTCAACACCCTGTGCCATTAAATGTGTAGCACCTTCGACTACAGGTCCAATCGCATAATACGCAATAATCGCTAAGGCAAAACCAATTAAACCAGAAGAAAAGTTGTTGACCAACATTTCAAAACCAGCTTTGATTTTTGCTTGGAATGCGTCATCAAATTTCTTGATGCACCATCCGCCTAAAGGACCCATGATCATCGCACCGATAAACATCGGTACATCCGACCCTACAATAACACCCATCGTAGCGATTGCCCCAACGACTGCTCCACGTTGTCCATGAATCATGCTACCACCGGTATATCCAATCAATAATGGCAATAAATAAGTAAGCATCGGACTTACAAGTGTTGATAATTCTTTGTTTGGCAACCACCCTGTATCAATAAATAATGCCGTGATAACTCCCCAAGCAATAAATGCTCCGATATTCGGCATGACCATCCCAGAGAGATAGCTCCCTAATCGTTGGACTTTAGCTTTTAATCCACTTTTCTGTCCAGCTTTTTCCATTTTATGTTCCTCCTCTGAATAAAAATGATTTCGTTTACATTTTTATAATACCGCTAGCAGAATACGCTTTCAACGAATAGAAGGTATAGCTTTGGCACAGAACTTTGTGCCAAAATTAAAAAGCCGTCAACATAAGGCTAGACGGCTTTCTGATCTTATTTATGCAATTTATTTTTGACACCACGTTTGATGACATCAAAGAAACTCAACGATTGGACCATATGAGAAGGATCTACGTATTCACGAATTGCTCTTAATACTTCTTTTGGCTGCTTAGATGAAAAAGAATATGTTCCATTTTTCTTAGTTTGTATAGCATAACGAGGAATTTTTTTTCCTTTAAACATTATTGAGGCTATGACGTAATCTACTTCTTCCCAAGGTATTTGGATAAACTTATTCGCATCACGTTCATTGTAAAATTCAAATCCCTTATCCCCAATCATAATTTTTCCATAATCTGTTAATCCTTGATAAGATGTCGCCTTTACAACTAGATCTACCTTTGTATTCAATGACTGAACCATAATAATTCCTCCAATTTTTAGATTAGTGCTTTATGTATTTAAATTATATTTCAATTTTAATAAAAAAATCTAGGCCAATAAAACTAGCCTAGACTTTTTAACTTATTTAAATTTACATTAGTCCGATTAAATGGAATACAATACCCACAACGAACAATCCTAGAATGATAATAATTGGAGAAACTTTTTTCTTCAATAACCACATACAGAATAAAGTTAAACATAATGCAGCCAATCCAGGAATTAAGCTATCTAAGTTATTTTGTAAAGTTGTAACTTTATGATCTGTTAATGATAGCCCAGCTGCTTGTTGCTCTAAAGCTGTTTTAATTCCCTGAGCCCCAGCTGGTAACTTGTCCCATTCAATATAAGCACCATTGTCAAGTTTTACAGAAGAAACTGTTGGTGCAAATGATATTGACACCCAACGGTTAACTAATGAACCCAGTATAAACATCCCTAAAATTGAAGCACCTTTAGTGATATCTTGTAAAAGTCCACCAGATAAATCATCTGTAATTTTAGAACCTGCTTTATAACCAAATTCTTGTGTATACCACATGAACGCCATACGGATTAAATTCCATCCAACAAAGTAAATAATTGGACCAAGGATATTTCCACTAATAGCAAGTGAAGCTGCTAAAGCACCTAAAATTGGTTTAACTGTGAACCAGAAAACGGGATCTCCGATACCAGCTAATGGTCCCATCATACCAACCTTAACCCCTTGGATTGTTACATCATCGACAGGTGCGCCATTAGCTCTTTCTTCTTCAAGAGCCAACGTTACACCAATAATTGGAGACGCTACATATGGATGTGTATTAAAGAATTCTAAGTGACGTTTTAACGCCGCTGCCCGATCTTCTTTAGTTTTATATAATTTCTTGATTGCTGGAATCATAGTAAATGCCCAGCCACCATTTTGCATACGTTCATAGTTCCAAGAACCTTGAATAAAAGTTGAACGCCACCAAATAGAAATACGATCTTTTTTAGTTAATTTAATTTGTTCAGCCATTCTATTTATGCCTCCTTTTCTTAATAATTATCAATTATGTCGCCGACAGGATCTCCGGTATTGGAATTTCCACCATTATTACCTGATCCACCGCCTTGTTTAGAAAGAGCCAAGTAAATAAGAGCAAGTGAAACACCAATTGCACCTAATCCAATAAGAGTAATTTGTGTTACAGTTGCTAGAACAAAACCGATTGCGAAGAATGGCCATACTTCACGAGTAGCCATCATGTTGATAACCATTGCATAACCAACGGCTACGACCATACCACCACCGATTGCTAGCCCATCAGTTAACCATGCTGGCATTGATTCAAGTAGTCCTCTAACTGGACCTTCACCTACTGCTAAGATTAAAGCTGCAGGAATAGCAATACGAATACCTTGCATACAAATAGCGATAATGTGCCATAATTCAACTTTACGGAAATTGCCTTCTTCTGCAGCAGAGTCCATGAAATGAACGAATGCTGTAGCAATAGTACGACAAATAATTGTTAGTAATAGTCCAGCAACTGCTAAAGGAACAGCAATCGCGATAGCTGAAGAAACGCCTGCTTTGCCTTGTCCACCTAAAACTAAAATAATTGCAGAAGCAATTGATGCTAAAGCAGCATCAGGGGCAACAGCAGCTCCAATATTTGCCCAACCTAAAGCGATCATTTGTAGTGTACCGCCTAAAATTAAGCAAGGAAGCAAGTTGCCTGTTACTAAGCCAATTAACGTACATGCAATAACTGGTTGATGGAAGTGAAATTCATCTAAAATACCTTCCATACCAGCTAAAAAGGCTACGATAACGACCAAAATCATTTGAATAATATTTAATTCCATGATTAATAATCCTCCATTTTCTACTGATAATTATATTACTTTTGTTTGTTTAGTTCTTCTTGAGCTTTCTTAAGAATTTCACTCATATTACCTTTAGAATCATTAGGTACTTTACGAACATCAAACGATAAACCCTTTTGTTTCAATGTTTCAAAAGTATCAATATCATTTTGATCGAATGCTAAAACTTTATTGGGTTGAACTTTTCCTGTTGAATGTGCCATTGACCCAACATTGATTGTTTCTAAAGGCACACCACCTTCAACTGCACGTAATGCATCTTGAGGATTTTCGAACAATAATAATGCTTTTTGCCCACCAAAATGTTGGTCATCCTTAGCAATCTTAATCATTTGTTCTACAGGAACAACATGCGCTTTTACACCTGGAGGAGCTGCTTGTTGGATAAGTTTCTTACGTAATTCATCCTTTGCAACTGCATCTGACACAACAATGATTCTTGTTGGACCAGTAGTTTTAGTCCAAGCTGTTGCTACTTGTCCATGTAGTAACCGTGAATCGATACGAGCTAGTACATATTTTAATTTACCTGGTGTTCCAGCATTTGAACCTTGTGACGCTGACGCAGTAGCTGCTTCAGCTGGTTCTAATTCTTCAGGACGGATTCTTACGCCTTCTTTTGCTGTTCCAGAAATGTGAGCAGCGATTTCATGCGCAGTTTCCATTGAAAAACGTGAAGCATAAGCTTCAATAACCATTGGTAAGTTCATGCCGGCAACGATTGCCCATGTATCTTTGTGTTCTTCAAACAAGCTATTTGCTTGGTTGAACGGAGTTCCACCCCAAAGATCGACTAAGAATAAAACTTGGTCTTGGTTTTCGAAAGATGCAATTGCTTCTTTCATTTTTGCTTTAACATCATCGGGTCCTTCACTCGGCATCAAAGTTACTGCTTTGACGTTTTCTTGTTCTCCAAAGATCATCGCGCCGGATTGCAAGATACCATTAGCGAATTCACCATGACTAGCAATGATAATTCCTACCATCTTTATACCTCCTACTATTATTGTTACAGCTCAAAAATATAAATAAGTTCTAAAAAACCTGTAACCGAAATTAAGTTATTGCAGCATCTTTTCTTTTTTGATCAATTGCATTAGATCTGTTTTCCGATCCGTTGGCACTTGACGAATCTCCAATTTGACACCGGCAACTTCCAGTTGTCTAAAAGAAACGACATCGTTTTCATCTAAAGAGATAAAATTAGTGATCATTTTTTTCCCTTCAGAAAAACGCATCCCACCAATATTGACCGCTTTCAAATCAACTCCTGCTTGAACGACCTCAACCACATCTTGTGGTGAAGCAAACAGCAACATGACTTTCATTCCATCAAACAATTGATCGTGATACACTTCAACCATTTTTCTCTTTGTGACGACATTGGACTTGATTCCTGGTGGCGCAGCTTGCTTCAGGAGGAACTTACGCAACTCATCGTTAGCGACTTCATCACTGACAACTAAAATTCGGTCGATCCCTGTTGCTTTAGACCAAACTGTTGCTACTTGACCATGAATCAAACGATCATCGATACGAGTAAGTCGAATATCCATTACCATCCCACCAACTCCTACTACTACAAGGCTTAGATGCTAAAAGACTTGTGCTACAATTTTTTGAGTACAGTCACACACAAGTACTCACTTATAATAAAGCAAGTGCCATGCCAAAATACACTAATAAGAAATTCTTTATTTAATAGCGTTTTTAAGATACACAAAAAGGATACAGTATACTGTATCCTTTGCTTGTGTATCACATTGTGTATCATTTAAACTTTTATTTCTTCATTATTTTTAAGTAATTGATAAATATAATAGCGTTCAGAAGTAGGAATCGTGATTCTTAATTGACTTTCTAACTCATTCAAGCCACGATTCATCCCAATATTATCTGTAAGAGCTTCATACGCCGCTCTTGTATCTAAATCGATCGTCAATGGTTGTTGTCTGATATTTCGTTCGATCACACCTGCCATGTGCATCACAAAATTTACCATCAATGCATAATTTGCCGCCTCACCATTACTCTCGATCAACGATTGAGCCAAACGCCATAATGGTGCAATCAATTTTCTTGGATTAATAAATGTAAAACTCTCTTCCATAAAATCCACACAGATTTTTCGGGCCTTATCCGCATCTAATGCAACTTCTTCTTGTGCGGATAAATCATTGTCTAGTAGCAATTCATCTAAAATTTGGTCAGCATCTTGACTGATGAACTTCTCCATCGGGATATAAGGTGCACCCACTTTAGGATCCATGATTCCAGTAGTTGCTAAAAGTTTATAATTTTTTTTGAACGTCGGCACTTTCGTTTTGATGTCTGCTACTGATAAGGTCAAAACTTCGATATGTTTTAAATTTCGTTGCTTCAATGGTCGCTCAATAATTTCTTTCAATCGTTGAGCAGTTCCTTCGCCTGAAGCACAAATCGCTAAAATCGCTTGTTTTTCTTTTGGTTCTTCTTTTTCTCGGGTGATATGACCATACCCACGAAAACCTTCTAATGATTCATATAATTCATCAACACCAGAACCAAGAACACTAGATTTACGTGCTGCTTCAATCAATAGTGGTGTCGTCACCATATCCAATGTACAAACTTCAATTCCCGTATCTGTTCGGATTTCTTCATTAAAGGTGGCCAATGATCCCATATCGACCATGATCAAGACACCGCTGCCTTCATCGACTTGAGTCACAGCTTCACGCATTTTTTCGTAAGCCACTCGTGGGTGCATATCTAAGGGCATATCTACTGAAAAAATATTGCTTACATCTAATAACTCACGAACAACTTGGACCATCGAAGAAGCTGTGCTATTTCCGTGTGCCGCTACCACAATCCCGATTTTCCCAGCTGATTGATCCTCTCTCAGTGAAACTAACAAAACCGTTAGATAATATTCTTCACTGTCCGGAATCGTCACTTGGAATTCATGTTCTACCAACGCCCGAATCTCTCGCGCGACCGAAAATTCTTTCGGATAATCTTTGGCCATCTCGCGAATATTATCATTGGTCTCACGCGTTTCACCGACATTGATTTTCTTTAAGAAAGAAGAAATATGCAAACTCATCGCATAAATAAAGTTTTGCTGAAAATGCGTTTCTAATCGTTCGCTGACTAATGCCGCAATTTTATTGCTTGTTTCGATCACTCGCTTATCGACAAATTCCGTTAAACGAGTCTCTGTATCGAATGAAAAGCCATGATTCTTATAAAATGATTTCAAATGGACATTGATATCTGTTGAAATGAAATGATTGATCGTATCTTGATCCAACCCTTCATTTTTTAATAATGCGGCCTTATCCCCAATGATATCGTATAAGTTATACGGCAATTCATACGTGTCCGTCTTGATTAATTCATCGATTTCATTTGGCGTGACGATCATTTCTGGTTCTAAATAAGATGAAAAGTCAGTAGATTTGTATCGATCCGCTGAAAGCTGAACCAATCCAGATTTGATCCCTTCGGTTAGATCATTTAAAGTAATATGAATCTCTGATTGCGTCATATGATTCATAAAACCTCGTGCACAAATCAATTGGACATTTGACTTTAGTTGTCCAACATTCCCATAAGTAACACTACCTAACAAGGCCTTTACCACATCTTCTGATAACGTGATTTTCCGTTGGATCCGATTGGCTTCCATCGCTACCATCACTCGTACTAAATCAATTTGCTCTGCAGCCGGCCGATTACTGAAAGCTGGCATCTGGATATTGATCGGTATCCGTCGAACGAACGTATCTAACAAGGCTGAATGCGGATCTTCAGTCGTAGCTCCGACGATACGCACATTTGCAAACCGATTTTTTCCGCTTTCACCTAGACGACTATACGTCCCATGATCCATAAAATAAAAGATCATCTCTTGGCCTTCAGGCGGTAGACGATGAATTTCATCTAAGAACAACATCCCGCCATCTGCTTGTTGGATCAATCCTTCTTTTTCGGTGTCGGCTCCAGTAAAGGCTCCTTTTTCATAACCAAATAAATGACTCATTAATAATTCAGGATTATTAGCATAATCGGCACAGTTGAACACGATCAAATCATGATCTTCTTCCACAACGCCTTCTGCTTGAGCAAACTGGAACATCGCATGAGCAAAAAATGTTTTCCCAGAACCCGTGGGACCAGTAATTAAACAATTCAGGCCCCGTGGCGGATATAAAATCGCGGCTTTTGCTTGTTCCACCGCGTTACGCATACTTCCTGTCGAGCCAATAATCTGAGTAAAGACGTTCCCAGCGTTATGCTGCAGCATTTTTTTCTCAGGCGGCTCAGTTGTGTGGGTCTTTTTAGGATTGGCTTCTTCTATCGAAACTGCTCGTCCTGCAGATTGCGACGAGACAAAATAGCGGACTGGTCTGCCTTCACTTTTATTCAATTGACCTTCTTTAACGAGAAGATTCAGATCTTTACTGGCATTCGTTCGTTGGATATCCAAAGATGCTGCCACATCATTTGTTGTGACATTGGCATTTTCCAACACAAAGCGATAAATACGATCAATCCGTCGTTCCATTTAGACACCTACTTTATTAGTGTATTTAACCTCTATCAATCATCTATAGTTTTTAATAAAATGTCAAACATTCGTGTTTAAATGATACACTATTTTTATAAAAATGAAAAATATTGGTTTTTCTTTATTATATCTATCTTCTTTTAATCTAATTTTATTTTACTTTTCAGTAAATAATAAAAAACGACCGTTTCCTTCTATTATATATAGATACGTAAAAAAACTCTGACTTTTACTAGCAGTCAGAGCTTTAAAATTGATGAATGTTTTTAACGTATTCGCTATACAGTTCTATTGATTGTAGCCCACTGCAATTATTTCTTTCTAAAACTAATATTCGGATAGTTTTTAACCAAACGATTCAAATTATGATGTTTCAATTTCATTGGACGTTTTTTGATCAACTCGATTACCTTTTCGCGACTCTTAGATGATTTTCGATTACTAATTAGATGCTCCCATCTAAATTCTTTGATAGCCGCATTGTTGGCATCCGAGGTATCGACCACCGCTTCCACTTCTTTTTTGGTTGTAAGTGTAAAAATCAATGTCGTTAAAATATCGGCAAAAAATATAATAGCTAAAATGATTGGACCAATATTATTTGTCGCCTGATTGAATTCGTGGATCTTTTCTTGAATAACCGGATTGATTATTTTCAGTAAAAATAAACAACCGATTCCCCAGAACAACGATACCGGAACTGCTACTCTTCCTTCGATATTCAGTGGAACTTTCGAATAATCCCATAATTTCATCCCAAAAAACTTCTCTAAAACCCAACTAGTAATAAATTCAATGATCGTAACAATTACCACGATATTAAAATACAGATTCAATAACGTCCCCGCATGTTCTGGCACTAATAAAATGACTGCCGAAACCCCAAAACCATATACTGGACAGTAGGGACCTAAAAGAAATCCTCGATAAACATAATGCCTCGCTTTGATCGAACAGTAGATACTTTCCCAAATCCAACCAATAAATGAATACACAATAAATGTCATAAAAATGGATTCCATCGTCTCTTCCTTTCACACGTCAACTTATTTTCGTCCTAAAATTATCCTACCATTAAGACCAACGATAATAAAGTCAGAACAGAATGAACAATTAACGAGCATAAAGAGCAAGAAGTTAGTTTTTGAATTTTAAATAAATAAAAAAAGCCCTACCCCTTGCTAGACAAGGGATAGAGCTATCTGTAATTAAGCTTCTTGAGCTACTGGGTATACAGACACTTGTTTTTTGTCGCGACCTTTACGTTCGAAACGTACTACGCCGTCAACTTTAGCAAACAATGTGTCATCGCCACCGATACCTACGTTAACACCAGGGAAAATTTTAGTACCACGTTGGCGATAAAGAATTGATCCACCAGTAACAGTTTGTCCGTCAGCACGTTTAGCACCTAAACGTTTTGATTCTGAGTCACGTCCGTTAGAAGTTGAACCGCCACCTTTTTTGTGGGCGAATAATTGTAAGTTCATATTCATTAACATGAGCTGCACCTCCTATGATTTAGATTCTGTTTGGACTTCAATGAAATCCAGATAGTCTTTTTCGATTGACTGTAAGCCTAATAATAAATGCTCTAACAATATTTGCGAGATATTCATCTGCTCTTGGGACATCGTATCGTCTAATTCTAAAGCAACATGAAGATAACCACCTTCATCTTCTTTTGTTTCGACTGTAGGAATGATCCCTGCTAGTGCATCCAAACTATTTACAGTACTGATAGCTAAAGCGGAAACGGCGGCACAAACGATATCGCTACCGTAAGGACCTGCTTCTGCATGACCAGTCAATGTAAATTCGCTGATTTGACCTGCATCATTTCGATTGAATGTACCTTTGATCAACTTAGGCACCTTCTTTTTTTATTATGCTTTGATTGAGTCAATGACAACTTTAGTGTAAGGTTGACGATGACCTTGTTTACGGTGTGAATGTTTTTTAGGTTTGTATTTGAAAGTAACGACTTTCTTTTGTTTGCCGTGTTTTTCAACAGTTCCTTCAACAGTTGCACCTTCAACGATAGGAGCTCCTACTTTTGTAGTTTCGCCGCCTACTAAAACAACTTGATCGAAGACAACTTTTTCTCCAGCCTCAACGTCTAATTTTTCAATGTAGACTGCTTGACCTTCTTCAACTTTGATTTGTTTACCGCCAGTTTTGATGATTGCGTACATGCTTGTGGCACCTCCTTATAATAGATACTTAGACTCGCCATCCCAAGTGACCGAAGTTCTTAATAACTTGTTCTGCGCGGTTGTAGCTGTGAGTTCCACAATTACAACATTAACAGTCTACTAAAAATAATTGTCTAAGTCAATGATTATTTATTGACTCGAGGCGTTGTTTTTTCTACTATTAGAAAGATGAAAAACATTCACTATTCTATTTCTCCTTTTGTAGCTTGAGGGAAAATGAATAAACGTTGATTAATGATCCTTTTTTGAAAAGTGAGGCGTTAAGAATGAATTATCCAGAATCACTCGTCAAATTGGTAGCAACTCGCTCTGAAGGATTTCGATTAGAAGGCTTCATTGCTGGACAAGGACCGCTTCACCCAAAACTAATGCTCGTTGGCGAAGCGCCTGGACGAAATGAAGTCGTCAATCACATTCCCTTTTCTGGTGCTGCTGGCAAAGAATTATTGAAGGTCATGGCTGAGATCGGCTTGGATCGTGAGAACACTTATATCACGAGTGCTGTCCGTAGTCGTCCCTATAAAATCGTTGAACGAATCAATAGACGAACGAAAGAAAATGAACTCATTTATCCCAATCGAACACCGACTAAAAAAGAAATTTTGGCACACGCACCGATTTTAGACTATGAGCTAGCCATCGTCCAACCGAAGATCATTGCTACCTTAGGCAATATCGGGTTGCAACGACTATTAGGGCCTAAAAAACAGATCAGCGACTGCCACGGTATTCCTTATCATGGGCCGATCCTCGAACTGACGCCGGAAAATGATGCGTACCAACTAACGAACAAAACATATACTGTCTTCCCGCTTTTTCATCCAGCAGCAATTTTTTACAACCGCTCGTTGAGTGAAAAAATCCAAGAAGACTGGACAAATCTAGGAAGATTATTAAAGAAAGAGGCTGAATAATGCGTAACGAAATGATGTACCGCCCAATTATCAATGAAGATATCTTGAATTACTTGCGAACAGAGCAAAAACAATTAACTGGAAAATTAGGAGATTTGGAAGCAGTGGCTCATGAGAATGGTGTCCCCGTGATCCCTCATGAAACAGTTGTCTTTTTGCAATTTCTATTGAAACAAAAAAAACCTAAAAACATCTTAGAAATTGGCGCAGCGATCGGTTTTTCTGCAAGTTTGATGGCTGAAACGATCGGCAAGGATGCAAAAATCACAACGATTGATCGCTTTCCAGTCATGATCGAAAAAGCCAAAAAGAATTTTGATGCACTAGACTTAACGGAGCAAGTGACTTTACTTGAAGGAGATGCGGCTGATTTATTAAGTACTTTAGAAGGGCCTTACGACTTTATCTTTATGGATAGTGCCAAATCAAAATACATCACCTTTTTACCAGAATGCTTAAGAGTCCTAGCTGATGATGGTATCTTGATGGTCGATGATATTTTCCAAGCTGGTACGGTCTTACAACCGATCGAAGAAATCCCTCGTAAAAACCGTGCGATCCACCGTCATCTAAATGAATTTTTAACAGAAGTAACCAAATCACCCGAATTAACTTCTACCCTGTTACCATTAGGCGATGGTGTAGCATTGATTTCAAAAAATAAATAATCTATGGCAGAAATTTGAAGCTTTTTTGAATTTCTGCCTTTTTGCTTGTGCCTCAAAAATTTTAGCGTACACTTAGGGTTGAATGGAGGGCTGTAGCTGTGAGTAGTAAAAAAATAAGACTTAGTATCATCGTACTGTTCTTTGGTTTAATTAGTATTATTTTGTTTCAAAAACTTGACCCTGTTCATGCTTCTAGAACAAATTCAACTTTAGCTATCCCTGCTCCGGTCATTATGGTGCCAGGAACCAATGGGGATGTTGATCGTTTTGATAGTCTGATTGATTCCTTAAAACAGAAGCAAAAAAATGTTGATACCATAAAAATCACGGTCAATACCGATGATTCGATTACTGCTACTGGTAAATTCACGAAAAAAACCCAACGTCCGATCGTTGTCGTCGCTTTTGAGGATGGTTCGGATCCATCTCTACCGAAGCAATCTCGCTGGTTCCAATTGGCTTTAGCTTATGCTGAAGAACAATACACGTTCAATACCTACGATTATCTCGGGTATTCAAATGGCGGTTTAGTCATTACGGGTTATCTCGAAAATGAACAGAAAAACAATGATCCCTCGCTGAATCATTTAGTAACCTTAGGAACTCCCTACAATGATACTTCTTGGGAATACAATACCGACAGTGATACCTTCACTAAACCAAAAGCAGAAAGCGATTTGCTCCGTTATTACTTAAAAAATACTCAAAATATCCCTAAAAATATTACGATGTACAATATTGCTGGAAATGTCGACAAGCAAAATACCGATACCACTGTTCCGTTAACGAGTGTCCTTGCTGGACGGATGATTTATGGCGCTAGTGAAAAATACAAAGAGATCATCGTGGACGAAGATGCTGAGCATAGTTCATTGATCGAAAACCCAGAAACACTAGATTTGCTCCAAAATTATCTTTTTGAATCGGTAAAATAACGAAATAGCATTGACAATCACCGGTAGTTTTTCTATAATAGCAATTGTTGCAAAACTACTGTCACAGTAGCTCAGCCGGATAGAGCATCCGCCTTCTAAGCGGACGGTCGGGGGTTCGAATCCCTCCTGTGATATAAAAATGTACAGAAAAAAGCTAGGAACAAGGTTCCTAGCTTTTTTTGTCTTTTTATTCTTTTTCTGTTTTTGGTGCGATCAATAATACACACATCGCGATCCCTAAAACAATAAATAAAACAGTACCCATCAAGTTCTCACGTGCCAACATTGCAAAAGCAACGGTACCGAACAAGCCAGCAACTGTAATAATGATCCCAGATTTTTGGATCGTTGTTAGATTGGCAAATGAATTTCTGAAGCCGACAGTTAATAATAATGAGCCAATGAATGAAGCGATCCCAAAAATAATGTGCCCCATTAAAATAAGGTTTTCCATTTTCTCACCTCCTAATTCAACTATACTAGAAAGCGCATTAGAAAACTAAAATTGTGCTTAGCAACTTTTTTCAATTCTAGCTTACGGCTTCAATAAAACTTTTCCGATACTTTTGCCTGTCTCTAAAAATTCATGTGCTGCCTTGCCGTCAGCTAAAGAGAAAATAGTCGGTTCACTTATTTTTATTTTTCCTTGTTCAAAATAATTGAACAAACGCTCACTGCGCAACTTGCGTTCTTGATAACTCGTTAAATAGTCCCATAGATCGCCCGTCAACAAACTCTTCGACTCAGACATGAGTGTCACTGGATCTACTTTGATCGGATCACCGCCAGCCATGCCAAAGAAAACGACTTTTCCACGATGCTTCAATAAGTCTAAACTTTGCGGCAAGGTACTTCCTACCCCATCGTAAACCGTCGCAAATTGACCTTCGACTGATTCGACCCAGTCGGTCTCACGACTTGGGAAAACTTCTCTGACCCCATGAGCTAAAGCTAACGACTTTTTTTCTGCCGACGAAGCTGATCCATAGACTGCTAGTCCATCCGCAATCAATATTTGCGAAAGAAGTTGACCGACTCCTCTACTAATCCCCGTGATAAAGACTTTTTCATCCCGAATATTTTGTCCTAAATCATGAGCTAAAAAATCTGCCGTCAAACCTTGCAACCCGACACTCGCTGCTAATTTACTATCGATAGTTGCCGGTAGACGAATCGCGCGGTCACTGGGAACAGCTACGTATTCCGCGTTGGCAAATGGAACATCTACAAATAAGACCGTTTCACCGATTTGTTGATTCTTTACTTTTGCTCCTACCGCCTCGACGACACCGGCCGCCTCATACCCGTTGATATATGGAATATGTTTTTCAATATGATATTCACCACGTCGACGATAGATGTCCGCAAAATTCAAACCAATATACTCAGTTTTAACAAGTATTTCATCTTGCTTGATTTTTGGTCGTTGGATCTTGCCATACTGTAAGACTTCACGATCACCAAATTTTTCAAAATACAAAGCATTCATTTTATCTACTCCTTTGAGTTAGGCTGATATTTCTTAAAATATACTATGCGAAAAAAATTCCGGCAAAGAATCCGATTTGCACTTTGAAAATTACTTTGGTAATTTAATCAAAAGGAGTGTCTATCATGAAATTAATCACTTTACAAGAACCACTTTCAGTCTATCAAGTCTCTGATTTAAGCCAAATCAATCTTCAACAAAAGCCTTTGTTCATTAGTCACACAGAAGATGAATTGTCGATCGTGTCTGCCAGCAAAACAGTTCCTCAAACTACCCTCAACCGTGAGGATGATTGGCGCGCACTAAAAATCGAAGGCGTACTAGACTTTAGTCTAGTTGGTATCTTAGCAACTATCACCTCATTGCTAGCAGCTCAAAAAATCAGTGTCTTTGCCATCTCGACATATAATACTGATTATATTTTAGTCAAAGCTGATTCACTCTCTGAAACAATCGACGTATTAAAAGCCAATGATTATATTGTAGAAACCTAAGAAAAGGCCTCCGCTATAAACGGAGGCCTTTTTTATTGAATGATTCAAGGTATTTTTTATGTCGCTCGGGTTTGAATAGTAACGTTATCAGAGTCAATAGAAGAGCTAAGAAAAATAAAAGCACTTTCATTATATCTAACACTTGAGGATTCACTAAAAATCCTAGGTATGGTAGATAAAAAGTTGGCAGGCCAATCAGATTCCGTTCATGGACCATACCCATCTCTGCTTTTTCTGCACTATCGCCCTTGACAAAATAACCAGATATTTTATTATCTAAAGCTAAAACACGCCGCGTTTTGATATCCATTCCTTGGTTTTCATAATAAGTGATCGTATCTCCTACATGGATTGGACGATCTGCTTCTTTGACAAAAACCAATCCATTTTTTTTATATTCAGGTTCCATCGCTTCATCTTGAACAATATAAGGTGTTACTTTCAACACACTTGGAATTACAATCGTTACAAAAGATAAGAGGAATATTAGAAAAATAAAAAACGAACAGAATATAGTTATTTTTTTACGTTTCATCTAACTTTTCCTCCTTTATAAAGCAAAGAATTTTCTTTCTTTAAGAATATCATAATATCCATAAAATTACATTTAATTATTATTATTTGAAATTAAATCGAAATAAATTTTGATTAAATGAGACAATATGATACTATTATTATGATATTATTAAACTATAAAGTTTGTTTTTTAAAAAAGGAGTATTTTTTATGCCTTCTTATAAAAATGTTTTTAAGCTGATAACTGCAAAGAAAAATAAAAAATATTTTATATGTTTTGTTATTTTTATTTTAGTTTTTTCTTTTTATTTACTTATTCAAAACAAGTCAAAAAAAACAACTGTTCAAGAACTGAAAAGTGGTTGGTCTTTTATTTTAAAGGATCACTCTGATCAATACATTTATGGAAATACTCACCAACGAATCGAAAAAATCCATGCCAATGATCTATTGATCATGCAAAAACCGCTTGAAATGGTGTTAGATTCTCCCGAAATAGCTTTAAAAACCAATCATCAATGGGTAACTGTTCTATTAGGAGATAAACAAATCTATCGCTATAAAGCTTTGGATGATCAAGACAAACCGGGTATTCTTCAAACCAATATTACTTTACCTAAAGATTTTCAAGGACAAAAATTGCGAATCATCACTGAGAGTCCTTACAACTACCACTCCGGTGTCCCTGCACAAGTTTTTATTGGAAATTCAGAAGATATTGATCGTTATCTGATTTTCCACTCGTTACCGCAATTTATTTTATTGGCAATCGTCCTTACTTTGTTAACAGCCATTGGAATTTTATTTATATTGAAGAAAGATAAATCTCGAGCTTTTAGTCAATCGACTATTTTTTTACTTGGTTTCATCTTCTGTATCGGTATCCAAGCACTTGTTTCAAATAATCAGATCAGTCTACTTTTTCATCCCGAACTCATTGCTTTGTTTAGCGATTTGAGCTTGTTGCTGCTTCCTATTTTTCTGACGAATTATTATTTATCACAAACCAATCGCTATCGTGTCTTTTATCGGCTGGCAGTCTTTTTTCAAACAGCACTTACCTTATGCTTCTTGATCCTAGCATTACTTGGGCAAACAAATCTACCAATAGCAGTCCATGTCTTTAGTGGATTCAATGTCTTTATCACTCTTTATACAGCCGTTATTTCCATGTTTGAAGCAGCTGACGAGAATCATTTCTTCATAGTTTGTTCCCCAGGGATCATTCTTGCTGCGTTCATCCATTGCTTTTATTACATCCAATTATTCACGGGTACCGTTAATTTGACCACGGACTGGCCCTTGATCATTTTTAGTTGTTTAATGATTTTGATTAGCGGCTATTACTTTACTGAAAACTATTTTGTACTGAAACAACAGCAAGCAAGACGCTTGGAAGAACAGCAATTACAGTTAATAGAACATGAAAAACAAGTCAATTTACTGTTAACATTTAAATTACTAGCCGTTCAACGATATAAAACTGAAAATTATTCCTTGAATGAACTTTTCCAAGTGATCGAAGACTATTATCAAAAAGAATTTGCAAAACAGGCTAAGTTTTTTAACTGCCAATTGACTATTCCATCAGAAACAGCTTTCTTAAAAGAGCACCCATTACTGGTGGTGATTCAATTATTAGAAAAATTTTTGCATAGTTCAGATTATAGTGACGTCGAATTGAAGATCAAACAACAGGCCGGACAGCTTATTATTGAAAGCAATACTAGCAATTTTGTCCGTCACTCGCTTGAACTGATCACCGAAGCAGAAACTGATCCGACTCATCAAAAAATCAAAGAGGCAGTTCGACGATCAGATGGACATTGGGCTTGGGAAAACAACGGTAAAGAACAATCCTTTAAAATTATTCTGACCATTTAAAAAAGCGGAGGCAAAAGTAATGATTACTTTTGTCTCCGCTTTTTTTAATAGATCAACTCTAAAAATTCATCTTTTGTGATATTACCAAAGTAATGAGTCAAATCGATTTTTTCAATTGCTTCGATCAACGCTTGTTTCTCGTAGCGCGTACCTATTAATTGCTCCTCGACATCTTTGATTTCACCTAATCCGAAGAAATCCCCAAAGACTTTCGCCTTTTCAATCAGACCATTAGCGACGTCTAAGCGCACCTCGACCGAACCGATTGGGAAACGTTTTTGACGTTCCAAATTGAATTCCGGCGAGCGTCCGTAGTTCCAATCCCAATTACGATAGTACTCATCTGAGATTTGATTGATGACTTTCCAATCTTCTTCATTCAATTCATGAGTATTGATTTGGTCTTCACTTTCAACCCCAAAAATTTGAAGCAAGATCGCTTGGCGGAAATCTTCTGTCGACATCGTTTGTTTTTCAGTCGGTAGATAATCCTTGATATTTGTTACTCTTGAACGAATCGATTTGATTCCTTTTGATTCGATTTTATCTTTTTTGACTTTCAAGGCTTTCACGACTTCCTCGATGTCGCTGTCAAACATTAATGTCCCATGAGCGAACATCCGGCCATTCGTTGAATACATCGCGTTACCTGAGAATTTTTTATCATCGATCACTAGGTCATTACGGCCTTTTAGTTGTGCGCCTTCAATGCCTAATTTGTGTAACGCTTCTACGATTGGTTCGGTTAATTTTTTGAAATCTCTAAATGAATTGCCATCATCCGGCATGATAAAACTAAAATTTAAATTACCAGTATCGTGATAAACGGCACCGCCGCCACTTAAACGACGAACTACATGGATGCCTTTTTCATCTACGTATTCTTTATTGATCTCTTCGATCGTATTTTGATTTCTTCCGATAATGATCGAAGGCTCATTGATATAAAAAAGTAAAATTGGTTCATCTAAAGGCATGTTTTGTAGTAAATACGTTTCAATCGCGAGATTCACACGTGGATCACGTTCATTATCATTTGGTACGTATAACATTTTTCCAACTCCCTGCTTTTATTGAGAAGTAACTTTTCTTTTTATTATGCCAAAAAGCCTTTTTCATCGATCCGTTTCTCCGAAAAAGTAACCTAATTCTGGCTTTTAAATCTCAAAAACTTTATGTGGTGTTGCTAATTCAACGGGAATACCTGCACTTTTAGCCGCAGCTTGTTGACGTAGTTCTTCTAGATCACCCTGTTGTGGCAAGTGCGTTAAAACTAATTTTTTAACTGCCGCCTCTTTCGCAAATGTCCCTGCTTCACCCGCAGTAAAATGTGCTTTATGATGTTCATTTCCATCAAACAAATACGTATCAGCTAAAAATAAATCGGCTTCTTTCGCAAATTGATTGAAAGATTCCAAGTAGCCAGAATCGCCAGTGAAAACAAATACTGCTCCTGTCGTTTCTTCTACAAAACGCATCGCATAGCATGGTACTGGATGAATCGTCTTCATAAACGTAACAAGAAATGGTCCAATTTTCAATTCTTCTGCTTCGTAATAAGCATGACCTTCTGTCACACCGTCCATCGTCAGATCATTGAAATGAAATTCATCTTCTGTATGACCATAGATTGGTAAAATCGGTTTTGGTGTTTGCGTTGGGTAAAGCTGCCAATAATATTGTAAAACACCTAAATCAGCAATATGATCGTGATGATAATGAGTCAAGATTACGGCATCTAAATCCAATGGATCTAATTCTTTTTCTAACTCTACTAACGTCGAACTCCCCGCATCCAGCAATAGATTAAACTCACCTGATTGCAATAAATAACTAGTTGTTCCATGGCCTTCATATGGATATGCCCCTAAACAACCAAGAATGGTTAATTTCATACCAATTCCTCCCGTGTTAGTTTTTCTTTGACTGCTTGATCATAGAATGCGGCACTGGCTGTATTGACATAGACCGCCACAAATAATAGTCCGACGAATAATGCCACGATCCCTAAGATATACCAGCCGATAAATGATAATTGTAACAAAATATATTTGCCCCAACGGTCTTTTAGTAAGAACCAAGCTCGTTTGATGCAATCACCGACACTTAATTCAGGATAATCAAATTTGACCCACACAGCGAACTTGAAAAGAATGCTGATGATCGTTGTAACGATCAAGAAAATCACGGTCAAAATCAGATAGAGTGTCAACATCCCGATATCAAATAATGTAGCGGCATTGCTAGCACTTGTTACGCCTCCACTGACGATCAGTGAAAAATAAACACTGCTGCCCGCGCGCAACAACATTGGGATAAAGAAAATAGCCGCCAAAACGTATTGGACGATTTGAGCCAAGATATTGATCAACAACAACGGTACATAATACCCTTTTTGAAAAACAACAAAAATTTGTCCCAGCTCTGCCCGTCCACCTCGGACAACGTACAGACTGATGTAGTAAATCGCGTAACTAAAAGCAAATAAAACAAAAGTACTTAATAACAGCGAAATCCCTAATTGTAGCGATTCATTATTTGAAACAGACGAAACGCCACCGATCGCTCCGGTTAAAATCCCAATGATCAAGATCAATCCAACATTGATCCCCCACTGTCCATTTAATCGATCTTTGGCTATTTGACGATAATTACTAAGACGCATAGATCCACTTCCTTTTTCAATTATTTATTCGTGAAACCTTCCCATTTATCAGACTATTAATAATTTTTGATTTCGCCCACAGTATCGTAATCCAAACGAGCAACAACTTCTGTTACTAATTTGACTGTATTGAAGTAATCCTCTTCATGGATCACTGAAGTATGCGAATGCAAATAACGGACTGGCACAGTGATCGCTAATGACGGCACACCATCACGTGTTAAATGCATTTGACCAGCATCAGTTCCCCCGCCAGCAATAACAGTATATTGGAACGGAATTTCTAATTCTTCTGCAACGTCGATTACAAAATCTAATAATTTTTTATGTGGAACCATCGAAGCATCATAAATCAAGATCTGCGGTCCTTTTCCTAAAACAGAATCAGCTTCTTTGGGTGTCATTCCCGGTGTATCACCAGCCGTACCTGTATCTAACGCAAAAGCGACATCTGGATTGACGATATGACTGCTTGTTCTTGCTCCACGTAAGCCAACCTCTTCTTGAACATCGCTTCCAGCAAATAAAACATTGTGGTGTTCACGTTTTGAAAGATTTTCTAAGACACGTAAAGCTACAGCTGTACCGATCCGATTGTCCCACGCTTTAGCTAATAAGAATTTTGACTCATTCATGCGTTGGTATTGAATGTACGGTGTCACCATATCACCAGGACGAATCCCCCATTCTTTCGCTTCTTCAGCACTAGTAGCACCGATATCGATGAACATATCTTTGATTTCAAAAGGTTTTCTGCGCGCTTCTGCGGTCAGCACGTGTGGTGGTTTTGAACCGATCACACCGTGAATAATTTTCCCTTTACGGGTCTTGATCTCAACTTGTTGCGCTAGCATTACTTGATTCCACCAGCCGCCGATCGTCTGAAATTCAAGAAAACCTTTTTCAGTGATCTTTGTGACCATAAAACCGACTTCATCTAAATGACCAGAAATAAATACTTTAGGACCGCCACCTCCGCCATGCTTAGCGATCACACTGCCTAGCCCATCAAAGAAAATATCATCAGAAAATTCTTTGGCATATTCTTTGAATACTTCTCTGACTTCTCCCTCATTGCCTGCGATGCCGCGAGCTGAAGTTAAATCAATCAATAATTGCTCTTCTTTTTTGTCCACTTCTGGTCCCCCTATGATTAACGTTTATTTAAAATCTGGATGATGCACTAAATAGCTCTTATTACAAAAAGACAGCGTTCATCCGTTGATCATAAGGTTAGTATACCATTGTAAAAATTATCTGCGTAGTATGTTGTATACTATCTAAGAGGTGATTGAATGGAACGTTTATCAGCAATTGAATTCACAATGATGGTCATGATCGAAAACGAAGATGGTGAGATTTTAGTCCAAGATCGAAAAAAACAAGATTGGCCCGGTTGGACATTTCCCGGCGGCCATGTGGAGCAAAATGAAAGTAGCTATACTGCAGCGATCCGCGAAATCAATGAAGAAACTGATTTTATTATCGTGCCAAATTTAAGCGGTACCGCCGAATGGAATAATTTAAACAAACAGACTCGTGAACTAGCTTTCCTCTATACAGCAACCGTAGAAAAACGTCCTGTTACTGGCGATCTTTTATGGGTGACTAAAAAAGAGCTAACCGCCAAAAATTAGCCGGTACACTAAATGATCTCCTACCGATTTTCTTCGGTGAACAACAGCAGATTTATTTTGAAAGCAATCAATAAAGTTATCTCTGTAAACAAAAAAAGAGCAGCTCTCTGCTCTTTTTTTGTTTAACTATTTTGTTCAATAAAGAATGCTAAGATTGCTTCGAAATCTTTTCGTTGCTGCTCCGTAAATTTTTGCTCGATCAGAACTTGTTGACCATCGATATATTCAGTAGCACTTTTTTCAAAAGCTGAAGCCGTTGATGTAAGCATTACTTGTTTTTGGCGAGCATCCTGATCAGCTTTTTTCCGTTGGATCAAGCCTTTTTTTTCCATTCGTTGAAGAATAACGGTCGCAGTCGAACGTTGGATATTGAATTCTTGTTCAATGTCTCGTTGTAAAACAATTTGTTGTTTGCGTTCGCTCAACATATGAATGATCGATAATTGAACACCCGTTAAATCAAATGAGCGAGCATAAGCATCCATGGCTTTATCCATTTGGTTCGCAGCTCGTTTGATCTCTCGACCTGTATTTTTCATAAGTACTCCTTTTGATTAACTATTTTTTATTTTGACATCTGTTCGGCCTTTGACACTTTTAAATAGAACGAATAAAGTTATCCCCATAATAATCGTCAAAATGAGTAAAGCATTTCGCGAGCCGATCGCAGTAAGATGGGCTTGTGTGCCACGTCCTGATGTTTGACTGATAGCAATGATCGCAGAAACGATCGATGTACCAGTAGCTCCCGCAAATTGTTGTAGCGTATTTAAGATCGCATTGCCATCGCTTTGTTGTGCGACTGAAAGTTGGCTCAAGCCACTTGTCATAATATTACCAAATAATAGACCCAAACCAAACATATAAAGAATATAGACAATCAAAATCAAACTATTTTTCATTGCACTGATATTCATTGTAAAAATAATCAAAGAAAGCAAAATCAAACAAGCACCGGTTAAAATCGGTTTTCTAGCACCAAAACTATCTAATATTTTCCCGCTGATAGGTGACATGATCGCACCTAAAATAGCCGCTGGTAAAATAACTAAGCCTGCAACTGTTGCGCTTGAACCATTGACCAATTGGATATAGTTAGGCAAAATAAATGACATTCCTAACGTACTCAATTGTAAAACAAAAAAGGCAAAAACGTGACCACCAAATGTCCCCACTTTTAATACCCTGATATCGATCAAAGGGTGCTCAATCTTCGTAGATCTTTGGATAAATAAAAGCAGCCCGATCACACCGATAAGTAAGGGTCCAGAAACAGCCAAACTCAAAAAGACTTTACTGCCGAATTCACTGAACCCAACGATCAAACCAACAAATGTTATAACAACAAATACGATACTCAACCGGTCAACGGAAACACATTGAGTTGGATGCAACTGTTGGATACATTTCAAACCGATCACTAGCGAACATAAAATGAAAGGCAATAATAATACAAAGATATATCGCCATCCTAGGCTTGATACTACGATTCCCCCAAATGTCGGACCGATCGCTGGGGCAACTGCAGTAATTAATGTCCCTACCCCCATCATCGTTCCGCGTTTTTCAACTGGAACTTGTTCTAAAATAATATTGAACATCAATGGCAACGCAACGCCCGTTCCCAAACCTTGAATCACTCGTCCTAACAGTAATATGCTAAAATTCGGTGCAAAACTATCAATCAATAAACCAAGTAAAAAACTCAAATTTGCAAAAAGGAACAATGATTTCAAATTAAATCGTTTTTTTAATGTAGCAGATAATGGCACTACGATTGCTACCATCAATAGATAGCCCGTTGTTAACCATTGAACGGTACTTGTTGTGACCTGGAATTCTTCCATCAATGTTGGAAATGTAATATTCATAGCTGTCTCAACGATCACGCCACAAAATGACATAATCCCTGTTGCGATGATCGAGAGCACAACCTTTAAAGGAATTGCTGAATGATGATTGCTTGACATAAAAAGACCCCCTATAATTCGTTAGCAAGCTAACGTTTTATAGAATAAGCCCTTTTCTAAAATAAGTCAATCAAAAAAATCTTTAGAACCAGTCAATGAATTGAAAGGTCTAAAGACTTTTTTCTGATATGTCTATTTAGTCATATTTTCTGGATTTTGTTCTTGCCATTCTTTGCTCAAGAAATAATGATTGTTGATCGTATAGACTTTTTTGGTCGCACCGCGATTTTTTAAGAAAGGTTCGATTTTCTTATCTGCAGTCAGCCAACCCTTCCAACCTAAATGAATCGTATCTTGCATAAAATAAGGTTCATTTTGTTGATTCGTATAGTCAGCAACGTTGGTAAAACCTTGCGATGTCAATTGATACTTGATTTTACTTGCAAATTGTTGCAGCATGTCATCAGAAAGACCGGTGTATTGAGACCAGCGACCATTCACTGGAGGGATGATGAAGAGACAATCCGAATGTTCTTTGGCCAATTGATTTAAAGCTAATTGAAAATCAGAGAATTCTGGCGAATAACGATAATCCCATTCTTTTTGCGAATCTGCTAAATGACTCAAATTTGGCTCAATCCGTTTTTTATAAAATTGTTTTTGAATCCCGAATTCATTGCCTTGGGTCGCCTGTTCGCCCAGTTGATCGGCAAGACTATCCAATTCATCATGATCATAGCTTGCAGGTAGAGCTTTGACATTTTGATCGATCAAGTCTTGTTTACTGATCATACCGATCGTGCTGAACAATTCATCTTCGCGTTCTAACATATTTAATTTTAATTTGCTATATGTGATATCTGTTTTACTTGGTAGTTGACCTTTTCTAACGGCAGTCAGCATGCGGTCTAAGCGTTCATCTTTTCTTATCACTCCATAGTGAGTCAAACGTTGCGCTAGATATTGGTCGCTATCATCGACTTTTTTCAAATGCAGCAACCAATTCAACGTTTGTTCTGGGGAATAGTAGGCATCAAAGTAATCACGTTTGATCCCTTCTTTAACAAACCATTGGGGTGAAATAATAAAGACCGCTTTACGATCTTTTAACTCATCGCCTAGAGATTGCATCATCATAAATTGCGTTAATGATTGGGTTCCGGGTGCCCCCATCAAAAAAGGTGTATAGCCACGGTCATATTTTTCTGCTAAAACGGATGGATGGAAAGGACTGATTCGACTCAATTCAGATGATCCGAAAAAAGGAACATATTTATCGGTACTTAAGGCTTCTTTTGTAATATTGTTTCCTCGCAATACGTTTCCCGCCATCGAGCTTGATGCAGCTTTGATCAACTTCGGATCACTGCTGTTAATTTTGAATGGTGAAAAAAACAGAAGAACCAATAGGACCGCTGATAAAAGAACCGGCCCAAAGATACCGAAGAGTTTCTTTTTCATTAACCTTGTAATACTTTCACTTGTTCAATGATTTTAGTTGGTGTGTTCCATTGTGCGCGGTCAAACTCTGATACAGGAACTTGAACACCTAATTGTCCTTCGATTTCTACTAATAATTGAACTGTGGCTAGAGAATCCATCAATCCTTCTTCGAATAAATCTACTTCTGGATTATCTCTCACTTCATCTGTTCCGGTAATATCTTCTAAAATGCTAAAAATTGTTTCTTCCATGTTGCTCGCTCCATTTCATTTATAGTTTTTTATTTTTTATCGATAGTTATTTCATGAAAAATATATTGTGGAACCATAATTTATCTAGGAAACCTGAGAAGATCAAAAAGCTCAAACAAACAGCATTGAACGTTAAGAAAATCGCGAGGGCTTTCGTAAATTTATTAGATGGCAGTTGTTGCTTGTGTTTTTTTTTGAATCGCAGCCAGGCATCTGTCAAACAGATCAGCGTAGCATGATAAATACCATAAACGATATAGTACCAAGTCAAGCCATGCCAAACGCCCATCAATAAGAATAAGGCAAAGTAACCAACATTCGAGGCAACGATTCGGCTTTTGAATGTTTTCTTTTTGATCAATGTAAACATCAAGCGCATATAGATATAGTCGCGAAACCAAAAAGAGAGTGTCATGTGCCAACGATTCCAAAATTCTTTGATATTCCATGACAAGAATGGTTTGTTGAAATTCGGTGGTGTTTCGTAGCCCATCAATTTACTAGTTCCAACTGCGAACAAGCTGTATCCAGCAAAATCAAAGAATAGATACATACTGTAAACATACATATACCCTACTAAACTCCATGATAGACCACCATGCTGCAAGGCATGTCGGTCAACGATTGGTAATAATACTTGACCAAAATAATAACCGATGATGAATTTGTATAAAAAGCCCAGAAAGATATCATGAACAGCTGATCCTAATAGATCTACATATTTTTCTTTCGTCGGCGGTTCATTCAAATCTTTTTCAAAGCGACGGTAACGGTCGATCGGCCCCGACGAGATCGTTGGGAAGAAAAGTAAGAATTTAATGTAATTCAATGGACTGTATTCTTTGATCATACCATCGCGCATTTCCATAATGATCTGAACCGATTTGAATGTCAGATAGGAGATTCCTAAAAAGCCTAAAATTGAATTCTGACCATCCATAAACGGGGTGACTTTTACAAAGATCAGCGGAACGATGCTTAAAAAGACTGCTCCATAAAAAATACTGGCTTGATTTTTTTGTTTGCGATACCGATGATACCCAAAAACAAGCAGGCTTTGAAAAATCACATACCCGATCAAGGCCAACCCTTGCTGGTAATCACTTCCGCCAAAAGAGATATATAAAAAAAATAAGGTAATTAGTGATTGATACCAATTGATCCGTTTACCTCGAAACAACAAACTTAAAACCAATGGTGCCAAAGCAATAAATAAGATAATAAAATAAGTTGGCGATGCATATGGGATCATGTGAGGAATAAACATTAGCTGTTCACCTCACTGATCAAGCATTTCCGATCAATTTTTCCATTCATTGTGCGGGGCAATTGTTCAACATAAACAAATTTTTGCGGAATCATATACTCCATGACTCCTTCTGCCAATTCTTCTTTGATCGCTTTCGTCAATTGATAGTTTTTTTCGAATTCATTGTCTTTTGCTACTACATACGCAACTAGTTGCTGAACTTTGTGTGCTTGATATTTGGGAACTACGGTTGCTTGCTTTACAAAGGACACTTTCTCTAAATGGTGATCGATATCTTCTAACTCAATTCGAAATCCATGTAGTTTTACTTGGAAATCGATTCGACCTTCATAAAGAAGCAAGCCCTCTTCCGTTAAGCGGCCAGCGTCGCCTGTACGATAAGCCGGAACACCATCAATGGTGAAAAAGGCAGCCGCAGTTTTTTCAGGATTATGGAGATAGCCTTTCGACACACTGGGACCTTTGATAATAATTTCGCCCGCTTCACCAGCGGATACGGCTTTATTTTCATCATAGATCAACACTTCGGTATCTTTCTTGATATAACCGATCGGAACACGGTCATATTCAGCTAATACTTCAGCCGTCACTTCGATTTTTGTCATCGCTACTGTTGCTTCCGTTGGCCCATAAGTATTGAAAATTTTCGCTTGTGGGAAACGGCGTAATAATTCTTCAGCCGTTTTACGAGTAAGTTCTTCACCGCAAAATTGAAAAACTTTAAGTGATGGCACATGTTCGCCATCGAATGTCTTTTCCATTAAACAGATATCCATGAATGACGGGGTCGAAACCCATACGTCCAAATTCAATTGAGGTAAAAAATGAAACAATTGTTTGAAATCATTGATGATTGTTTTCTCCATCGGAATCAAGGTACCGCCGCTGCAAAGAGCGGGATAGACACTCATGACTGACAGATCGAATGAATACGGTGCTTGCGATAAGAAACGCATTCCTGACTGAATACCAAAATCGGCTAAATCCCATTCAGTAAAACTCAAAAGATTTTTATGACTGATTTGAACACCCTTAGGCACTCCAGTCGTTCCTGAAGTAAAAATGATATAAAAAGTTTCATCCTCCATAACTGGAGTGAGTGCTACTTCTTTTTGTTCAGTAGTAAAAAGTGCACGTAACTCCGCTGGTGATACTACGGGAATATCTGATTTGATTTCCTCTGGCCAAGGCATGACACTTAAGATCATTGCTGGTTGAGCAACGGCTAAAATTAGTTCGATCCGATCGAACGGTGTATTTGATTCGATTGGAATATACGCATGGCCACTTTTGGCTACCCCTAGGAAACTGGCGAGCATGTCAAATTCTAATTCGCCAAAGACCACGATCGGTTGTTTAGCTTCAATTGTTTGGTGTAAATAGTACGCGATATGATCAGACCACAGACGTAACGTTTGATAACTAAAGCTTTCCTTTTCAGATTGATAGGCAATCGCTTCGGGTTGATCAATGGCCCATTGATCAATGGTTTGAATAATATTTTGCATGACTATCCTCCGTTCATTGCAAAAAAATTTGCTTGATTAAAATTCGTTATAAATAAAATTACCGCCTTGGATACTCTTGTAATGGTACAAGTAGACTAGAATCAGAAGGACAGCAAAGTAAAAAATCGTCTTTCCAATAAAACTTGACCAATAACGAGTCGTCGGCCGATAAAAAAGCTCTTTCATCCAATCGCCCTTTCTTTTTCTGCTTTTGATAATTATTATAGAACGCTGAAAATAATCTACCACCGATTCCACTTACATAAAGCGCTTTCGAACGAACACTTTTGTCACCTAATTGAAATAAAAATAATCGGCCACTTCCAAAAAATGCTTGGAAACGGCCGATCAACGACTATTTTCTAAATTAAATAAAACTATTTATAGAAACTTCTTCTGATACATACAGGTGATCCAATAGAACAATCCATAGACGATCAGCATTAGACAACAAAATAGATACACAAAACCGTAATTAGCATTTTGCGCAATATGAGCGATCACAGAGATTGCTAGCACACTATGGATCAATGCCAGGAACGCTGGAATAAAGAAAGCGTAACGATTTTCACGATTGATTTCTTGATGGATATTTTTTTCTGGAATTCCTAATTGCTGCAACAATAAATACTGTTTGCGTTTTTGCTTAAAGTCAGATAATTGCCGCATCATCAACATACTGGCCGTAGCAATGATAAACATCGTGGTCACAAAGGTCACCACAAATAAAATCAAGCCTAGTGTGCTACGCGTTTGACGATAAGATTCTCGATGTGAGGCATATTCTGAGCGATAAATCGTCGATTCCTTATTATTCGTATCTTCGCCAGCTTTAATGTCACCTATAATCTGACCGTTTTTCCAGCTTAAATCATAGTGAATTGGGTGGGCCCAATCACCTTTTAGGGACTCTTTGACGATTCGATTTAATGTTTCTTCATCTTTTCTAGCCACATCAACCACTTCTAATTTATACGCCACTCCCTGTGTCTCCGCGAATATTTTATCGGAGACCACGATCATCCCAGTTCCATAACGCATCGTCGTATCACCAAAAAAGTTTGGCCGCATTTCTTGAACTGTCAATTTTCGTTGTTTCAAATTGATGGTCTTGTCATACTGCGTGTACTCATTTAAAAAACGCTGATACGAGCTCAAAATCACGGTTGCATCCATTGTTCCTAATTGGATATTCTCCAATGTATCGTTCATTTTTTGGAACGCGCGATAATCCGTTAGTGAGACCATGTCCATTACTTCCGGTTGCGTCATGGTATCTTCACCAGAGATTCGGACATCTTGTTTAGCAGGAACAGATTTCAAAGTCAAAGTTTCTTGCGTATAAGGAATTGCAGCTTTCAATTTAGGCTCGATTTTTTTAAAACTTTCACTAGTGATGATCAGCGAAGTCGGGGTGCTTTCATGCACCGAGCGCATCGCCAACGAACTGATTGCGATCATCAAACCTAATAATGTCAATGCTAAGCCAAGCGCTACTGTGATTGATCCTAAGAAACGCCATTCACTAGATAAGCGTAATTGCCATTCACTTCGTGCCAATATACCTAAATTTTTATTTAGACGTTTAGGCCGATACGAATTATACCAACGCAGCGTATAAGCAAAAAAGAAATAGCTTCCTATCACACAAATCGCAAAGATCAATAGCATCAGTATAAAATTTCCTTGGAATAATCCGAAGCGGTCGCTCCATTGCCGTGAAAAATAGAGATAAAAAATCGCTAATCCCCAACCAATAGACAGAAGTATGATACCTAAAACAGCTAGAATCTTTTGCCTAGTAGAAAGCGTCATTGCTTTGCTTTTTCGCAATTTTAATTTCTTAAGATGAGAAAATTTATAGCCAGACACTAGCCAAAGTACCTGGAAAGATACTACCAATAAAATGAACGCTACAACTAAACTCGTTGAAACGATTGCATCGGTAGAGAAAAAGAAATGTACTCGCAGCGGCAGATCCATCGCTTTGACTAAAATCATACTGAATAATTTTGATAGCAAAACACCCAAGCTGATCCCGATCACAAATGAAAAAACACCGATAAACAGAATCTCTAAAATAAACCACAAGCAGATCTGGTAGTAACTCAAACCATATAAATGAAAGATACTGATATCTTTACGCCGATTTTCAATAAAGAACCGATTGGTATTGGTCATAAAAAATAATAAGATCAGTACAACCACAAATCCGCCAAATCCTAGCATCGCAACCAACTGTGTATTTTTACCAGCACTACGGATCAGCGGTTGTTCATAGGTCATAGCAGTGAATGAATAATAGACCATAACTGCAAAAATCAAACTGAAAAAGAAGACCAAGTAATTTGAAAGTTGCTTTTTAAAGCCATGCCAAATCAATTTAATCAGCATTGGCTTTCCCTCCTCCGCCGATCGTAGCTTGCATATCGATTACTTTTTCAAAAAAGTCTTTACGGGATGAACGGCGAACGATTTCAGAAAAGAAACGACCATCCTTGATAAATAGCACCCGATTGCAATAACTAGCGGTATAAGGATCATGTGTCACCATCAAAACGGTTGTCTCTTCATGGAGATTGACTTCGTCTAAATAGTTCAAAAATTCGGTTGCTGATTTAGAATCTAACGAACCCGTCGGCTCATCCGCAAATAAAATTTGCGGTTGGCTGATCAACGCACGAGCTGCTGCCGTGCGTTGCTGCTGACCCACTGAGATTTCCTCTGGATAACGATTTAAAATATGATCGATTTTTAAAACATTCGTCAAATGCCTCACACGACGCATGATTTCTTCATTGGATAATTTGCTGACCGTCAATGGTAAGATGATATTGTCACGGACCGTCAAACTATCGATCAAATTAAATTCTTGAAAAATGAATCCTAGATTCTCTCGCCGAAAATCCGTTAATTTACTTTCTCGCATTTGCGTGATATCGGAACCGGCGATTTTTACTGAACCCATCGTCGGTAATAAGATCGTTGACAAAATATTCATTAAAGTCGTCTTGCCAGCACCACTAGGTCCCATGATGCCAACAAATTCACCCTTTTCCACTGAAAAATTCAAATCATTCAAGACATTGACTTTATTGTTGCGAGTACCGTAGCTTTTAGTAAGATGTTGGACATCAATAATTTTTTTCATTTGTTACCTCTTTTTAACATCTAATTTTTTTCTTTTATGGTATCATATTTAGGTTGGTTTCTTGAGTGAAACGACTAAATAGCACCTTACGTTTTTATCACTCGAAATTTAAAATTTTCAAGTTATTTTATTTTTTTCAAAGCTTGATACTATCACATTTAATACAACTTATGTTATCCAGAGATACTATATATAGTGCCTCTGGATTTTATTTTAATAAAAAAACTACTATATCTCGTTTCATTGTGATATTATTAATAATTGAAATAACCGAATTGGAGTGAATAGATATGATGGAAATTCATACAAAAGACTCGCTAACTAACGAGTTTCAACCGTCGCTTAAAAAAATCAAAGTCGTAAAACGAGACGGTCGACATGTGTCATTTGATGATCAAAAAATTTATGATGCCTTGATCAAAGCGGAAACAAAAATCAAAAAAACAATGGACCCTTTAGCCAATGAGCGTATCCAGTCAATCGTTGAACGTGTGGATGCTGAGATTTTTGAACGTTTTACAAATGATATCAAAATTTATGAAATCCAAAATATCGTGGAACATATCTTGCTTGAACATAATGAATATGAATTAGCCGAAGAATATATCAATTACCGGACGCACCGTGATTTCCAACGGAGCAAAGCAACCGATATCAATTTTACGATTGGCAAATTGATCAACAAAGACCAATCAGTTGTGAATGAAAATGCTAACAAAGATAGTGACGTCTTCAATACTCAACGAGATTTAACTGCTGGAATTGTCGGCAAATCAATTGGTTTAAAAATGTTGCCACCGCATGTAGCGAATGCCCATCAAAAAGGCGATATCCATTATCATGATTTGGATTACCATCCATATACACCAATGACGAATTGCTGCTTGATCGACTTCAAAGGCATGCTGACTGACGGTTTTAAAATCGGAAATGCTGATGTTGAAAGTCCTAAATCGATCCAAACAGCCACCGCTCAAATTTCACAAATCATTGCTAACGTTGCTTCTAGTCAATACGGCGGCTGTTCTTCCGACCGTACCGATGAATTGCTTGCGCCATTCGCACGCTTAAATTATCAAAAACATTTGAAAGATGCACAAGAATGGATCGAAGGTACTGAAAAACAAGAAGCGTTTGCGAAACAAAAAACCCGCAAAGATATCTATGACGCGATGCAAAGTTTGGAATACGAAATCAATACGTTGTTTACCTCAAACGGTCAAACACCTTTCACTTCACTAGGCTTTGGTCTAGGAACAGATTGGTTTGAACGCGAGATCCAAAAAGCGATTTTACAAATTCGGATCGAAGGTTTAGGAATCGAAAAACGGACAGCGATTTTCCCTAAATTAATCTTTACTCTTCGCCGCGGTACAAACCTAGAAGCAACGGATCCCAATTATGATATCAAACAATTGGCTTTAGAATGTGCCACTAAACGGATGTACCCAGATATTTTGAATTACGATAAATTGATTGAATTGACTGGTAGTTTCAAAGTTCCAATGGGCTGTCGTTCATTCCTTCAAGGTTGGAAAGATGAAAATGGCCAAGAAGTAAATGTTGGCCGTATGAATCTAGGGGTTGTTACTTTGAACTTACCTCGCATCGCAATGGAATCAGCTGGCGACAAAGAAAAATTCTGGACATTGTTAGAAGACCGTCTGCAAATCGCTAAAGATGCTTTAGTTTTCCGTGTTGATCGCTGTAAAGAAGCAACACCGGCAAATGCACCGATCCTTTATCAATATGGCGCTTTTGGCAAACGTTTAAAACGCACGGATTCAGTCAATGACTTATTCAAAAATAAACGAGCAACTGTTTCATTAGGCTATATCGGTCTTTATGAAGTAGCGAGTGTCTTTTATGGCGGCGAGTGGGAAAACAACCCTGAAGCCAAAGCCTTCACCTTGAAAATTATGGAAGATCTAAAAGCTCATACGGATGACTGGGGCAATGAATATGGCTATCATTTCAGTGTCTACTCAACTCCAAGTGAAAGCTTGACTGATCGTTTCTGTCGTTTAGATACTGAACGTTTTGGAATCGTAGAAAATATTACAGATAAAGAATATTACACGAACAGCTTCCATTATGATGTACGTAAAAATCCAACACCGTTTGAAAAATTAGATTTCGAGAAAGATTATCCTAATTATTGTTCTGGCGGTTTCATTCACTATTGTGAATATCCCGTACTACAACAAAATCCTAAATCATTAGAAGCTGTTTGGGATTACGGCTACGATCGCATCGGCTACCTAGGAACAAATACTCCGATCGATCATTGTTACAAATGTGGTTTCGAGGGCGATTTCAAACCGACTGAACGTGGTTTTGAATGTCCAGAATGCGGCAATCACGATCCAAAAAGTTGTGATGTTGTTAAACGTACTTGCGGCTACTTAGGAAATCCTCAAGCACGCCCAATGGTTCATGGACGTCATAAAGAAATCTCTTCTCGTGTCAAACACATGAAACAACAATAAAAATTATTCCTAACAGGGACGGCTCTTTCGCTGCTCCCTGTTTTACTTGAAAGGTGATCACATGCGTAACCCAAAACCGAAAGAATGGCTAGCTAGCGATTTGAGCTTGCAGTATATCGCTGACTATAAAGCCTTTAACTTTGTCGATGGTGAAGGTGTTCGAAATAGTTTATATGTCAGCGGCTGTCCCTTTGCCTGTGAAGGCTGTTTTAATGTTGCAGCTCAAAATTTTCATTATGGAAAACCATTTACTCAAGAATTAGAAGACCAGATCATCGCTGATACTGCTCATGACTATGTTCAAGGGATCACCCTGCTTGGTGGCGAACCCTTCTTGAATACTCAAGTTTGTTTGAAAGTCATCAACCGGATTCGTGCTGAATTTGGCCAAAGTAAAGATATTTGGTCATGGAGCGGCTATACCTTCGAAGAACTTTTACAAGACAGTGAAGATAAATTAGAAATGTTGAGCAAAATCGATATTTTAGTCGATGGCCGCTTTGACATCAATAAAAAAAATCTAATGCTGCAATTCCGTGGCAGCTCCAATCAACGGATCATCGATGTAAAAAAATCTTTAGCACAAGGAAAAGTCGTTATCTGGGAAAAATTACACGACTCTGAAAAAGCTTTTGAACAAATCAAAAAGGGCGATCTAATTTGATCGCCCTTCCCACAAAGGTAATACAATATTTTCATACGCAATGGGATCTAGATTAGTCAGCGTAATACCGACTAAACGGATCCCTTTTTCAATGCCGCCGATATCTTCCCAGATCAAACTGGCCTGCGAAAATAATTCTTCTTTTTTTGCTATGTAATAAGGCAATGTCACACGTTTCGTGACCGTTGTATAATCCGTATAACGGATCTTTACGACCACTGTTTTTCCGTGTCGCTGTACTCGTTTTAAAGCCTCTTCAACCTTTTCAGCCAATTGCCGCAGCTGACTCAATACTTCATCTTCTGTCGCTAATGGACGGCCGTATGTATGCTCTTTACCAACCGACTTTCGTTCACGAGTGATGCTGACGGCTGAATCGTGGATCCCTCGAACTTTCCGGTACAAAGAATAACCCATCTTCCCAAACTCTTGAATCAAAAACATTTCACTTTTATCATAAAGATCTGCACCGGTAAAAACACCTAGTTCATTCATCTTCGGAACTGTTTTCTTACCAACACCATGAAATTGTTCAATCGGCAAGCGTTTCAAAAAAGGGACAGCTTCTTCTGGTGAAATCACGGTCATTCCTCGGGGTTTCTGATAGTCGGAAGCTAATTTAGCTAAAAATTTATTGTAACTGACACCCGCTGAACAAGTTAAATGCAACTCTTGCCAGATATCTTGTTGGATCTTACGGGCGACTTTGATCGCCGAACGAGCATCGATTTTATTGTTCGTGACATCAAGATATGCTTCATCGATAGACACAGGTTCGATGATATCTGTATAGCGATGAAAAATTTCCCGAACTTGTTGGGAGACGGCACGATATTTTTCATGATCACCTGGTTTAAAAATCGCCTGTGGACATAATTCATAGGCTTTTTGTGCACTCATCGCTGAATGAATCCCATAAATCCGAGCTTTATAGTTAGCCGTCGTCACTACGCCTTTACCGCCCGTATCCGATGGATGACGTGCAATCACTAACGGATGCTTGGCTAATTCAGGATCATCTCGTTCTTCGACTGATGCAAAAAAAGCATCCATATCGATATGGATAATTTTTCGCGATGTATCATTTTTTAATGGAAACACTAATTCAGCCAAACAACTCACCTCTTTGTTCTTGCATTCTCCTCTCATTATAAACGAACGTTTGTTCAGAGACAAACCTTCTGATAATTAATAATGATTTTTTAATGCTCTTTTTTCCAATAAAAAATAGACAGCTCCCACTGTCTATCGTTCCACTAAATTCACTTTACGGATCATTAATTTATCTTGCGCATGTTGAGACTCTTGTGATTCACCAAAAATCTCCGCATAAATGATTTTGTTGTGTTCACGTCGACGTAGTTGATAAATGATTTTCCCGCTGTCTTCCAACTCTTTCATTAGTTCTGTTACGCCACCAAAACCCGTTTTTTTCGTGATAAAGCCATTTGCTACCATCCGCTCATCTAAAAAGCGTGCAGAGATCACTGAGCCTTTAGCTAATGATGATCTCAAAGCTGTCGCTAATTCTTCCAATTCTTCTGGCACTGGTAATTCTCGTTCAACAGGCTGATATAACGTATCTCGCAGTGTATCTAATTCTTCGACCAACGCTTCATATTGTTCTTTCGTCAACATCACACCGGCAATTTTTTCACGGTTAAAAATATAAACACCTGTCTCGGCTTTCCGAGCTTGGGCAAAAACATCCATTGGTGATTTTTTTACTTCAGTGATCGAAGATGTCGGAACATCTAATTTTCGTAACCCCACTTTGCTCTCCCCCTGATTTTCTATAATAACTTTTATTGCGATTCACTCTGCGTGGCCCTATTCATCGCTCTAGTTTTGGCTATTTCTCATGCCAGATTAAAAATTCTTAGGCACGATAAGCACTCTCAACGTATTATAGCATAACCTTTCTGGAAGCAAAATCGCAGATCTACTTTTCAGTTTGAAAAGTAGAAAATACGCAACTGGCTTCTTGGACCATTACGATCGGCGATTCAAGCTGCAAGCTAACGGCCATCTGCTGACTAGACTGAAAAATCTGCTGTACGGCTTTTGCCAACTCATCCAATTGACAGTTTACTAGCAAAGCACTCGCTCGTTTTAGTTCTTTACTCAATAAATAATAATAGTTACTTGGCACCGCTGATTTTCGATATAAATTATAAACGCTTAATGGTAAGCCCTGATGGATACCAATAAATAAATCAAACAGTTTTACAGTAAAAATTTTTTTAGTTAGCTCTGAATCCCACTGAATCGATGGTTCGATGATTTGTACACCATCGATCGTTGCTTGATACAACGAAGTCTGATGCAATTGATGCAAATGAAAAAAATCAGTACAAGCCGAATAATGACAGCGAATATAATCTAAAAAGAAGTATGGAGCAGCTAGTTCTTCCAAACCAAACTTTGTCGCAAATTGATTTAATAGACGTGAATCAGGAAAATAAACCGCCATATTATTAGAGTATTTAACAGAAAAATGATTCTGTTCGATATATGGATACCACTCCGTTTCTGTGTTTGAACAAAAATCACGTAAATAACGCAATTGGAGATGAATGAGCAATGCTTCCTCCCCTATCAATCCACCTGTTCGTCGATCTGCTGTAAGGTTCAACTTTACTAATTGTTGATTCAATTCTTTGACTTTGGAGTACTTGACTTCCTTGTTTCCGCGATTCCATAGATATTGTTGAAATAGCTGAAAGCGATCGTCTGTCCATAGCAACTTACGATAAAGGTCTGTATAACTAGGTTCTTGTCGCCAATTGATTTGCCAAAAACTATATTTTGCAACATAATTTTTTTGCTGCAATTCATAAAGATCTCGAAGGATTGTCTTGCGGCTAACCGTTAGTTTTTCTGCAAACTCAGCCACACTGTACCGTTCTTCTCGTAACAATTCGATTAAATTTAATTGTCGTCGACACTTTTTTCGTGTTACAAATTGCCAAATCATACTCCATCCCTTCTTCCTTTCATACTTCGACCGATGTATCAATTCCAACATAGCACAAGTATCCACAAATTTTTGTCTCAATTTTTTTGCAAAAAAAAAAACGCCTGAATTCTCAGACGTTTAATGTCATCGCATTGATGGCCACGATGATTGTACTTAATGACATCAAAATGGCACCGACTGCTGGACTCAATATTATCCCAATAGGCGCTAACACACCTGCAGCTAAAGGAATCGCCAAAATATTATAGCCGGCTCCCCACCAAAGATTCTGGATCATTTTGCTATGTGTTCTTTTTGCCAAGCGAACAAATTTTAAAATGTCTTGCAAGTTGCTGTTAGTCAACACAACATCGGCTGAATCAATCGCAATATCCGTTCCTGCGCCGATTGCCATCCCAATAGATGCTCGCGCTAAAGCAGGCGCATCATTGATTCCATCACCTACCATCATGACTTGGTTGCCTTTATCTGTGTATTGTTTAATGATTTTTTCTTTATCATCTGGTAAAAGCTCACTAAAAAATTCTTTGATACCTAAATAATTCGCTACCGCTTCTGCACTGGCTTGATTGTCTCCCGTCAACATCACAGGTTCGATACCGGCGTCTCTTAAGTGACTGATAAATTCTTTAGCTTGAGGTTTCAAGGTATCTCCCATCGCAAAGAATGCCATCAATTGATTATCGATCAGTAAGAAAGACAATGTATTTCCCTGTGTTTGATAATCACTCAATGCTGCTTGGTCGACCGCCAAACCTCGACGTTCTACTTCTTTTTGATTGGCTAGAATCACTTGATGCCCTTCTACGATTCCTTTCACACCGATCCCTTTCAAGGTGGAAACTTCTTGTGCTTGATAAGGTGTGATCTTTTCGGCTTTCAAATAATTCACTACCCCAACTGCTAGAGGGTGGTTTGTTTGAGCTTCTAACGCTCCGATATATTTTAATGCTTCTGCTTGGGACAATGATTGGCTTGTTTCTACACCTGTTACGGTAAATTTCCCTTCTGTCAATGTCCCTGTCTTATCCAAAAAAACATAATTTAAATCGCTAGCTTGTTCTAAGGCTTGACGACTTTTCAACAGCAATCCGTTTTTAGCTGCTAAAGAAGTTGAGCGGGCAATCACCAACGGAATCGCTAAACCTAAAGCATGAGGACAAGCAATCACGAAAACCGTCACCATTCGATCCAAAGCTTGCGCTAAGTCTGAAACAAATAACCAAACGATGAAGGTTAATATTCCTGCACCCAATGCAATATAAAACAGCCATTTAGCAACTTTATCAGAAATGGATTCTAATTTTGATTTTTCTTGTTGTGCTTGTTTGACCATTTCCATAACCTTGGCTAAGTATCCGTCTGATCCAGTTCCGGTAACTAGAATTTTGATCGTGCCGTCACCATTCACCGATCCGCCAATCACTGAATCATCTTTCGCTTTTTGGACTCCCTTTGACTCGCCTGTGACTGCTGATTCATCGACGATCGTTGTTCCATCGATAATTTTTCCATCAGTCGGTATTTTATCTCCTGCACGAACAAGTAGTTGATCGCCTTTTTGGATTTCTTGCAGCTTCACTTTTTTGGTAGTACCATCTACTTCGATTTTATTCACTTCATCAGGTAATAATTCAGCTAATTTTTGAATAGCATTGCTGGCATTTGAAACTGCGCTCATTTCGACCCAATGTCCTAACAGCATAATTACAATCAATGTCGCAAGTTCCCAGAAGAAATCCATCACATGCTCATGAGGATTTAGTTTATTTGCGACAAATGAATACAAACTATAAATGTAAGAGACGGAAATCCCCATCGCGATCAATGTCATCATTGCCGGACTCTTCATTTTCAATTCCATTTTTGCTCCGCTTAAAAATGGCTGACCGCCGTAAAAAAATAAAATCGTTGCTAAAACTAATACCACCCATTCAGATCCAGGAAAGGTAAATTGAAAAGGTAGAGACATTCCCATCATTGGTGATAATAGAATGATTGGAGTCGCTAAGACTAATGACAGCCAAAACTTTTGCTTGAAATTCCCCATGTGCATCGAATGATCCATGTCGCCATGTTCCATCTCATGATGATCCATTCCTTTCATTTTCCCCTCATGCATGTCCTGGTGGTTGGAATGATCCATCTTCATAGTTTGGTGTTTTTCCATCTTCTCTTTCATCTTAGTCACTCCTCATTCTTAAAAAATTTTTGTTCGATCAAAATGGCTT
Organism: Enterococcus hailinensis; assembly: GCF_045862035.1. Lineage (NCBI taxonomy): Bacteria > Bacillati > Bacillota > Bacilli > Lactobacillales > Enterococcaceae > Enterococcus > Enterococcus hailinensis. Next base: position 158,323 of record NZ_BAAFRV010000001.1, on the reverse strand, counting down.
ATATTTTTTTCCGGTTCAAACTCAATGAGTTAAGCAAAACACTGACTGAACTAAAAGCCATCGCTGCCCCAGCAAAAATTGGACTCAAAAAGCCTAATGCAGCAATCGGAATACCAATCACATTGTATAAAAAAGCCCAAAATAAATTTTGTTTGATTTTTCTTAAGGTCAATTTTGATAAACGAATACTTTTTTCGACTGAAAGCAAGTCACTGTTCATCAAGGTGATATCTGCCGTTTCCATCGCAATATCTGTTCCACTGCCCATCGCGATCCCAATATCAGCTAATGCTAACGCTGGTGCATCGTTGATTCCGTCACCGACCATCCCAACGATTTCTTGTTGCGACTGTAATTCCTTGACGATCTGTGCTTTGTCTTCTGGTAATACTTCTGCGACGATATCTTTTGAAGTTAAACCCACTTGTTGACCGATAAACTGAGCCGCTCTCGGATTATCGCCAGTCAACATCTTCACGTTGATTCCTAGATCATGTAACGCTTTGATAGCTGCACGCGATGAAGCTTTAACTTTATCTGTTACCGAGATCATCGCTAAAACTTTTGTCTCATCGCTTAAAAACATGACCGTCTTGCCTTCTGCTTCTAACGCTACCACACGTTCGTCGACAAATAAAATATTTCGATCATTCAATCCGCGTTTTGATCCTACAAATAATCTTTTATTATCAATCGTTCCTGTGACGCCTTTACCAGTGAGACTTTCAAAGCCAGTTACTGGCAAAACAGATGCTTTTTCTTTTCCATAATGATAGATTGCTTGAGCTAAGGGATGTTCTGACTGTTGTTCCAAACTAATCAAATAGCTCAACGCCTGTGGATCAAAAGCTTCAAACTCAGCAACAATTGGCTTACCTTCTGTGATTGTCCCAGTTTTATCAAGAACTACTGTGGTAAGGTGCGCAATTTGTTCAAGCGCCCCTCCACCTTTGATCAAAATACCTGATTTTGCCCCTAGTCCTGTTCCTACCATAATTGCGGTTGGTGTTGCTAGACCTAACGCACAGGGACACGCGATCACTAAAACAGCCACACTATGCACGATCGCTTGCTGCCAATCTTTCGTGATAATCCCGGTCGCAAGTAAGGTTACTAGTGCGATCACTAAAACGATTGGGACAAAAATACTAGATATTTTATCTGCAATTTGTTGAATCGGTGCTTTTTCACCTTGCGCATCTTCCACCATCCGAATAATTCGTGAGAGCACCGTCATACTCCCGACTTGCGTTGCCGTGAATTGGATACTGCCGGTCGTGTTGACCGTCCCGCCAAAAACAGCATCATCGATTTGTTTATCGACGGGTAGACTTTCGCCGGTCAACATACTTTCGTCGATCGTTGTTTGTCCAGCAATGATTTTTCCATCCACTGGAATTTGCTCTCCTGGGCGAACTCGTAATAAATCGCCTGCTTGAACCGTTTCGATAGCAACTTCTTTTTCGATTCCATCAACGATCAACGTAGCCTTTTTTGCTTGCAGATTCATTAGCTGTTTGATCGCGTCGCTGGTTTTGGTTTTTGCTTTTTGTTCAAGGTATTTTCCCAATAAGATCAATGTGATGATCATACCACTGCTTTCGAAATACAAATCAGAGGTATGTGGGTTAAAAAAGCCATTATAAATGCTCAATAAATACGCAGCTGTTGTTCCCATAGCGACTAAAACATCCATGTTCGGCGCCTTCGTTTTTAAGGCATGGTAAGCACCACGATAAAAACGCAGACCAACACCAAATTGGATCGGAGTAACTAAAATCAATTGGACCCATGGCAAATGCAAGAAATGGACCCAACCCCCATGACTGCCAAGCAGCATCCCGATCATGGCCGCCATTAAGGGAGCTGTTAAGATGGCACTGAGAATCAAATCACGTTTCATCTTTTTGACATAAGTGATTTTTTCTTGTTGAATTTTTTGCTTGTGTGCTTCATCAAACAAAATTGCACCATAACCAATCGCTTCTACTTGATGAATCAACGCTTCGGTCGTCGTCGAATCATCGAATTGGACGGTCGCTTTTTCCGTGGCTAGATTGACATTGGCTTCTAACACACCTGCAGTCGTTTTCAATTCCTTTTCAACACGAGCCGAGCAATTTGCACAGGTCATTCCTGTAATGGCAAAGGTCTCTACTGTACTGTTCGACACTTAGATCACCTCTGTTTCATACCCGGCTTCAGTCACTGCTGCTGCAATTTTATCAGCTGAGACTTTTGCTTCATCAAATTTTACAACGCCTTGGTTTTTTTTCAAATTGATTTTTACCTTATCGATTCCATCTAATTGATTGATCGTATTTTCTACCTTAGCCACACAGTGATTACAGCTCATTCCGTTGATTACAAATTGTTTTTTCATTTTTATTCGTCTCCTCTTTTTTGTTTGGTTTAAATATTAATGTTCATTTATGATGATTGCATTCACACTGGCCAGGAATACAATTACATTCGATCGTGGCGACTGTTTCTTTCGCTGCTAATTGCTCTTGCAACATCATTACATCTTCTGGCGTTAGTTGCGCTTCTTCGATTAGTTCAGTGATTGTTTCACCGATTCGTTTCGCACAAATATGAGAAAAAAGATTTTCTGTAGCACTTTTTACAGTTGCACTTTCGCTGATTGCTGGATAGTAAATATATTTTTTACCTGATTGTTCTGTGCGGACTGCTTCTTTTTTCACCAAACGACCAAGAAGGGTTTTGATTGTTGCTGGTTTCCAATCCATCGTTTGTCCCAAAATGGCAATGATTTCTTGGGCGGTAGTCGCTTCTTGTGTCCAAATCACACGCATTACTTCCCATTCGGAATCACTAATTTTGATAGGACTTACTGTCATTGTCATAAAAGAATCTCCTTTCGTTTACAGATGTAATCTTTATATTTTTAGTTTACATTTGTAATCTTCATTCGTCAACTAATATAACTGTCTTTCTTTTATTTTTTTCTATAAAAAAAACTTCACGCCTAAGACGTGAAGTTTTCTATTTGATTCTTAAACAACGCATTGCATTTAAAACAGCAAGCACTGTGACACCTACGTCAGCAAAAACAGCTGCGTACATCGTAGCAAAACCTAATGCGCCTAAAATCAAGACGATAATTTTTATTCCGATTGCAAAAACAATATTTTGTTTAACGATTTTCATTGTTTTACGGGCAATTTGAATTGCTGTTGGAATTTTAGCTGGCTGATCATCCATGATCACGACATCGGCAGCTTCGATCGCTGCATCAGACCCTAAGCCACCCATGGCAATTCCAAGATCTGCGCGAGCTAAAACGGGAGCGTCATTCATACCATCACCAACAAATGCTGTTTTTTGTTCGCGATTCAATTCTACTTCTAAATAATTGACCTTGTCTTCCGGCAATAATTCGCTATGAACTTGATCGATTCCAATTTTTTTGCCGATTGCATCTGCAATAACATGGTTGTCTCCGGTCAACATTACTGTACGTTTGACCCCTAAGCGTTTTGCTGCTGCGATCGCTGACCCTACATGATCCTTCAATTCATCAGCAATGACTAAGTAACCTAAGTAATTGTTTTCTTTTGCGACATAAACAATCGTTCCGATTTCATTCACCGGTTCAAAAGCTATTTGGTTTTTATTCAATAATTTTTCATTACCGACTAAGAAATGTTGGTTATCCATTACTGCTGAAATACCAAAACCAGCGATTTCTTCTAGTTGACTGACGGGCAACAATGGTTGATCGACATAATTGATGATTGATTGAGCGATTGGGTGACTTGAATTTTGTTCTGCACTTGCAACATAACGTAATAAATCTTGTTTATCTATAGTTGTTTCAACTTTTTGAACACGAAAGACACCTTTAGTTAATGTGCCTGTTTTATCAAAGACTAATGTATCGACATTTGCTAATATTTCAATATAGTTGCTGCCTTTGATCAAGATTCCTGCTTTACTAGCACCGCCGATCCCACCAAAGAAACTCAACGGAACAGAAATCACTAAAGCACAGGGACAAGAAATCACTAAAAATGTCAACGCACGATAGACCCAATCATAGAATGGGGCTCCCGTAACCAGTGGCGGTATGATTGCCAATAAGGCTGCCAATCCTACAACGATCGGTGTATAGTAATGAGCAAAATTGGTAATGAAATTTTCCGCCGGTGCTTTTTTACTGCTAGCATTTTCAACGAGATTAAGTATTTTACTTACAGTAGATTCACCAAAAGTAGTCGTAACCTCCACAGTCAACTGCCCGCTTTGGTTAATAAAACCGCTTAAAATTTCTTCACCTTGATCAATACTACGCGGAACAGATTCTCCTGTTAATGCGGAGGTATCCAACATTGAATGACCATCAATCACGAGACCATCCAAAGGAACTTTTTCTCCAGGATTGACTAGGATATGATCACCGATCGCAATCGTATCCGGTGCAACTTTTTTTATTACTCCATCTTGAATCAAATTCGCAGAATCAGGTCGAATCGCTAATAGCGAACCAATCGATTTTCTTGATTTTGCAACTGCATAATCTTGGAAAAATTCTCCGATTTGATAAAACAACATCACGGCCACTGCTTCTGGATATTCCCCGATCGCGATTGCACCAACTGTGGCAATTACCATCAAAAAATTCTCATCAAAGAGTTCTCCATGAAAAATATTCGTGATAGCTGTCTTTAATACATCATATCCTACCCAAAGATATACGATTAGATAAGCAATTAGTTTCCAAGGCATCATTGGTGTGAATAGTGTCAAGATGAACAATGCCAAGATAGCGATTCCGATTTGAATTAATTTTCCATAGGCTTTTTCTTCTTTTTTTTCAGATTGAACAGTATTGACGCTTACATCTGGTTCTAATTTATGAACGATTCCTTTTGCTTCATTACTAACTCGATCAATATTTTCTTCAGACGCTTTGATCGTAAGTTTCGTGCTCATAAAATCAACTTTAGCTTCCTCTACTCCTTGGATCTGTTGGACTGACCGTTCAATTTTTGCTGCACAATTTGCACAATCTAAACCATCCAAACGATAAACCTTTTCCATGAAATTCCCTTCTCTCTTTCACACATGAACATTTCTTCATATGTATTATATATGTTCATTCATTCATATGTCAAGCGAAAAAGAAAGCTTTTTCATAAGCATTGAGTTTTAGCTTTTTATTGCACTAAAAAAGAAGTTGAAACAAAAGCAACTACTTTTGTTTCAACTTCTAACTTCTATCATTATGGGTAAATACGATTTAATAAACGAGGGAATGGAATGGCTTCACGAACATGATCGATCCCTGAAATAAATGTGATCGTACGTTCTAACCCTAAACCAAAACCTGCATGTGGAACAGTTCCATATTTACGTAAGTCTAAGTACCAGCTGTACTCTTCTTCGTTCAGACCTGCTTCACGAATTTGTTCCAACAAGTAATCATAATCAGTTGCACGTTCTGAACCACCAATGATTTCACCGTAACCTTCTGGTGCGATCAAGTCTGCACAGATTACAACATCTTCACGGGTTGGATGTGGTTTCATATAGAATGGTTTGATTGCTTTTGGATAATTCAAAATAAAGACTGGACGGTCGAATGAATTAGCGATAAATGTTTCATGTGGTGAACCAAAGTCATCGCCCCATTCGATATCGTCAAAACCATTTTTCTTCAACAATTCGATTGCATCATCATAAGAGATGCGTGGGAAAGGTAATTTTGTATAATTTTTTAAGATTTCTTTATCGCGACCTAAAACATCTAACGCATAGTCACAGTTATCAAGGACACTTTGGACAAGGTAAGCAACATATTGTTCTTGGACTTCTAAACTATCTTCTTGATGCATGAAAGCCATCTCAGGTTCGATCATCCAAAATTCAATCAAATGACGGCGTGTTTTAGATTTTTCAGCTCGGAATGTTGGACCAAATGAGAAAACTTTGCCTAGAGCCATAGCAGCTGCTTCCATATATAATTGTCCACTTTGAGAAAGATATGCTTTTTGGTCGAAGTAGTTTGTTTCGAATAAATCACTTGTTCCTTCTGGTGCTGAACCCGTTAAGATCGGCGGATCGATTTTTACAAAACCGTTATTATTGAAGAATTCATACGTTGCACGAATCACTTCGTTACGGATCAACATGATAGCATGTTGTTGTGATGAACGTAACCATAAATGACGGTGATCCATTAAGAAATCAACACCATGTTCTTTTGGTGTAATTGGGTAATCATGGCTTTCACCGATTACTTCGATTTCTTTAACCCCTAATTCATAACCAAATTTTGAACGTGTATCTTCACGAATCTCACCAGTTACAATAATTGATGTTTCTTGAGTCAACTCTTTGGCTAAATGGAAAACTTCTTCTGATACTTCACTTTTTACAACAACTGCTTGAAAATACGCTGTTCCATCACGTAATTGTAAAAAAGAGATTTTTCCGCTTGAGCGTTTATTCGCTACCCAAGCACCAATTTTTACTGTTTCGCCAACATGATTCTTGGCATCGATGATTTGAATTTGTTCCACAAATGTCTCTCCTAACTTATTTATCCCGAAATTGATTTTTTACTTTTGACTATTTTCAATAAAACGACGAATTCGCACAACGGCTTCTTCTAGATCTTCCAAACTGGCTGAATAACTCATACGAACACTATCGGGCGAACCAAAGCCTTCCCCAGTTACCAAAGCTACGCGTTCTTGTTCCAATAAATCATTGACCCATGTCGTAACGTTATCGTAACCACCTAACGCCATTGCTTCAGCAATATTCGGGAACAAGTAAAAGGCCCCTTGCGGCTTCTTCAGCTTGAATCCAGGCAATGCAGCAACTTTTGGATAGATAGTATTTAGGCGTTTTTCAAAGGCTTGACGCATTTCTTCTGCTGTCTCTTGCTGACCCGCTAATGCTTCAACAGCTGCCGCTTGACTAACTGCTGCCGGGTTGCTGGTCGCTTGAGAGGCGATCGAAGTCATTCCGCCGATGATTTCACTATTTCCTACTGCATAACCGATTCGCCAACCAGTCATTGAGTAAGTTTTTGAAACACCGTTAATGATTACCGTATGATGGAAAATCTCGTCAGATAAAGTCGCGATATGCGGTGCTTCATTTCCATTATAAACAAGATGATCATAAATATCATCTGAGATAATCAATAAATCATGGCGAACAGCCCAGTCGCCGATTGCTCGCAATTCAGATTCAGTGTAAATCATCCCAGTTGGATTTGAAGGTGAATTGATGATCACTGCTTTTGTCCGTTCTGTTCGAACTTCTTCTAGCTGATCCAAAGTAATTTTATAATCATTGTCTAAACTACCACTAATGAAGACCGGATTTCCTTGAGCTAGTTTTACTTGCTCACCATAACTTACCCAATAAGGCACGGGAATGATCACTTCATCACCAGCATCCAAAATCGTTTGGAACAATGTATATAAAGCAAATTTAGCTCCACTGGTCACAATGACATTACTGGCATCAATAGTTAAATCATAATTTTTTTTCGTGACATCAATGATCGCTTTTTTCAATTCCGGTGTTCCACCAGAAGGTGTATAAAAGCTGACTTTGCCACTTTCAATACCTTCGATTGCTGCTTTTTCAATATTTTCTGGGGTGGTAAAATCAGGTTCACCCACAGTCAAACTAATGACATCTAATCCTTGGGCTTTTAATTCTTTGGCTTTAGCAGTAGCTGCTAAAGTAACGGACGGCTCTAAGTTTGTTACACGTTGCGATAATTTCATAACTGATAACTCCCCTACCAAGATTTTTTAGATTTCTTTGATGACTTTGATCGTTTTGCCGTCACTAAATGCCAGCAAGTAATACTGGATCGCGCCTTTTTCGTCTTTGGCAGTAACCTCCCAAGCCGTTTGGTCACGATAAATTCCTAGATTGGCTTTTTCAAAAGTCAAATCAGGATAGTCTTCAATAAACTTATTCTCAACTTGCTGCTCGGTCAATCCCGTTTTTTGATCTAAAACTTTTACCTTTTCACCTGATTTAGGAATGATCACAACGAGAGATTCGCCAGATTTATTCTTCCCAATGACTGTAAAATAAGTTTTTTCGCGATTGAACCAATAAAACTGATCCACATCCTCTATATCGGCGTATTTCTCAGCCATTTTTACAGCTTCTTTTTTCGCTTGCTGCATCGGCCGATTGGAACGGATAAAGAGCATACTTGCCGAAACGATGACGATCAGTAAAAAAATAATGATCCCCAACAACCAGCGATTTAATTTTTGTTGTCTTGCACTATTCGTATCCAAAAATCATACTCCTCTCAGACAAGCTACATTATACCAAAAGACAAGCGAACCCTCATTAATTCTCTTCATTTTTGTCAGAATTTAAAAATTCATCGCTTTCTCTTAAGATTTCTGCTAATGGCAGCTGCTTGATCGGTAGTTCTTTGGGCAAAGACTTCTGTAATTTTTCACCGTAGCTGGCTGTGAGCAAACGCTGATCTAACAACAGCATTACACCACGGTCGTTTTCAGAACGAATCAACCGTCCTAATGCTTGACGTAAACGTAAGGCCGCTTGCGGAACCGATTCCTGGTAAAACGGATTGATCCCTTGTGCAGACAAAAATTCATTACGCGCATGGACTTGGAGCCGTTTAGGATTTTCAAATGGCAAACGAGTCACTACTAAAATCTGCAGGATTTCTCCCGGCAAATCGATTCCTTCCCAAAAGCTATCTGCACCAAACAGCAGCGCATCTTCAGAAAGCAAGAAGCGTTTCAATAATTTTTCTCGACTGCCGCCGACCCCTTGCGCTAAAACTTCTCTGCCTTCATTCAATAAAGGAACTCGAACTCGTTGATACACTCGATTCAAGATATCATGGGAAGTAAATAAAATTAAAATCGGACGCTTTTGTTTTTCTGACAGTTGATGAACGACTTGTGCTAAATAGTTAGCATAATGATCCGGCGAAGTTCCTTGGATGCTGATACTATCCGTTGGTAAATAAAGCCGAGCTTGTTTTTCGTAATCGTAAGGACTGCTGATTATTTTTAATGCTGTATCAGGAATTCCCCAGCGTTTCGCAAAATAATGCCGGTCACTTCCTACCTTCAATGTCCCACCAAGGTACAAAATTTGTTGATACCGGCCATACCATTTGGTATCGCTGATCAAAGAAGCTTCTAAATCTTGAACATGGAATGTTTTTCGTTTTCCGTTGAACCAATGGATATAACGCGCATCCCAGCGTTCGCTAAAACAATCAAAAGCTATTTGTTGTTGTTGCAAACTTTCCAAAACAAGCTGTAATTCATTCCACTCAGCTTGTTCTTTGATGCTGAATGTTTCCTTGTGAAGCTCGTAGTATTCCTGTAATCGTTCACCTAAGATCAAGACATCCTGATATAAGCGTCCCGTTCGTTGCAAAACTTGTTCCCCGGCTAATGATAGCTGATCGATCATAGCTTTTGTGATCAAGCGATCTTCTTCGGTCGGATATTCTTGTTTGAACACTTGATATAAATCAGTTAATTCTTCATTTAGCTCGTGCATCACATCTTGAAAAAGCTCAACAGTATGCTGGGTGTATTGATCGTTACTGACTAATTCATGCCACGTCGCATAAAGCTGCTGCTCATTTAATTGGTGAAACTGGCGTTGAATCGCTAGAATATTCAATTGATGCGTACTATTTCTTTCCAACGAACGTGTTAAATGATGGGCTTCATCAATAATCAAATATGGGCTTGCTGGCAATTGTGGTTCTTTACGCTGATCTTCTTGAGCCAGAAAAGCATGATTGGTAATAATAAGATTGCTTTGAGCCAATTTACGTTGGCGATGGTGGATAAAATCGACTGTATAAAAAGGACTTTTTGGATTCAATGAATGTGGGCCTAAATGAGCAACTTCTTGCCAAAACGGATGATTCAAATTTGTCATGTTCAACTCATCAAAATCACCAGTCTCAGTCTGTGTCAACCAGACCAATAAAGCCATTTGGTATAAAGTATATTGTTTTTGTTGGGAATTTTTTTCAAATGTTTGATAAAAACGTTCCAAATCCAAATAATGGCGACTACTTTTCATGACTACCGCTTGCAACGGTTGATCCAGCAAACGATTGATTAACGGTAGATCATTCGTCAAGATCTGTTCTTGCAAGAGCAGTGAAACGGTACTGATAATGATCGGTTGCTCGGCTGTCGCCAGATAACTCATTGGCAACAGATAACCCAAGGTTTTCCCAATTCCTGTTGCTGCTTCGACTAGAATATTTTTTTCGGTTTTTTTATTAAAAAAATCATAGACCAAATTCATCAAACGCGCCTGTTCCTTGCGAAATGTCAAAGAACCTTGATAAATTTTTTCTTTCGCTTTACGTGAACGAGGATACGCTTTGTTTCCGTAATAGTTCTCGGAAAAAAGCGGCACACTTTTTTTGTGTAATGCCAAGCCATGAACGATCGTCAATTCATCCGGTAAAGGCTTGGGCTCTAATTGCATATCGGCTAGACAATCGACTAAGAAATCTTTTGTTTGAAACGCCATTTGATCCGCAGCACTAATGATTTTTTCCACAGTGACGATGGGTAATTCTTTGATTATATTTTCTAGATGCAGTAACAATTGAGCGGTCACATCGGCATCACTATCCGCTTGGTGAGGATTTTCATGGACTAAATGCAATTCTTCTGCTAAATCTTTTAAGCGAAAACTTAACGAAGTCGGCATGAAGACTTGAGCTAACTCCACTGTATCGATTCCCGGAATCGTTAATGCTGGAAGTCCGCAACGCTCAAGTTCATTGCTTAAAAATGGATAATCAAAATGGATATTATGTGCAACAAATACAGTATCTTCTAACAAGTTCGCGATAGTTAGAGCCACGTCTTCAAAATAAGGCGCTTTGCGAATACGCTGATTGGTGATCCCAGTCAATGTCTGAATTTGAGGCGGTATCATTTGGTCAGGATTGATATCGGTGGAAAAATGACTCACTATTTTTCCGTCTTCGATCAATACACAGCCAAACTGGATGATTCGACTTGTTTTAGGATCCGTTCCTGTCGTTTCAATATCTACGACTGCGTAACTCTTTTTCACACAAGCTCTTCCTTTCGCAATGATTCAGTATCACATTAAATAAAATACGTTATCGTTATTATGTACAGTTGTTTGAGAAATGATAAATAAATTCTTCTAAGAGAGTTCCTCAAGGCATTATATCTGAATAGTAACATGTTCTTCAAGAAAGTTCTTTCAATCAATCGTTTTCATTAAAAAAATAATTGTTAAATTTTCAGATAGATTTTGATTTGTTTCAAATAGTTGTTTTAAACCAAAAAAAGCCAGATGCTTACGCATCTGACTGTTAAATTCAACTAATTAAGCTTTGTTAACGTTAGTTGCTTGTGGTCCACGTTGGCCATCTTCAACATCGAAAGTCACTGCTTGACCTTCTTCTAAAGTTTTGAAGCCGTCGCCTTGGATTGCTGAGAAATGTACGAATACGTCGTTTCCGTTTTCAGCAGTGATAAATCCGTAGCCTTTTTCTGAGTTAAACCATTTTACTGTACCTTGTTCCATGTTAAACATCCTCCTAGGATAAAAATTGATTTGTAATTACTTGAATGGTGAAATAGGAAGGATGTTGTTTGAAACAAACTTACCAATTACCGTACAACAACTACAAAAATAATTATAGCATATTTAAAGCGATAACACTAGATTATCGCTCAAAATATTTTGTGTTTTTAGCAACCTTTCTAATAACGTAAAACCGCTAACAAACTCTTCTCATCTGGGGCATCTTTTTGCTCTAAAACAAACACTTGACCACCCGTTTTTGTCACGTTTGCTGTGATTTCATTCAATACTTGACGACGGTCATATTCCACATCTGGATCTTCACCAAAACCATCGACTAAGTTTGAAGTTGCGACGAACAAATGAGATATTTTCCCTTCTTTAGCAGCGGGAACGATATCCACCAATTGATCGACAAACTTCTTATTGGTCAATTCTTGATAGGTCTTTGTTTCTACGGCCGCTAATTGATCGGTCAATTTTTCAGTTTCTTTCTTCAAATCATTGATCGTCACTTGTGCTGGCGAACCAGTGATTGCCGCTTTATCTGAATAATACGGATTTTTCGCTACTTTTTTGAATTGAGTTTGATTTTCTGGTAACGCATAAACATAAATTGGAAGTTTTTCTGGATTATCTAATGTTTTTAAGAAATTATCCACTGCTTGGTAATAGTTTACCCAATCAATTTCGACTTCTCCATCTTTCGCGTTGACTCCATGGAAACTTCCCACTTCACCGCCACGCGCAGAAACATTTAAGTTTCCACCAGTCAATTCATCTCCTAAAGCAGTTACAACATCGGTCGGTGCGTCTTCAGGTAACTCAACCGCTGTCACTTCTTTATTATGAACAGTATATAATTTCATTGAATCCTTGTTCAACGTAAGTAGATAGTATGAATAATTGAATTGTGCATTTTTGATAATCGCTAATAGATAGGGCAAATCACTTACATAGTATTGATCGTCCACATCGATAGTCAAACGATGGATATACGTTTGATCCTTGGTCAAAATCACTGCGACACTTTTCGTTCCGCTGCGCCAAAAATCTCCGTCGGCTAATAATTGATCGATTTTTTCTTGGAATGGTTCAAAGCTTGTTTCAGTGTACTTCTTTTCAAAGCGTTTCTTTGCTTCTTTAGAAAAGTTTTTAAACGTGATTTGATCTTTTTCTACTTCTTGGTGCGCATGATGCGTATTCAACATAAAGGTGATAAACGGGCCATTCGCTTCTTCCGATGTCAATTCAGTTAATAACTTTTTACTGATGTTTGCCATAAAACTAACCTCCTAATAAAATCTTCCATTCTCAGTGTAGCACAGACTCGAAATTCCTAAAAACAAAATGCAACCCTTACATTGTGTAAAATACCAAAAAATTTCATGCAAAATTGCATAAGACCTTTCTAATACATTTCTTAGTGATTAACAAAGTACCATTCATACTTTCATTCACAGAATGCTTTATTATAATAATATACCAATTATCCCGAATTGGTTTTTTCATACTTACTCCTACCAAGAGTAAATAACAACCTTCATTTCCACCATAGTGACGGCTATGGTGGTTTTTTATTTTTCTTTTTAATGAATTCCCAAATCTAAAAATCACTACAGATATTTTTAACTTCAAAGAACATTTAAAAATTTCTTTTCAAAGACTAATTAAAATCGTTTTTAAAATCAATTTACTATTATCGGGAAATTAGATAATTTTTTCTACTATATTAATAGAAAAACTCATTAATTTTACCGTTTCCTAAAAAGTAAAACCAATTCACAATTGTTATTAAAAAAAATGAATAAAATAAGTTTATATCAATCATTATTTACATTTAATAAAAACTAGACCAATTAAAAACACTGCCTGATTTTGTCAGGCAGTGTTTTTTTATCGAATTGCTGCTTTTCCATGTTCCCCTGTACGAATTCGAATGACTTCTTCAATCGGGGAAACAAAAATTTTACCTGTGCCACATTCATCCGATTGACAAATATCTAAAATCAAATCGATGACTCCATTGACATCTTCATCGGCTAAAATAAAACTAACAGATACTTTAGGGAGTAAGGTCGTGATGACCTCCTGGCCTCGCACGTAGCTCTTTTGTCCTTTTTGTAAACCACAACCTAATACTTGGCTGACGGTCATTCCGTTGACAGCCACCGTTTGATCAATGGCAAATTTTATTTCTTCTAACTTTTCTTGTCTAATGATCGCTTCTACTTTTTTCATCTGGCTGCTCCTTTACGAATCCATTCCCATGAAGGTCGGATAAGCATTTTCATCGTGTTCGATTTGATCTAAGCCCAATGCTTCTTCTTGTTGTGAGACACGAATTGGCATAAACAATCGTATCAACGAAATAATCAAGTAACTGGCTATTCCGGCAAATAATAAAGTAAATACTACACTTTCAATCTGTGCGATAAACAATGGTGTACCACCATAAAGCAGTCCGGTTTTTCCACCAACCGATGGATCTGCAAAAATTCCGGTTGCAAGTCCACCAAAGATCCCGCCAACACCATGACAGCCAAACGCATCTAGCGCATCATCAAATCCAAGCTTTTGTTTGATGACAGCAATAAAATAATAGCAGAACGGACTGACTAAAGCACCGATCAAAGCGCTGGAACCAATCGAAACAAATCCTGCTCCTGGCGTGATCGCTACTAAACCAACTACTGCTCCTGTACAAGCACCAACAACTGTTGGTTTGCCATTCAATATTTTTTCGATCAACATCCAAGAAAGCATCGCACAAGCAGCGGCAGTATTGGTGGTAATCATTGAATGGATCGCTAAACCGTCAGCCGCTAATGCGGAACCACCATTAAAACCAAACCAGCCAAACCATAAAAGTCCGGTTCCTAAAACAACAAAAGGAACATTATGCGGACGATAATCCCCTAAATGATATTCCCGTCTACGACCTAAAACTACTGCTAACACTAAACCTGATATTCCAGAACTTATGTGGACAACATTTCCGCCAGCAAAATCAATCGAGCCGATTTTATCTAAGAAACCACCGCCCCAAACCATGTGTGCCATAGGAAAGTATACCACAACCAACCAAATAGCGATAAATAAGAAAATTGCTGAAAAGCGCATTCTTCCTGCAACAGAGCCAGTCAAGATCGCCGTCGTGATCAATGCAAACATCATTTGGAAGAAAGCAAACAACCCTTCAGGGATACCATCGCCTTTTGTCATAGAGACATGATTAAAAAATAATTTATCTAAATTACCAATAAAATCACCGCCGCCGCTGAAAGATAAAGAATAGCCGATAGCTACCCAAATCAAAGATGCCAGTCCTGTCGTACAAATGACCATCATCATAGTGTTCAAAATATTTTTGCGTCGTTCTAAACCGCCATAGAAAAAGGCTAATGCCGGTGTCATTAGAAAAACAAATCCTGAACAAATCAATATAAATGCAATATTAGCTGCCATCGAATCACTCCATTCTAATTATGTTAAGTATTCTAACATCTTGAATTAAAATTAAAAGAGTTTTTTTCAATTCCATTCATTTAATTCTCATTTAATTACTTTTCGTGTTAGAAAACTTTACACAAAAAAAGCAGGAGTAATCTCCTGCTCTTACAATTGATGGTATTCTTTATAAACGTCTTGCTTTTTTAGATTATGGCGTTTCGCTACAGTCTTCATTGCTTCTTTAGAAGACTGTCCTTCAGAAATCAAAGCTTCGACTTGTTCTTTTAATGTACCTTCAAAGATAATCTCTTCTTCAGCCGGTTCGGTGGTACCAGATACAAGTAAACAACACTCGCCTTTTAATTGATGATCTACCAAGTATTCTAATAATTCTTCCACACTTCCCCGTAGGTATTCTTCATAAAGTTTTGTCAACTCACGACAGATCACGACTTCGCGATTGCCGCAAACATCTAAAATATTTTTTAACGTTTCTTTGACCCGATGGGGAGATTCATAAAAAACAAGAGTCGCTGTTTGTTTTTTTAATTCTTCTAGTTCTTTCTTTTGGGAACTTTTTTTCCGTTGTAAAAAACCATAAAAATAGAATGGTTGTGGTAAGAGTCCAGAAGCAATCAACGCAGTCATTCCAGCTGTTGCTCCAGGAAGGGCTACAACTGGGATATCTTCCTCAATACAAGCGACAACCAGTTCATGTCCCGGATCACTGATAGATGGCATACCAGCATCACTTACTTGTGCGATTGATTTGCCCGCTTTTAAAAAGGCAAGTAATTCTGGGATTCGCTCATTGTAATTATGTTCATGCAGACTTTTTTGTGGAACTTTCACTTCAAAGTGATTCAATAACTTTTGAGTATTCCGTGTATCTTCACTAGCAATCAAATCAACGGTTTGCAATGTTTTAACACCACGGAAGGTCATGTCTTCTAAGTTACCGATCGGGGTCGGAACTAAATACAGCGTTCCTTGTTCTTGTGCAAAACTTTTTTGGATTCTCACACACATTCTCCTCACTCATTCAAACTACTATTTCTTTTTCTCCTAAACAAAAGAAAAGCGGGCGTGACAAAAGCAACGTCATGCCCACTTTCAGAAACGATCATTCAAGATCATTCTGTTTTATTTATGTGTACTTTCGCGATAAATGACATCTAAACAGAAAGCACAAGGTTCATCTTGTTCTCGTCTCGATCCATAAAGTAAGTTGCAGACATGAAACCCATCTTCATAGATTTTCTCTAAATTCAAACGTGATTCAGATAATTCCTGACGCTCATCTTGGACAGGCGTTTTCTTTTCATCGATTTCACGGATACGCTCGCGCAAACGCTCATTTTCCATCTCTAAAGTGGTATTTTTTTCTACAATCTCCAATAGTGTTTCTTTCATTGAAGCGAGATCATCAAGATTCTTGTGCATGTCTTGTTCTAGTTGATTCAATCCATCGTAAAGTGACCGTCGATCCATCATGATACACCACCTGCTTCAACAAGTTCTTGAAAATCAAAATCGACAGTTGCATCCCGGCCGAATAAACGAACTTTGACAACTTTACTTAACAGATTCAAGCCGACGACTTTTCCGCGCCCTTCTGGTGTATCGATTTCTTTACCATAATCCGGCATCGCTTTTTTAGCCGCAGCATATTCGCTATTTTCATATTTCAAACAACACATCAGGCGACCACACAACCCAGAAATCTTTGTAGGATTCAGAGATAAGCCTTGATCTTTCGCCATCTTGATCGAAACAGGAATAAAGTCTCCCAAGAAAGTCGAGCAACAGAGCGGACGACCACATGGTCCAAGCCCTCCTAAGATCTTCGCCTCATCCCGAACACCGATTTGACGTAATTCGATCCGTGTACGGAAAATACTTGCTAAGTCTTTGACCAATTCACGAAAATCGATCCGACCGTCTGCTGTAAAGAAGAAAATCATTTTAGTGCGATCAAACGTATATTCCACTTGGATCAATTTCATCTCTAATTCGTGGATTCGAATTTTTTCTTTTGCTATTTTAAAAGCTGCTTCAGCATCAGCTTCATTTTTGGCTAATTTTTTTAATTCTTTGTCTGATGCTTTATGTAAGATCATCTTCAAGTCATCTGACAAATCTTTTTTTGCTATTTCTATTTTTGGAATTGCCACTGTCGCGATCTGGTGCGCTTGTTGTGACTCAACCAAGACTTTATCATTATAAAAATATTCATCTTTCCCCGGAGCATAATAATAGACATGTCCCGCGTCGCGAAAACGAACACCTACAACTTCAACCATGACTGTTCCCTACTCTCTTAAATAACGTGTTTAAAACACGATTCGCAACGTTATCTGTTCTGCAATATTTTGAAATAAAACATTCGCTTCTAATTTCTGACTGGCCAATAAAACTTCTTCCAACAAATAATTGTATTTATCTAAGGCTGCTGGATCTTGTTTTATCACTTGGTTTCGTTTTTCTTTGACATAATACGCCAGCATCTCGAATGCAAGTTGCTGCTGTTGTTTGTCTCTAAACGTCTTGACCAATTTTTTTTGAACATAGATAAACGCTTGTGAATCATTTTTCTCGAGATAATTAAACCATTGAATAACAGCATCTCTAGCTTCATTAAACCATTCATCTTTTGAGATTTCAACAGCTTTTCCATAACTATTTGTTAAATTAGCTAATAGACTCGCTGTTTTGGTCGGAATTTGTTCTGCCTCCAAACGGGCTTGTAACCGTTGAGTCGATAATCCTTGGAAATGGATGATCTGACAGCGGGAACGAATCGTTGGTAAAATTTTGCCCAATGACTGTGTTTCTAGGATAATCATGAAGTTTGCAGGGGGTTCTTCCAAAAATTTCAATAAACTATTGGCTGAATTAGTATTCATTTTTTCTGCTTGATGGATAATCACGACTTTCTTAGCCGACTCAAATCCACTCTTCGTCAATTCACTTTGCAGCGCCCGAATTTGATCGACTTTGATCGACTGGCCATCAGGTTCGATCTCGACTACATCGGGATGTTCTCTGCTATTGATTCGTAGACAATTATTACATTTTTCGCAAGGCATATTGTCTTGAAGGTCCAGACAAAATAGATGCTTCGTGAACCATAGCGCAAGCGCTGCTTTTCCAGTTCCTTGATCGCCCTCAAAAAGATAAGCATGGGCTAACCGCCCATGCTCAAAACTATTTTGTAATTGACGAAAAACGATTGGCTGAATAGTTTCTAGTTTTTCTGTCTCTTCCATATTAATACTGATGAAATCCTTCGACAGGAAGAACAAAAACAGTTGCTCCGCCGACTTCGACTTCGACTGGGTATGGTATTTGGCCATCTAACGAGATATCTAACGTTACTGGTGTCGTCACGTATTGAGTACGTGCTTGACAGGTTTCTTTGATCAACGCTAATGTATCTTCCACGCGGTCATCTTCGATCCCAATGATAAATGTGCTATTCCCAGCTTTTAAGAACCCACCGGTAGAAGAAAGTTTAGTTGCTCGAATATTGGCATCGATAAATTCATTTGCTAAACGATTTGAATCTTTGTCTTGAACAATTGCTAAAATAAGTTTCATAATCTACACCTCTCGTGATTGAAAATAGTCTGGGTAACGTGTTACTAATTCATAAAAACATTCTTTTACGACTTCGTCTAAACGTTTCCGAGCATCAATTTTTATGATCCGATCTGGGTTTGCTTCTGCTATTTTTAAGTATGCATGTCGGACCCTCTGATGAAATTGTAACCCTTCTGAGTCCAAACGGTCAATTTGATTGGTCCGATTCTTCATAATTCGTTGTAATCCGGTATCTGAATCCACATCTAAATACAAAGTAATGTTAGGTGTCGTACCTTCCGTTGCAAACTTATTGATCGCTGCGACTTCATCCATACCGATTCCTCTAGCCGCGCCTTGATAGGCTAATGAGCTGTCTACAAAGCGGTCACACAAAACAATTTCATCGGCTTCGAGTGCCGGCCAAACTTTTTCCACTAAGTGCTGGCGACGAGCAGCTGCATAAAGTAAGGCCTCTGTTCGTTCATCCATGCGGTCATTGATTGGGTCAAGAATCACGTGACGAATTTTTTCGGCGATTGGAATTCCTCCAGGCTCTCTTGTTTTGACGATCGTCCGTTTCGCTGTTAACTGTAATCTTGGATAAAGTTCATTCAGCACACTCGTTTTGCCTGCGCCATCTGGACCTTCAATCGTAATAAATAATCCGTTCACTTTCTTGTCCTCCAACTTTTTAATCTTGTCTATGTTTCAAAAAACACCGCGAAAAATTAAAGTTCACGGCGTCCTTCTACAGCTTTCAATAAAGTAATCTCATCAGCATACTCGATATCGCTGCCCACGGATAACCCATGAGCGAGACGTGTCACTTTGATGCCGGCTGGTTTGATCAAGCGAGAAAGATACATTGCAGTCGCTTCGCCTTCTGTCGTCGCATTCGTCGCAATGATCACTTCTTTGATTTCATCATCGTGAAGACGTTTGATCAGCGGCGCGATATTGATATCTTCCGGCCCAGTCCCTTCCATCGGCGACAATACACCGTGAAGAACATGATAAAGTCCATGATATTCACGGACTTTTTCCATCGACATCACATCTTTAGGTTCTTCGACAACTAAAATCGTGCTACGATCTCTCGTTGTATCTGAACAAATTTCGCAAGGATCTTCTTCCGTGATATTGCCGCAAATACTGCAAAAATGCAGATCGCGTTTGACACTGATCAACGAACGCGCAAACTCATTGACGGATTCATCCTTCATATCGATCGTGAAAAATGCCAAACGTGTGGCCGTCTTTTGGCCGATCCCAGGTAATTTCATATAACTTTCGATCAGTTTTGCAATTGGTTCTGGATATTGCATCTTGTTCTTCCTCTCTGATTAACGTCACTTACATTCCAGGAAGGCCTTTTGTGTATTTACCCATGGTTTGTTCAGTTTCCTTCGTGATTTTAGTGATCGCATCATTGACTGCTAAAACAATCATATCTTGCAACATATCTGGATCTTCTGGATCGATCAATTCAGGATTGATCGCCATTGTTTTCATTGTTTTATCGCCAGTAAAAGTAACCGTCACAAGATCATTCGTTGAACTCCCGTTGAATTCTTTAGCATTCAATTCATCTTGTGCTTTCACCATTTCTTTTTGCATTTTTTGCATTTGTTTCATCATACCTTGCATGTTTCCCATTCCGCGCATCATATTATTTATTCGCTCCTTTTAATCTTCTTTGATTGTGACTAAATCACCAAACAAACTTTTCGCTTGTTCGACGACTTCATTGGTTTCTGCTGGCAATAGATCTACTTGCCCATCGTTTGAATCCGTTTCTTCTAATGCGACTGGTCGCTCATGATTTTGACTAAGAAAAGCTTGGCGTAAACGCGGCCATGTTTCTCTAGTGATAAAGACAAATTCAGGGACATAATCCTTGATCATCATACTCAAACTATTCTGCATATTCAAGCGTAACTCATCATTTGAGTCTGCTCGTTGACAAACAATCTCATAGTCAAAGGCAACCAATAATAAATCGGGGCCTGCCGCTACCGGTTCACTGGCTTTTAACATTGCCCGTTGCGTTACTGGCAAAGCCATCAATAAATCTTCCCAAACATTTTTTACATTCAGCAAATGCTCTTTAGTTGCCTCACCTAATACTTGATATACCCGTTCAGTCGGTACACGATAGGCACTGGTATTTTTCTTTGGAGCAACTTTTCGTTCTTCCTTTTCACTAACAGGTTGTACTTTTAGTTGTTTCATCTCATTTTGTAATTGCTGAACTTGTTTTTTTAGTGCCAGTAATTCGGCTGAATCAGCTGGTTGTGCCGCAGAATTTTCAACGCTCTGTGGTTTCACCGGACTGATAGTCGCTGTTTGCGGTGTTGCCAATTTTACAGTCGCTACTTCTAGATAAACATTAGCGTGGTTTGTAAAACGAATCTCATTTTGCGTCTCACTCAAAATTTTAATCATTAGATACAAACGTTCTGAGGCAGTTGCTTGAGCCAGTTGCTTGAAATTATCTGTTAAATACGCAGCTCGATTTTCTAATAGTTTAGGCGCTTGTTGATACATCAATAAGTCGCGGCAATATAATAATAAATCCTCGGTCAAGCGGCGTGCTTCTTTGCCTTCCGCTAAGATATTTTCTAAAACTTCTAAAGCTCCGCTGACATCTTGTTGTAGACATGCTCCGATAAAGCTGTCCATCATTTCTGTCGTCAAACTGCCAGTGACTGCTAACGCATCTTCCAAAGTAATCGTTTTATTACTAAAAGAAATGGCTTGGTCTAAAATACTCAAAGCATCCCGCATACCGCCTTCTGCTGCACGAGCAATCACAGATAACGCTTGCTCTTCGTAAGGCTGATTACTTTCTTCTAAAATATATTTCATCCGGCCAATAATTGCTTGAACATTGATACGTTTAAAATCAAACCGCTGCGTCCGCGAAATGATCGTTGCTGGGATTTTATGTGGTTCAGTTGTCGCTAAAACGAAAATCACATGTTCTTTTGGCTCTTCCAAAGTTTTTAGCAACGCATTGAAGGCTCCTGTCGAAAGCATATGGACTTCATCGATGATATACACTTTATATTTAGCCATTGTTGGTGCGTAGTTCGCTCGATCACGGATAAAACGAATTTCTTCGACACCGTTATTACTAGCCGCATCAATTTCGATAACGTCTTCTTGTCGTCCTTCAGTGATTGAGCGACACATTTCGCATTCATTACATGGCTCGCCATCAACACTGTTTGGGCAATTGATCGCTTTGGCAAAGATTTTTGCCGCACTTGTCTTCCCAGTTCCGCGGGGACCAGTAAACAAATAAGCATGGGAAGTTTTCTGTTGTTGGATCGCATTCTTCAACGTTTTTGTAATTGCTTCTTGTCCAACTAAGTCATCAAAACGTTGAGATCGCCAAACGCGGTAAAGTGCTTGATAAGCCATAATTTTCCTCTTCTCTTTCGAAATCACTGCTTTTCATTATACGTGATTTTGTCGAAAAAAACTATATAAACTGTCTGTTCGATTGAATTGTTTAATGAGTTTTAATTTGTTCGATTGCATCTTTTCGATTACCAAAATAGCCTATGGTATAATGAAAAAAACGTTTTTATGGAGGGATATTCATGGGACTATTCAAAGCAGCAACAAGCAGTGTCGGTGGTGGATTAGCTGATCAATGGCTCGAAGTCATCGAACCTGCCGATATGGGACAAACGACCGTCATGACAAAAGGAACTGCTGTACGTAAAGATGATAAACGAGGAAGCAATAAAAAAGGCACCGCCGATGTGATTACTGACGGTTCGGTCATTCACGTTTATCCGAATATGATGATGCTTCTAGTCGATGGTGGAAAAATCATCGATTATACCGCTGAAGAAGGTTATTATACTGTGCAAAATAATTCAGCCCCTTCGATGTTCAATGGTTCGTTAAAAGATGCCGTCGCAGAAACATTCAGCCGTTTCAAATTCGGCGGTGTGACTCCGCAAAAACAACAAGTCTTTTACATCAATCTCCAAGAAATCAAAGGTATCAAATTTGGGACAAGTACACCGTTGAATTATTTTGATAATTTTTATAATGCCGAATTGTTTTTACGTGCTCATGGAACCTATTCGATCAAAGTGACTGATCCGATTTTATTTTATGCCAATGCGATTCCTCGCAATATGGATCAAGTGGATATCAATGATATCAATGAACAGTACTTGCAAGAATTTTTAACGGGTCTGCAAGCCTCGATCAATCAAATGTCTGCCGATGGTCAACGAATTTCTTACGTGCCGTCAAAAAGTTTAGAATTAAGCAAATATTTAGCGACTGCCTTAGATGATAGCTGGAAAGAATTACGTGGCATGGAGATTGTTTCCGTTGCTGTGGCTAGCATTTCTTATACCGATGACTCAACTAAATTGATCAATATGCGGAATGAAGGCGCCATGCTGGGGGATCCTAGCGTACGTGAAGGCTATGTCCAAGGTTCGGTTGCTCGTGGCATGGAGGCCGCTGGAAAAAATGATGCCGGCGCCAGCACTGGATTTTTCGGTATGGGTATGGGCATGAATGCCGGCGGTGATTTCTTAAATCAAGCTTCCCAAAACAATAATCAACAAATGCAGCAAAATCAACAAGCTAAAACGCAAGCGCAAGGCGAACAATGGGCTTGTCCAAAATGCGGCACTGAAAATACCGGGAAATTCTGCAGTAATTGCGGCGAACCAAAACCAGCACCAGCTGCTGCAGCAAAGATCCAAATGAAATGTAGTGCATGTGGCGAAATTGTAGATCTAAGTAATGGCGTACCAAAATTCTGTCCACATTGCGGAAAACCGTTTCAAGGAGTGCCATTAGATTAAAAAAATAAGCTGAATTGAGGTGGTCTGCAAATGGCGGATGTTATTACACATCATTGTCCCAACTGCGGCGGGCCGTTAACATTCAATCCTAGTGATCAAAAATTTCATTGTGACTATTGTTTGAGTATTTTTACCGTA
Organism: Enterococcus hailinensis; assembly: GCF_045862035.1. NCBI lineage: Bacteria > Bacillati > Bacillota > Bacilli > Lactobacillales > Enterococcaceae > Enterococcus > Enterococcus hailinensis. The sequence goes on along the minus strand of NZ_BAAFRV010000001.1, from coordinate 134,708 downwards.
GAAGATATCGAAAAATTTGAAGCAAAAGAAACAGCTACCACTGTAGAAGATACTACAGCAGAGGCTTCATCGTTCGAAACGACTGACGGCAGTGAAATGGATTTATTTCTCTGCCCCAGTTGTGGTGCTCAAATCGTCACTGATCACACGACTGCCGCGACTTATTGTTACTTCTGTCATAATCCAGTAGTCCTATCTGGGCGCTTGACGGGCGAATTTTTGCCAAATAAAGTCTTACCGTTTAAAATCGATCGCGAAAAAGCAATTGCTGATTTTTTAGCTTGGACCAAGAAAAAACGATTCGTTCCAAAGGATTTTTTCAATCAAGAACAAATCGAAAAAATGACCGGTGTCTATTTTCCATATTGGGTGATCGACGCGGAAACTAATGGAAATCTTACTGGTAGCGGAACTTCATTAAGGGTTTGGGTGATCGGCGACATCGAATATACGGAAACCAAAGTCTATCAAGTTTTTCGTAAAGGAACTGCTAAAATCAGACAATTGACTAAAAATGCGTTGACTAAAAATCTGCAGCAAAAAATGGTCGAAGGCGTACAACCTTTTCCGATCGATCAAGCGGTTGATTTTCATACCGAATATCTATCTGGTTTCCAAGCCGAAAAACGCGATATCGAGATCATTGAATTAGCCGACCAGATCCAACATGAATTAGGCGAGTATACGGAAGACCTGTTGCGAGATACGGTCTCGGGCTATACAACATTTACTACTAAAAATAAATCCGTTGCAATTGAAAAACAAGATAATCATTATATGTTGCTACCGGTTTGGCTTGTTACCTATCAAGCCGCAGATAAAAAGACCTATTATTATGCTATGAATGGACAGACAGGCAAAGTCAGCGGTGTCTTGCCTATCAGCAATAAACGATTAGGCTTATTCTCTGCTGGTATATTTGCAGGTATTTTAGCTTTAGCTATGATCGTGGGGTATTTCCTATGAAAAAAATTTTTTTATTACTCAGCTTTTTAGTCTTGCTGCTCCCTTTAAAAGCTCATGCAGCAGCTGATACCGTCGATGACCAAGCAAACTTATTGACGCAAGAACAGCGCACAGAATTAGCCAATCAAGCAGCGACCCTTGATCAAAAAATCAAAGGCCAGGTTTTTATCTTAACGACGAACACTAATACTGAAGAACCGCGCACCTTTGCAAACCAACAGCTAAAAGCGCGTGTTGGGAAAGATAATAATGGCGCTCTTTTATTGATCGATATGAATCAACGACAAGTTTACGTGTCTACATCTGGTAATATGATCGATTACTTAACGGACAAACGTGTCGATAAGATCTTAGATGCAGTGACTGCCGCGATGCAAAATGAAAATTATTATCAAGCCGGGGCAGATTATCTTTCGACGACGAAAGAATTTGTCGACGCTGGAGTCCCAAAAGGCTCTTATCGAATCGATGAAAAAACTGGCAAGATCACTTATTACAAAGCGATCACACCGATCGAATTTGCAATTGGTTTTGTTATTGCAGCTGCGGCGGCGATTGCATTCTTCGTTTCTGTCCGTTTGCGTTATCAATTGAAAAGAGGGACATATCGTTATCCCTATCGTCAAAATGCCCAGCTTGATTTAACAGAACGACAAGACCAATTAGTCAATTCATTTGTTACAACTCGTCGAATTCCACGGCCATCTAATAATAACGGCGGTGGTGGTGGCGGTGGAAGTACGACTAATTCTAGCGGCGGCGGAACTTTTGGCGGCGGCGGACGCGGATTTTAATTTCTTGATCAAAAATTTTTGACTGATCCCAGCGGAATTCCGAAACACTAGGAATCCACTGGGATTTGCTTGTATTCCCCCTTTTATTTTGCTAAAATTTTTTAGGTAATAAACTAAAGGAGCTTACCAATGTATAAAAAGAAAAGATTTCCCCTTGTTTTGGTTGCCTTGATCCTCTTTTTCCAAAGCTTCATTGGAATTACTGTACGAGCGGATGATGATTTTTCTGTCAATGCCAGTGCTGGCTATGCCATTGATGCTGATTCTGGAAAAGTGTTCTTCAATCAAGATGGCGATACCCCAAAAGGGATTGCTTCCATCACAAAGACTGTCACTGCTTACCTAGTTTTAGATGCCATAAAGCAAAAGAAAATAACTTGGGACCAAGAAGTACCGATTTCAGAATATGCTGAATCATTGAGTACTGTTCCCGACTTATCTAATGTTACTTTAGTCAGCGGCCAAAAATATACAGTCAAAGATATTTTTGAAGCTATGATCGTTCAGTCAGCAAATGCTTGTGCCGTAGCACTCGCTGAACTTGTTGCCGGAAGTGAGCATACTTTCGTCGATCAAATGCGTGAACAGTTGAAAAAATGGGATATCACTGACGCAACGGTCATCAATTCATCTGGATTGAGTAACGTCTACTTAGGCGATAATCGCTATCCTGACACTCAAGAAAACGATGAAAATATGATGTCTGCCAAAGATGTCGCAATCGTTGCCCAACATCTAATCAACGATTTCCCTGAAATTTTAGAAACATCAAAAATTCAAGAAAAAACTTTTGCGCCTAACACGACACATCCCAGCGAGATGAAAAACTGGAATGTCATGCTTTTTGAAGGTGATAATTACAAAGAAGGCGTAGATGGATTAAAAACTGGAACAACCGATCTAGCGGGTGCCTGCTTTGTCGGGACGATCGAAAAAGATGGTCGTCGTGTGATCACCGTCATTTTAAATGCCCTGAATCAAGCGAACGATACCAATGCTCGTTTTACTGAAACAAGTAAACTGATGGATTATTGCTTGAATAATTGGAGTCAACAAGAAGTGACTACTGCGGGACAAACACCCGCTGATAAAAAATCTTTAGCAGTCGCTGAAGGCAAACAAGATCGCGTAGCTTTGGCGATGGAAAAACCCGTAACACTTTGGGTCCGCAGCGATATGGACTCTACAGATTTGACAATCAAGTCAACAGTGGACAGTTCATTGTTAGATGATCAGAAAATTACTGCTCCTGTTCATAAAAATGAAAAAGTCGGTACCGTCAGCGTACAGCTTGCCCAAGATACTTTAGGCTATGTTCGTAAAAACGAAGGTGCTACGACAAACTTGATCACCAAAACAGCGGTTGAAAAGGCTAATGTTTTTGAGATTCTTTGGCAAAAGATCACCAATGCCTTTGCATAAATAAAAAACTTTCGACTTTATTAGAGTCGAAAGTTTTTTTATGTTTTAAACGGGAAATACAGTTCGACTTCGCCTTGTGCAAATTCAGGTAAATAATGTTCTTGGATCGCTCCAGCAAGTTCCAATTTTTCTAAAGGAAAAATTTCTCCTAACATTAGATTCGTGGCTTCTTCGATCTTATCTCCATTTGCTTTGACCGTTAAGTAACTTTTGGCTGGAAGTTCCCAACGCGTCCACCCTTCTGGTACAATCGCTTCTTTCGTAACTTGGACTCCCGCTAGGTAACGTCCTTCATTTTGCCATGGCTCTAGCCATTCTTTTCCATCACTCATCAATCCCCAAAGATGTAATATCTCTTGTTCTTGACCTGTCAACGATACTATCAACTCTTCAAAATGATCATTAACTTGATCCCATAATGCTGGTACCCAAGAAGCTCCCTCCTCTGCTAGCCCGCGGCCTTCTTTTCCAATCACATAGATCGTGGGCAAGTCGATTCGATCAATCCCTTTAATCTTCATTCTCATTCCTCCCTGACTAAAAAAGCTTATTCTCTATTTTACCGAGCTTTCTGGTAAAAACCAATTAATCGTTCTTCACTGCGCATTTCCTCGTTTCTTTGATATACTGTCTACTGTAACAAATGGTTTCTTCTTGCTGATAATTATAACTACTCAGCAGTCAGTTAAATCAAAGAAAATTTTTTATATTTATGAATGAAGAAAGGCGTGATGGTATGGACTTCCAGCGAGACTTCCTAGCATTAGGAATCTACTTGCTTGTTCTATTAGTTTTAATGATTCGTTTCAAACATAAGCGATTCAGTCTCTTTTTACGTTGGTCAGGAATTTTTCTACTTTTATATTTTTTAGGAATCGAGATTCAAGCAAAAACTTTTTATATTTTGATTCCAGTATTTTTCTTTTTATTGTTCTGCTATTTTTATTTCAAAGAAAAATGTCGGTTAAGAAACGGCTGGCTACTAAATCTATTTTTGATCAGCTTTATGATCTATGTTGGACTGATTAGTTTCACTTCTCAATCCATTATCGGAATGGCGATCTCAGTTGCCTTGCTAGTTTTATTTTTAATTGCTGTAGCATTTGGTGTTTACGCTGCCGTGATTTTTTTGATCGGCAATAGTTTTATCGTGTTAAAACGTGAATCACGACGTTTACCGAATCTATTGACACTGATCTTAGGGCTAGCGATCCTGGCACTGCTTATTTTGCGTATTGTAGGTACCCAACTTTTACCGAGCTGGTCATTAGTCTTATTAGCGATCCCAACGACGATTGCATTTTATTTTTTCATCGTCTTTTGGAATTTCTTATCGATCTCTGTTTTGTACCAATTCAATCAGCCAAAGTACGACCAAGACTTCATCGTTGTTTTAGGCGCGGGGCTGATCAATGGGGAAAAAGTTACCCCGCTATTAGCAAAACGGATTGATCGTGCAATCCAGTTTTATCACAAACAAAGCGTTGCAACCTTAACTCCGCCAAAACTTGTGATGTCTGGCGGACAAGGATCGGATGAAAAAGTTCCTGAGGCGCAAGCGATGCGTGAATATGCGATAGAACAAGGAATCCCTGAAGATGAGATCCTCATGGAAGCTCAATCAACCAATACGTTAGAAAATATGCGCTTTAGTAAAGAAATTATGGAACATGAAAAACCAACTGGTTATCATGCGATTTTTACTTCTAATAATTACCATATTTTTAGAGCCGGTATGTATGCCGAAGAAGTCGGCTTGAATATCGATGGCCTCGGGGCAAAGACTGCCAAATATTATTTACCGAATGCTTTTCTACGTGAATTCATTGCGATTGCTTTGATGCATAAAAAAGCTCACTTGATTATTTGCGGCTTGATCACGGTTGGTTACATTGCTTTAGCTGCCATCAATTATTTCTTTGGCGGCTAATAAAAAAGCTGAGACAAAAGTATTTTTTACTTTCGTCTCAGCTTTTTTTATTATTCTGCTCGTAAAGCAATCGCTGCATCTTTTTTAGCAGCCATTTTAGCAGGAATGTGTCCGCCGATCATCGTCAAAACAGTTGAAACGATGATTAAAATAAGCCCATGCACTGGATTCAATTGAGCAACATCTTTAAGGTCAGTCATATTGTATAAAATCGCATTGATTGGGAATGTAGCCAAGTAAGCAATCAACACACCTAGGGTTCCTGATGCTACCCCTAGGATACATGTCTCGGCATCAAATACGCGGGTAATATCTTTTTTACGCGCACCTAAAGCTTTCAAGACCCCAATTTCTTTGGTCCGTTCAATCACAGATGTATAAGTGATGATCCCGATCATGATCATACTTGTTACTAATGAGATACCGGCAAAGGCTACTAATACATACGTAATCGCATCCATCAAGCCCCCAGTCAACTCAGTCATCGTACCGGCCAAGTCTGTATAAATAATCTTATCGGCTTTCTTTTTACCTTTATTGTATTTATCTAAATAAGTTAAGATTTTTTCTTTGTCTTTATAATTATTCGGATAGATCATGATGCTGCTTGGCAAGCTATCGCCGCCTAAGTAAGCCATCGTACTTTCTTTAGTCGTTGCATCTAATTTTTCATTCGTCATGACATTAGTATCCGTCGCTTTTTGTGCATTGACGATTTCAGAATTTTGATTATCTTTCACGATTTTAGATGTTAATTCATTGCTGTAAGCAATCCCTGGTGCTAAAAGGTTCATAGTTGATGATTGTTTTACTCGTAAGATTCCCGAAATTTTCAATGTATCATTATTCGCATTATCATACATTGCTTTGTAATCTGTGTTGGGGATAAAATTCCCTGTTGGTAGTTTGGCATAGTATTCATTATTATTGACCAACTTGAATTCGGTACCTACGATTTTGTCAAAATCAATTTTTTCGCCATCTTTGACATCGAAGCCTAAATTTTTCAATGAATTGATATTAGTACTATTATTGGCATCAACGATCAAGACAACATCTGTTGCAGTAGTTGGATATGCTCCTGATAATAATTTGTAATTATCTTTTAGGAAGTTGCCTGAATCTTTATCCAGCTGTGTCGGAAATGAAGAAACGCCCATCCCAGTCATGCTAGACATCGCACTCATCATTGATGGACTACTATTAGATGCTGTATTTGATAGTTGAACTGGTTTTACATCTCCATCGACATCGCGTAATAAATTCATCCCTACTACACGTGTATAACCGATATTATTACTTAATTTTGGATCGATATTATTGATGTAATCCACATAGTCTTGATTGATGTTGTTCGTATGTTGTGCCCGATCTTCATCGCTGATTTTAGCAACGATATTATTCTCATTGCCTTTGTCAGAACCGCTGGATTTATCTGACCCTAGGGCTTGATCACGATTGGCCGTTTGATCAGTTGTTGTTTTTGAAATAGTGATCGGGTATTTCGACATCGTTTCTGCTTGAGTGCTATCGATTTGTTTTTGGAAACCGCTAGACAGTGATAATACGATCCCGATACTGATGATCCCGATACTTGAAGCAAACGCGGTCAACAAGGTTCGACCCTTTTTGGTACGTAAGTTATTGAAGGAAAGTTTCAACGCCGTCATAAACTTCATTTTGGTCCGTTTTAATTGGAATTGTTCCCCTTTTTTCCCTTCGATATGCGGATGAGAATCATCCATGATCTGTCCATCAGAAAATTCAATGATGCGATCGGCATATTTTCTAGCCAATTCAGGATTATGCGTAACCATGATGACTAATTTTTCTTTTGACAATTCTTGAATCAGATTCATGATCTGAACACTGGTCTCTGTATCTAACGCTCCTGTCGGCTCGTCACAAAGCAAAATATCCGGATCGTTCGCTAAAGCACGTGCAATCGCAACTCGCTGCATCTGACCACCAGAAAGTTGGTTGGGCTTTTTATGCATGTGATCGGCTAGGCCTACACGACGTAAAGCATCTTCTGCTTTTTGTTTCTTTTCTTCTTTAGAGACACCGCTCAAAGTCATCCCTAACTCAACATTGTCGATGATCCCTAAATGACTGATCAAGTTATAACTTTGGAAAACAAAACCGATCGAATTATTTCGATATGCGTCCCAATCAGCATCTTTGAATGTTTTAGTCGATTTGCCATCGATGATCATGTCGCCGGAATCATAATTGTCCAAGCCGCCGATCACATTCAACATCGTCGTCTTTCCAGAACCACTGGCTCCTAAAATCGCCACAAACTCTTGGCGTCTAAATGAGACTGATACGCCATCTAGCGCTTTGGTCGTTGTATCACCAACATGGTAATATTTTTTGATATCTTTTAACTCTAACATTCTGTCACCCTTTTCTTTAAGTTTACTTTGTAAAGATAGCATGGCATTATTAACTCAAAATGAACAAAAATTCATACTAGGTTCACAGTAATCTGTTATTATTATCTGGCAAAAAGGAGGACGTGGCAAATGAATCGAATACTTATTGTAGAAGATGACGAAAACCTATCATTACTTTATCAATCAGCCTTAAAAAATGAACGTTTTGAAGTCTTTCGTGCCGAAAATGGACTCGAAGCGTTAACGATTTTAGATCAACAATATATTGATTTGATTATCAGCGATATTATGATGCCCGATATGGACGGCTATGAATTAGCTCAAAGCCTACGCGAGGCAAATTATGAACTGCCGATTTTATTTATCACTGCTAAAGATTCTTTTGAAGACAAAAAACGCGGTTTCACCTTAGGGATCGATGACTATATGGTCAAACCAATCGATGTCAATGAAATGATTTTGCGTGTCGAAGCTTTATTGCGGCGAGCACAGATCGTTCACACGAAAGAGTTGATCGTCGGAAAAACCCAATTGAACCAAGAAACTTATCAGATCAAAAGAGAAATACAAGAAATGACTTTGCCGCAAAAAGAATTTTTACTGCTCTATAAACTGCTGGCTTATCCGAATAAAATTTTTACCCGACAACAATTGATGGATGAGATCTGGGGGCTAGACTCTGATACAGATGAGCGAACGATCGATGTCCATATCAAACGTTTGCGTACTCGTTTAGAAAAAAATCCTGATTTCACGATCGAGACGATCCGTGGTCTAGGCTATAAGGCGGTCATCTACGCATGAGAAAAAAATTCTTCTCCCAGCTATGGATCTATTTTGCCGGGATCACCTTTTTGATGATGGTCGTCGTCCTAACCGTCTTTGTGGGACTGCTTTTTTTAGTCACACATTTTGAATTGCTGTCACCTGAACGCGAAGGTCACCTTTTTCCTTTATACTTTATTTTATTTTTAAGTCTCATTATCGGTGCGACTTTATCTTTCTTCGTTGGAAAACGAATCCTCCAACCGATCGGAAACCTGCGGCAAGCGATGAGTAAAGTCGCCCAAGGCGATTTCACGATCCAGCTACAAGAAAACCAGTCATTAGAAGATGTTGACGAATTGTATCATGCCTTTAATGTGATGGTGACAGAATTAAATAGTATCGAAACGTTACGCAATGATTTCGTCTCTACGATTTCTCATGAATTCAAAACTCCGATCGCAACGATCAAAGGCTACGTTCAGCTACTGCAAAATGAACAGTTACCACCTGAGGAACGACAAGTTTATTTAGAACGAATGTTAGATGGAACCCACCAGCTGACTTATCTGACAGATAATGTTTTAAAATTAAGCAAACTGGAAAATCAAGGAGTAGGATTAGATTTCCAAACATTTCGTTTAGATGAGCAAATCCGTGAAGTGATCCTTTTTTTACAACCTAAATGGGAACAATTGAATCTAACCTTAGATTTAGATTTGCCAAGAACCATTTATATTGGCAATGAAGAATTTCTTTATCAAGTCTGGTTGAATCTAATGGACAATGCGATCAAATACAGCTATAAAAATGGAAACATCCGTGTTCATCTCACGCAAAATGACCAAGGTGTCATCTTAGCAATCAGTGATGAAGGCATCGGGATGACGGAAGAAGTCGCCAATCGTGTGTTTGATAAGTTTTATCAGAGTGATACGAGCCGTAAACGAACAGGCAACGGCCTAGGTTTAGCATTAGCAAAACAAATCGTAGAGCTACACCAAGGGACGATCGAAGTCAAGAGTTCTCCCGATCAAGGCAGTCAATTTAAATTGTTTTTACCAAACATCGCAAAAAATTCATAATTTTCTTGTCATTTTGGCCGATTAATTCATGATTAGTTAATATTTATACTGTAAGCTATGAGTAACTTAAAGAAAGGGTGACTCATATGATGGAGAAACAAAAAGTAACGAAGTCTGTATATTTTGTCGAAGAAACTCAGAATATCGAAGGCGCGTACGTTGAAGTAAATACACTTTTTGTTGCAGACAATCAAGAGCAAGCGACCGAAGTCTATGAAAAGCTCGTGAAGGAGGAAAGTAAAAAATCCTTTGGGCTTTTATTGAATGAATATACAATTAACGCGGAGGGCGGTTTTTTCCGTAACCTACTTGAATCATGGAAACACCTGCCCGCTGAATTTTATCGAAAAATGCAAGTATTGACTTATCGTCCAATTGCGGAGTATCAAAATTAACTTAGGACGAAGTTTTTTCGTCAAAAAAAGCGAGGCACTCAGCTAGAGTACTTCGCTTTTTTAAATCATCGATAATAAAAAGACAGCTGCTAAACCTGTAAGGACAGAAATTGCCATTGAACGAGTTTTGTACGCAACTCCTGCGACTAAAAACATCGCAATGATCCGGACGTTATCAACGATATCTAATTGATTGTTGCTGATAAAGACATCTTTGAAAACCAATGCCGCAAACAATGAGATCGGTACGTATTTCATCCAATCACTGAACCATTGCGGAACTTGGCGTTGTGAGAAATACAACATCGGAAACAAACGTGGCAGATAAGATGCTCCGAATAAACATAGGATCAATAATAGTAATGAATAATCACTCATGATGAACCTCCCCGCCAGTCAGATCATAATGATCTGGCCCATCATTATCAGCATCGACAGTTTTTCTGCTGCGTTCAACGAGATAACCAGCAAAAGAAGCTAGTAATGTCGCTAAAATCAAACCAAAAGTATTTTTAAATAGCAACATAAAGATGATCGCCAAGCCACCAGAGAATAAGCCTGTTACTAACAACAAACCATTATTCAATTGCATCATGAACATAAAAATAAACATTGCCGTCAACGCAAAATGAACCAATTCAGTATCCACATGGATGACTGAACCAAATAAAGTTCCGACAATCGTACTTCCCGTCCAAGAAAGCATCGAAAACCAATTGACGTATAATGCCTTTTTACGATTCCACTCAGGATCAGTAGAGTATTTCAAATAATTTACTGCATAATTTTCATCATTCATCGACTGCGAAAACAGTGCAATAAATGAACGTTTTTCATTTTTGAAAAATTGTGACAAACTAGAGCCTAACAACGCATAGCGCAGCTCCAAGAAAAAAACCATTAAGATTGTGGACACAAGTGATGCATGAACACTTATCATCGAGACTACTAAAAATTGGGCGCCTCCAGAGAAAACAAGCATCGACAGTAAAGCCGTTAATAAAATGTTAAATCCCGCTTTCTGCAGCAGCATGCCACAAGCCAAGCCGACCGGAATATAACTTAAACACAGCGGCATGGCCGCATATAACGCCTCTAACCATGGTGTCCTTTTTTTTACAGGCATGGTATGTTCTCAATTCCCTTCACGTTCACAGGATAAAAAGCATTTTCATTCTAACACATTCTGGACAAAAAGATACAACTCCTCAAATAACTTTTTTTTAGCCAAAAAAATCCTTTATTATTCGTAAATAAAATCAATAAACCGTTAAAAAATAAATAAAAAAGCTTATAAAGCATTTATTACGAATTATTTTTTTAGATAAACTAAAATCATTTGCTTTTGCTTTTTTAAAAAAGGAAAGTCTTAAAGTTTTCTTATGAAAACCTCATCTATCATATCAAGTCGTTCTTTTTGCCAATGCTTGACGGATCAAGCGAATATCCCGTGTATTGATCGTCGAACGAATTTGTAAAGCTTTCGCATGTTGTGTTGGCATATTGGACAAAATCAAATCGGCCGCTACTTCATCCTCCACAAATTCCAATTGATAGTGATTGCTTAGGGCCGCGATCAATAGGTCTTTTTGCAATTGTTCAAAGACCGGACCCAAATCCGAAAGTACATACAAACGAGCCTTTGGTCGATAGGTCAAATAAGGGATCAGTAGATTCGCCAGCAACAATGAAAAAAGTTCTGTCATTTTAGGATTAGTACTAGTTGTGTTAGTTAAAAATTCTGACATAAAATCAGCAAAGGTTTCCATGTAACAAGGAACGATTTTTTTTAATCGTTGGTCATCCACAATTGGAAATAAACTTGTCAAAGTATGAACCTCCTTCAAGTAGCGATTAAATAAAAACAAGCGCCTCAATTGGCCTCTGACAGCTGTTTGATCGTCAATAGTTACGGAAAAATGTTTTTCAAATACGTCAAACCAGCTATCGCTTTGACTGCTGACCCAGGTTTCTGTTTGAGCAGAAATCTCCATAAAATCGATTTTTTCACTCAAATCAAAAAATAATGGGAAAATACTTAAAAAGAACAGCAATGTTCCCCAATCATTTCGATTCCAATGATCGAATAGCGAAGGTGCTTCAAAATTCAGCGGTACAGCAATCGTCTCTGTTGCTTGGACTGCATTGCGCTTTTCAAAAATAAATAATAATACGCCTAACTGACTGCGTTGGGTTTGAGAAAATTCGTAAGAGAATAAATCTGCTAACTGTTCGATGGGGTAACTTATCTGTTCATCGATTTCCCACGGTAATTCTTTGACCCCACGATAGATCGACCACAAATATTGAAAGAACAAGTAGCGGATTTGGTGCTCAGGGCCTTTTAAATGGATGATCGTGCCTTTTGATAAAGATAAGCGTAAAGGCTCAAGTTCTTTCGTTAATTTTGCAATCGTTCGTCGTAAAGTTGATGGACTGATAAATTGCTGCTCACAAAATTCTTGGGTATCTACTTTTCCAGACACCAACAACTCCTCCAACAAACGCACCAAAGTACTTTGACGAACAATGTCTCGCAACAGACGATGCAACGGAAAGTCCGATTCACGAACGAGACGAACACCGTAGTTTCGGTGCTTCTCCAAACTAACCGCTGAAAAGTCTTGCATTAAGGCTTGTAATTGATCCAAGTATTTTTGAATCGTGTTGACATTCAATCCTGTGATATGTGACAAATCGGACCGGCTGTACCATTTATCTTGTTGATCCAGTATTTGTAAAAGTTCTAACTGCCAATGTACCTCTTTGATTAACATCCAATTTCCTCCCTTTTCAATTATTAGTTTATCCAGACTGAAAAATTGAAATCCCTCTTAGTTATAACAAGTTATAATACTCTTCAGCAACTTTTAGGGGGAGAAAAATGAGAAAATTTATCTATTGTTTGTTGATTGCTTTACTATTTTTTCCAATATCTGTGATTGCGGCTACAACAAATGCTAAAAAGAGTTCAATTGAAATCAGCTACATCAACGTCACTTTAAACGGTGCAAATATTAATTCCGGTTTCGTATCAGTGGAACCGGGGCAGCAATTACAATTACGGGTTCTATTCAATTATTATGGCGGTCAAATTACTGATTACAATGCCACTCGTCTACGGTTAGATGATGGACAAGCAAATGGAAAAATCCAAGCACTAGCCAATCATTTTGAAAAAATCACCGATAATCAAGCTGGGGAAGATGTGACGATCACGATCGCACCTACCGTCAAGAGCGGTGCTACTATCCCGGTCAAATTTATTATTGATGGGCCTGATGTCAGTAGCGAAGAAGGCGAAACCATCACATTTGTTATAAAAAATGCAACTAGTGGTACGACCGATTCTAGCTCATCTAGTGAATATTCGTCTAGCGAAAGTTCAACCGATTCTAGTTCATCTAGTGAATCTTCGTCTAGCGAAAGTTCAACCGATTCTAGCTCATCTAGTGAATCTTCATCTACTGAGAGTTCAAATGATTCTAGTTCATCTAGTGAATCTTCATCTACTGAAAGTTCAACCGATTCTAGTTCATCTAACGAATCTTCTTCTAGCGAAAGTTCAACCGTTTCTAGTTCATCTAGTGAATCTTCATCTAGCGAAAGTTCAAATGATTCTAGTTCAATAGAAGCTTCCGATTCTATGGATTCAAACCAGAAGGATTTCTCGAAGACCGATCACTCAGCCAGTAATAATGATTTAAACGAAAAAAAGCAGTTGTATGCTAAAAATAAATTGGTACCCAAAACCAAAAACAACAGTACCTCAGGCGTTCAAAAAAAAGCAACATTGAAATTTTTACCTAAAACGGGTATGAAAACTTCAGGTTATGCGTGGGTTGGTCTTGGTTTGACTAATTTGGTTGTAGCACTTTATTTATTCCGGAAAAAATAGACATGCAAGTTGTCTAGCCATTTTCTGAAAAAATATGTTACTATATTCAACGAAAAGAGTTGAATGATAGATGAACAATAGTTTTCACGAGAATCGTTCAGTAGGTCTGCTACTGACTTTTATTGGGGGAATGATGGACAGTTATACTTATATCCGATACGAAGCTTTTGCTTCTGCGCAGACAGGAAATTTGATTTTGGCCATCATCCAAGCATATGAAAGACAATGGAATATGGTCGGAAAAAAATTGCTTTCCACCCTCTTTTTCTTTGTCGGTATTCTTTTAGCCAAGTTTATGATCGATTATTTTAGAAAAAAGGAACTTCATTTCTGGCGCTTATTTTTACTTTATTTTGAAGCGGTGGTCTTTTTCGTAATCAGTTTGCACTTCTTAGATCCCTATCCAGCAATTGTTACGATCATGATTGCTTTTACTGCCTCGATCCAATGGGTGTCCTTCGATAAAATCAATGGCTTGGCCTACACGAATTTATTTACTACTGGAAATTTGAAAGGTGTCGCAACGAATCTTTATGATTATTTAAGTACGAAAGATCAAGCGGCAAAAACACGGTTTGTCCACTTTTTACTAGTGGTACTAGCTTTTATTGCCGGTGCGATTGTTTCAGTCTTTTTCTATCGTTTAATCGGGACGAAAGCTTTGTGGATCATCTCAGGATTATTCTTATTGATGGCTTTATCTGAAACTTTCTTAGTGTGGCAATTTCAACGAAACGTTTTTCGACTTGAAAAAAAATAACTCTTCAGCGACTTGCGCTGAAGAGTTTTTTTATGGCTGAATAGCAACATCGATGGCGCCGTTACTCGTCCGAATCGTTAATTCTTTCGAACCTGCTGCCTTTTTCACTAGATTATTTTTGGCATTGCTTGTTTTAGCATCGATCGAGAAATCATTTTGATTTCCGATCACTTTTCCGGTGACTTTTGCATTACTCGTTTCAAGTACTAATGATTCCTTCGGCTGAAGACGATCTAAATAAATGGCGCCGTTGGTCGTCTCGAATTCTCCGGTCTTAAAGTTTAGGTTTTTTAAAGTAATTTTACTGTTACTCGTTTCAAATGACCCTTCATTAAAAGTCAGATCAGTTAATTCTAAGTGACCATTGCTTGTTTGCGCTTCGATTTCATCAGCCTTCGTATCTGCTACAGCCACTTTACTATTGCTTGTTTCTATTTCTAATGTAGCTAATGCTATTTTTTCCACTGAGACTTGGGCATTGGATGTCTCGACCTGCAGATCTTTCAATTGTTCTTGCGGCACTTCGATCGTTACTTGCGCTTGATCCTTGCCAAAGCTGAAGAAACTTGGACTCCACCAATTGCTGCGGTTACGTACAAATTTTAATTCCTGACCTTTTTGCTGGATTTTATATTTTGTATTACGTGTTTTCGCATACTGAATTCGAGTCTGTTTCTCAGCAGTTCCGACCACTTTAATCGGGGTATTCCGATCATCGACAATCAATGTATCAATTTTATTTTTAGTCGTGTATTCTTTTTGCATGACTTGATTATGAAAAAATAGACTGCTGATACTGACTAAAGCAGCTCCAACCAAAATAACCCCTACGATGATTTTTTTCATCTTTTGCTCCTTCTTTGATTCATTTTCTTTATCATAAAAGATTACACAAACGTTTTCATAGGGCTTCCGCCTGATTCTGCTTATTTATCTCGATAGAATCCTGCTTTTATCTCAATAAATTCTTGAAATAACTGAAATACTTGAAACAGCATCGCTCGATTCTCAAACGCTTGTCGATTTTCTGGTAGCTCTTTTTCCTGATAGCGCTGATCCAACTCAGTGATTTTTTCCAAAATTTCTGAACCATCATTCTCCTCCGCTAACGTTTCGGCTGTAAATTCTAAAAGTTCCTGCAATTCTATGACATCTTCTGGCTCGGCTGTTAGACGATTCAAAATCTGCAACATCGCTGTTAAAATTTTTAGCTGTAAACGTCGCATCGCAAAATATTCAAAATAATACCCGTTGCTGGAGAAGAAATGATTCTCTTCAAATTCTTGCGCTCGTTTTTGTGCTGCTTTAACAAAAGTCAAAAGTGCCAAACATTCTTGACGTAAATCTTCTTCTTTTTTCGACTGATTCAAATGCAGCGCCATATCCTGCAACATTTTTTTCATCGACACTTCGACGATCATTTGGTCAGCTTGTAATTTTTTCTCGGTATTCGGCATATAAAGATTGGCTAATAAGGCACAACCGACTCCGATCGACATCAAGAGATACTCATTGATGATCAAGTGAACTGATATTTCTTGAGCCACCAAATAATGAGTGATCAACACGGAGCTAACGGCAATTCCTTCATCTAGCTTTAGCGCTAGTGAGGCCGGGATAAATAAAAATAAGTACAAACCAAAGACCAAAGGATGGTAACCGAAGAGTAAAAAACAACTACCCGCGATGACTGTTGCCAGCGTCAATGAAAAAAAACGATTGATCGCCGTTTTGACTGTTGAGCGTTTCGTATTGGTCACGGTCAGGATCGTAATGATCGCCGCTGAAGCTGCTGATTCTAACCCCAAGCTATTTGCCAAAAATAAAGCAATCGGTGCAGCAATCGCTGTTTTGACTGTTCGTAACCCAAATTTCATGTGATCCCTCCTTCACTAAAAGCTTACACTATTTGCTGAAAAAAGTCGCAACTTACCATGATATCTTGTATAGTAAATAAGTTGAAGAAAAACGTATGTACGAAGCTAACAAGAACTCATTTTATAACCTGTAGGGAGTGGATATAGTGGAGAGCTGGATTTTTTTAGGTGTGATTCTTTTGATTGCCTTTATCGCAAAGAACCAAAGCTTATTGATTGCAACGATCGCCGTATTATTTTTGAAATTACTGCCCCATTCAGATAAGATTCTGACTACCTTAAATCAACGTGGGATCAATTGGGGTGTGACCTTGATTTCGGCAACGATCTTAGTGCCGATCGCGACGGGTGATATCGTCTTGAAAGATTTATTAGACACTTTGAAATCACCGCTTGGCTGGGTCGCAACCATCTGTGGTGTCTTAGTCGCTGTTTTATCTTCTAAAGGGGTCGGTTTAATCAATCAATCGCCAGAAGTCACGGTCGCTTTGGTTTTTGGAACGATCATGGGTGTTGTCTTTTTAAAAGGAATCGCTGCCGGACCAGTGATTGCTGCCGGGATGACATACTGCATCATGCAAGTCATCCAAACTGTAATGAACCGTTAATTTTAAACACACAACTCTTTATTTTCCGAAAGAGTTGTGTGTTTATTTGTTTCTCATAAAATTCTCTTGTAAGATAGAAAGAAACGACCGATTCAACAAATATAAAAATCCCTTTACAAAATATTGAAAAATGGCACAAGATCTTATTTTTATAAGAACTAGGAGGTGCAATGATGACTGAACAAACCAAGACCGCTCGTTTACGGCAAATCGTCAAAATTCTAAATCACTACAGTGTCGTCAAAAATATTACTCAACAAAAAAATCCCGCTGAGGTTCGTCAAGCTTTTGAAGAACTTGGTCCTACTTTTATCAAAGTCGGACAAATGATGTCTGTTCGGACTGACATCTTTACAGTGGATTTCACCCGCGAGTTACGTAAGTTACAGGATCAAGTTAAGACAGATGATTTTACTACAGTCAAAAAAGCGGTCGAGCAAGAACTGGATCACTCATTGACTGAGCTTTTTTCCCAATTTGATGAACAGCCATTTGCTTCGGCTTCGATCGCTCAAGTTCATCATGCCAAATTAAAGAGTGGTGAAGAAGTGGTCGTCAAAGTCCAACATCCAGGAATTGATACCGAGATCGAATTAGATCTGGCGTTGTTTGAAAAAGCTCTTCCTCTCGTCAACTGGGTGCCACAAAGCAATGTGATCAATTTAAAAAGTTTAGTTAGAGAAATTCGTAATTCCTTACAAAATGAATTGGACTTTCGTAAAGAGCTCGCTTTTGCTGAAGAGTTTTATCGCCTAAATAATGACTGGAAAGAAATTCGTGTTCCTAAAATGGAACCAGCTTATTCCACAAAAAAAATTATCGTGATGGAATTGATGGCTGGTAGAAGTCTAGAAACATTGATTCAAATCCAGACAGAACCGATTTTACAACCTGGAATGTCTAATAATGAATTAAAGAAAGTAATCAGCGGCTTATTAGTAGAGCATTTTATGAAAGAAGTCTTCGATGATGGCTTCTTCCATGCCGATCCGCATCCTGGCAATATCTTACTTCAACTATTGGACGAGTCTGAAAACCATGCTGATCAACCCCTTAAATCAAAAAAATTAGAACGAAAACTGGGCAAACAGACGTATCACTTTTCGTATGCTTACCATCAAAAGCTTCGGCCTTTCCGTTTGAATTTCATTGATTTCGGAATGATGGGAACGATCCAGCCTGAGATGCAGATGAAGATGGGCAACACGATCCTCGCTCTTTACAGTAAAGACAATCAACGGATCACCAATGCTGTTCGCTCGATTTGTAAACCTACCGGAAGCTTCGACGAAGAAAAATTCAATAATGAGCTGGATGACTTTTTAAACCGCTATTTGAATCTACCGATCAAAGAAATCGATTTACAAAAATTATTCTCACAAGTCGTAATGATTTGCCATGATAATAACCTGCAAATCGATGATTCTGTAACGATGCTGATCAAAGCTTTCGGTACATTAGAAGGTGTGATCGAGGATTTGAATCCTGATCTTTCATTGTTTGAAGTCGTCGCACCTTTTGCCCAAAAATTTTTTATCAAACAATTGCACCTGAAAGATGAATTACAAGAAACAGGGCTAGATTATTTATCCAGCTTAAAAGCGTTGCCTAAAATTCCTAGTCGTACGCTGACTGTTTTAGATACTTTTGCCAAAGGTAAAGGTAAATTAAATCTTGAATTCAAAAATCAAAAAGCCCTTTTAGAACGCGTGGAGGCAATGGTCAACCGATTAGTAATCGGCCTGATTTTATCTGCTTTAGTGATTGGCTCTTCTCTATTGGTTCAGACTTCCCCTAACGGTCATACATTCATTTCTAATCTTGGCATCTTTGGTTATTCGATCGCTGCACTCTCGATCCTTTTCTTGATCTCAGAAAGTTTTTACCGCCGTTATCGAAAATGGAAAGACCGTTAAAACGAAAAATTCCTAGCTGCGCCCAAAGTAAATCATCCTTTGGGTGTGGCTTTTTTATCGCCTAATTCGAATGTGATTCTTTTATTTTTCAACCAAATAAAAAAAACGGTTTTCTTTGATCGGTTTTTTTGAATGATATTTGTTTTTTTGAAGATAATAGAGCATTTTTTTTTACAAAAACGATTGAAAATTATACTATTTTAATATAGACAAAGAAAAAAATATTTATGTGAGGAGGTACTTTATGAATAAGGCGATTAAAACCATCCTGATTATCTGTTCGTTGGTTTTACTTTCCATTTTTCTATCGGTAGCAGCAATTTATTACTTTATTGTTCCTAATAATCCATTAGATCTCAGCTCGCTTCAGCGTTTTGTTTTGACCAATGATTACGCACAGAACTATTTATTCTGGGTTGGCGCTGTACTAGCTATTTTGATGGTGATTGTGATTTTAGTCATTATTTTTTATCCGAAGAGAGTAACAACATTTACGCTTAATGAAAATCGTGGAAAACTGACTTTGGATAAACGCGCGATCGAAGGCTATGTCCGTTCAAGCATCAAAGAAGAAAATTTTATGGATAACCCGAAAGTGAAAGTAACTGCCACAAAAAACAAAATCGATGTCGATGTCCGCGGACGTTTGAAAAAGACTTCTGATTTAGTCGGTCGAACAGATCGATGGACAAAAAATGTCGAATCTGATCTACGTAATTTGATCGGAACAAGTGAAAAAATCTCGATCAAAGTTAAATTCAAAGATCTTGAACCAAAACCAACCACAAATACACGCACGCCGGCTGAGCCGCGAGTAGAATAGGAGGAACAGTGATGCAAGACTTCTTTACACGAGAAAAGCTCCCTGTGATCTTCGGTATTCTCGGTTTTATCTTAGCTGTGCTATTCTTTACGATCGGCTTCTTTAAAACGATTTTACTGATTGTGATCACGGCCATTGGGATAGGTGTTGGCATCTACCTAAAAAACAATCATATTTTAGATGACTATTTGAAAAAATAGTCACCACTTACATTCGGAAAACTTTTTTCTTAAAGGAAAACTTTTTTCTTAAAGGAAAAGTTAAAGCTTTATAAAGTCTAGGAGGAAGAAATTATGGATAATACAACAATCAAATCAACAGAAAACACAGATGTAAAAGATGTTAAGGGCGAATTGACTTACGAAGACAAAGTTATTCAAAAAATTATCGGAATTGCATTAGAAAATGTTCACGGTTTATTGACTGTCGATGGTGGTTTCTTCTCTAACGTAAAAGACAAATTAGTAAACAGTGATGACGTTACTTCTGGTATCAATACTGAAGTCGGCAAAAAACAAGTAGCTGTTGACATGGACGTTGTTGTCGAATACGGCAGAGACATCCAAGACATCTATAACCAAATGAAAAAATTGATCGCTGAACAAGTCAACAAAATGACACACTTAGACGTGATTGAAGTCAATGTGAACGTATCAGATATCAAAACGCGCGAAGAATATGAAGCTGACAGCGAAACTGTTCAAGATAAAGTAACAAGTGCTGCGCAAACAACTGGACAATTTGCTTCAAAACAAACAAATCGTGCTAAAAATGCGATCAGCAATCAATCAGACAAAATCAGCGACAACTTAGAATCAGAACCACGTGTTGAATAAAAATTTTTGGACTACCTGCTTTTGTAGGTAGTCTTTTTCTAACAAAAAAACCTCTTACGTACCCGTACGCGAGAGGTTTTTTCAGCTTGATTTCTAAAGGCGATTGATTACTTCGTCAACATTTTTGATGGTCACAGAGATCGTTCCATCAGGATTATTAACGAACTCGATCAGTTCGGGATTGCGATAAACTTCTAATGGAACGATCAACTCGATGCCATTCGATAATTTCAATTTCTGTTTGCCGTATTTCTTTTCTGTTACTTCACGGACTTCTCTCAGTAAAGGTGCTTGGTCGACATAGCCTTTCTCGATCACTTCTTCTTGAAAAGCCATTTGGGCCGTAATATTATCTTTAAAGACTTTTTGTGCCACGACTTTGGCATCGATCTGGCCACTTTCTTCGACAACATCATAAACTGCTTCCTTCACATCAGCGATCACATCATGTTTTTGATTCTCAAATTTAGCACCGATTTTTTCGGCGACCTTTTTGATCACCCGAACATTTTCTTCTAATGAAGGTGCCGGTTGACTTTCAATCACTTGCGTTGAAAAATACAATCGTTTATCGCCCGAGAATGGGTACTTCTTCTCGATCAATTCATAGCGTAGATTCCCCAAGTTGACCACGATTCCTTCATCGGCTTTTTGTGATTTGTTTGATAACAATGCCCGATGGATGATCAGCTCATTTTTTAAACCACTTTCATCGGAATCGACGATATGTGTATACCCCTCATGATAATTGACTTTCAAAAAGGCTAAATACAGTTGAGTATCTTCTTCATACAATGCAACGAATGCATCCGCACTAGGTGCCTCTTCACTTTCTTTATAAGCTTGATACCAGCGATCAACGATTTTTTCACTCGCAGCTAAAAAATCATGCTCTGCTTGTTGACTCAAAAAGGCAAACGTAGAATCTTCAGTCAACGTCCCCGTCTTTGTTTGAGCAGAAGACAATTTTTGGATTTTCTTCGTCAAGTATTCTCGAATATATTCTTTAGTTAAATCTAATTCACTTTGACTGTAGATGGGATCACCTGATTCACGATCTACGATATGCAGTGCTGCTTTTTTTAAATAAATATCCATGTGTTCCCTGCTTTCTAAAAAATTCGATCTTGTTTATCATACACAGGAAACACCAGATTTAGCAACTATTCTTTCATTATCAATTTTCCATCATTCATTTGATAGATTTTATCGCTCCATTGAGTCATTCGTTCATCGTGAGTCACCATGACGATCGCCTTGTTGCGTTCATGAGCTTCTTTAGCTAATAATTTTACTACGTCATAAGCATGATCTGAATCAAGGCTGGCTGTCGGTTCATCGGCTAAAATCAATTTAGGATCATTGAACAAAGAACGTGCGATCGCTACACGCTGACGCTCCCCTCCTGATAATGCTTTAGGATATTGTTCTCTTAGTTCCCAAATATCCAATGATCTTAATAGCTCTTCGATTTTTTCAGGATTTTTTTGCTTCTCGATTTTTTCTACAAATTGGAATTGTTCCTGTACTTTCAAGAAGGGAATCAAATTAGAGGCTTGAAGGATAAAGCCGATTTCTTTAAAACGGGCTTTGGAGCGTTCTTTTTCATTCATTTGACCAAAGTCAGAACCATTGATCGTGATGTTTCCTTCGGTTGGTGTCTGCAACCCACCAGCGATCGTCAAGAAAGTACTTTTTCCAGAACCCGAAGGACCGATCACACTGACAAATTCACCTTCAGTAACTTTAAAATCAACATCTTTCAAGGCCGTAACTTCTGTATGACCTTGGCCAAATTTTTTGATTATTTTTTCCATTTTTAATACATCATTTGTCATATTATTCCCCTCCGATCGCAGTGACAGGGTCGACTTTTGTGACTGTTCGCATAGAGAACAATCCACCGACCATCGCGACAAGAACTAAAATCACTGCATATAATGCCCATTCAGCCCAGTGAACTGCAAAAGGCATAGCACTCGGCAATACCAAACTAGTCACTACGCTTAAGCCAATCGCTACAGCAACACCGATGATCCCTACTAAAAAGGCTTGTGCTAAAATCGAGCGAACTAAATAGCTAGTAGCAACACCTTGTGCTTTCATCACTCCAAAAATCGCTGTCTTTTGAAGTGTGATCACATACATAAAGATTCCGATGATTGCTGCAACAACTACGAATAAGAAATAAATCATTGTGTTCAGTGTTAATTTTTCTGGTTTATAGCCAGGAATATTTTCAATAAAAGTATTAGGTGTCATTTTTTCTAATTTTGTTTGACCCGTTTTATTTGTGATACTGGTTTTGCCTGTCGTTGCAATCACATTGATAGGATCACTTTCAGTAGGTTGTGCTCCATATTTCAATGTTTTGAAAGCTGGAGAACTAAGATAGATGACTGGTGCAATCGAATAAGTAGTCGCTTTTGTGATACCTACGATTTTAAAAGATTGATCGTTGACTTTGAAGGTTTGATTCAATTTATACCCTTCTGCTAATAAGTTCTCCGAAACGATTGCTTCATGATCATTTTTGTATAATTTTCCTTTAATGACTTTTGGTACAACAAAGGCTTGATTGTCCGTTCCAAAAATTGAAACATTAGTTTTTTCACTTCCGCCTTTTTCCTCGATCGCAGTTGAATAAATTCCTATACCTGCTTTTTCTTTTGCTGATACTTGTTCTAAGTCATCAAGATGCAGCTGTGAGGCATTAGCAATTTTATTACTGTCTTCCGATAAAATAATATTAGTTGCTTGCCAATCATCGACTGCTTGTCGATTTCCGTCCGCCAATCCATTGGCTAAACCAGAAAGCATAAATACAACATAAGCTACTAAGAGCATAATTCCAGCAATCAACCCATATCTTAATTTCGCATAACGAATTTCTTTCCATGCTAAAAACATTTAAATCACCCTTTCTGGAATCATCATACATTAACGGTGACACTTTGTCACCGTTTTTGTTTTTATGTTATACTGAAAATATGAAAAATACGAGGTGAGCTCATGCCAAAGAAAACTTTTTTAAATTTACCTGCCTCCCGCCAAGCTGAAATTCGTGACATTTTATTAACTATTTTTTTTGAAAAACCTGTTAGCCAAGTGAAAGTCAGTGAAATTGTTGAAGCGCTGCAAATGTCTCGTGGAATCTTTTATAAATATTTCGAAGATTTGAACGATGCATATGATTATTTAATTCATTACTATGCTGGACAGATCCATGGTGAAATTATTCAGCACATGTTGGAAAAAGAAAATGATTTTTTCCAAGGAATCGAAAATTTCTTAGTTCTTTACGTTGACCTTGATCATGCTTCTGTGCGTTACCGTCAGTTAGCCTTATTGACTCAAAATACTTATTTGTTTTCTTACCGCCCCGAGTCCACTCGCGGATTGGATACTTGGCACGATATGTTGGAGAAAAATCAGTTTGATATTGCTACACGTGAAGAACAGATCAGTTTTTTATATTTTTCTATGAAGCTCGTGATCGATTCTTTGACTGATATGATCGCCAATCACTGGGATAAAGAAACTTTACTTCAAGATTTTCGGTTCAAAAAGCGCTGGTTGACCACCGGCATAAAAAAAAGCTGAAGCATGGGCTTCAGCTTTTTTGTTTATTCCATTCAAACTTAATAGTGTGCACTTTTTTCTTGGGCCTGTTGATTGACCAGTTGGATAAAGTCCGCTTTATCCATTTCGATCACGGCATCACTGCCATGTTTGCGGACTGAAAATTTACCTTCTGCTAATTCTTTGTCCCCAATCACTAATATATAAGGAACTTTTTTCAATTCTGCGTCGCGAATCTTTTTCCCTAATTTTTCATTTCTTGTATCTTTATCTGTCCGAATCCCCGCTTCGTTGAACTCACGGAATAATTTTTCAACGCCAGCTTCATGTGCTTGGGCAACATTGATCAACGATACTTGTTTTGGCGCTAACCAAACTGGAAAAGCACCTGCATAATGTTCGATCAAAATTCCTAAGAAACGATCCAATGAACCAAAAACTGCTCGATGAATCATTACCGGACGAGCTGGTTGATTGTTTTCGTCAATATAACTCAAATCGAATTTACCTGGCATTTGGAAATCCAGTTGAACAGTTGCACATTGATGGCTCCGATTCAAGGCATCTTTGATATGGATATCGATCTTAGGTCCATAGAATGCTCCGTCACCTTCGTTGATATTGTATTTATAGCCTAAATCTGTCAATACCTTACCTAAAGAAGCTTCCGCCTCATCCCACAATTCAATTTCTCCCATAAAATCATCGGGACGTGTCGATAATTCCACCGAGTATTCAAAACCAAAAATCTTATAGACTTCATCAATGATTTTTAAGGCTAAAGCAATTTCTTGTTCGATTTGATCGCGGCGAACAAAGATATGAGCATCATCTTGACAGAATGTCCGAACCCGTAGCAGACCGTTTAGTGCTCCGCTGAATTCATGTCGGTGAACTTGACCAAATTCAGCCATTCGGATCGGCAAATCTCGGTATGAACGTTTGCGATCTTTAAAAATCAGACAATGCCCGGGACAGTTCATTGGTTTCAATGCATAGTCTTCATCACCGACTTTTGTGAAATACATATTGTCTTTATAGTGATCCCAATGACCCGATTGTTCCCATAATCGTTGATTCATGATTAAAGGTGTTTGAACTTCTTTGTATTCATATTTCGCTTGTAGTTCACGTAAGAATTTTTGGAGTTCATTGCGAATGATCAATCCATTTTCTAAATAGAACGGCATTCCTGGTGCTTCTTCAGAGAACATGAATAAATCGAGTTCTTTACCTAATTTTTGATGGCTGCGTTTTTCAGATTCCGCTAAAAATTCTAAGTAAGCATCTAACTCTGGTTTTTCAGCGAACACGGCACCATTGATTCGTTGCAGCATTTCATTCTTAGCATCCCCTTGCCAATAAGCACCCGATACTTTAGATAAAGCAAAGTAGTTGGCTTTTGATAATTCTAAAGCTGCGGGTTCTAAAAAGAACTCACTGACCTCTCCTAATGAATAAACAAAAACTAGTTGCTGCGGATCCAATTGTGATAAAGCCGCTAATTTCAACTCGTTATCTTTAAAGATTTCTTTTGCTTCAGCAACTGAAATGTGTAAACTTTCGATGTGAATCCCTTTTTTGATTCGTTTACGCATATGGTGTTCCAAATCCTTCAATACTAACGCACTCAGCGGTTGGTCTACCCGCATATCTAACCAGATTTTTTTATCTTCTCGTTGTGGATGTGCAAACAATACTTCAGGATATAATTCTTTGACTGCTTCTTCTAATAGCAAACTGACTAATTGATTGATCGCTGTTTGGCCTTCTTTTGAGGCTTGATCATAAAAAACGATTTCAACATTGTGGTCGATCGGAGTTGCTAAGTCAACAAGTTCGCCATCGATGCTACCAACGATTGCTTGTTTCATAAATTGTTTTTTTATTTCAAACAAGGTAGTGTCCTTAACCACCTCTTGTTTACTTCCATCTGGTAAAACGATTTCGATTTCTTTTGACATACAACTCAACTCCATCCTGTATTTTCTCTTATTCTCGTCCTTGAAAGTATCTGCTTATTCAGTGTAACAAATACTAAAAAGGCATTTCAACTGACAGCCTATCCGGCAACCAGTAAAAATAAAAAAACGTCCCTATTAAAAAATAGGGACGTGAATAAACGTGTTACCACCCAAGTTCCCAAAAAGTTTGCACCTTTTGGCTCTCGTGATACATAACGTGCATCAAACGGACTGGCTTTTTCAGTCGCTCAAAGGGAGTAATTTTATTTTGCTCAACCAGAAGCTTTCAGCCGATGACTTCTTTCTCTTGCGGCGAGGTCCAAATAAAATCTTGTCCTTCTCGTAGTTTTTTCTATGTGACTAAAGCATAGACCTCGAATTTTTCTTTGTCAATCACTTTCTTCAAAATTACTCATTTGATTTCAGTGTATCGATTAGATTGAGGGGCTTTAATCGAAAATAAATACTCTACACCACGCTCAACTATGAATGAAGAATTGCACGAAAAAGTGATGGTTAATTTTTAAATGAATGGATGGGTGCAGGTATACGTCCACCACGGGCAATAAAATCAGCCGACCCCGCCGCGTTAACCTTCATTACAGGTGCTCTTCCCAACAATCCGCCGAATTCAACCATTTCCCCGACTTTACGATCTTTAGCCGGAATGATCCGAACCGCCGTTGTTTTATGATTGATCACTCCGATAGCCGCTTCATCAGCAATCATTGCTGCGATACTACTCGCTGGCGTCGCTCCTGGAATAGCGATCATATCTAAACCGACGGAACAGATTGCCGTCATCGCTTCTAATTTTTCTAACGTTAAATGTCCGTTGTTAACCGCATCGATCATTCCCGCATCTTCAGAGACTGGAATAAAAGCTCCTGATAATCCGCCGACATGGTTGCACGCCATCACGCCACCTTTTTTGACGGCATCATTCAATAAGGCTAACGCCGCAGTCGTCCCATGTGTTCCCACACTTTCCAGGCCCATTTCTTCTAACACATGGGCCACCGAATCACCGACTGCCGGTGTTGGTGCTAGTGACAGATCTACAATTCCAAATGGAACACCCAATCTTTCAGAAGCAATCCGGCCAACTAACTGCCCCATTCGAGTAATTTTAAAAGCTGTTTGTTTTACAACTTCTGAGACCACATCGAAAGATTCTCCTTTTACTTTTTCCAAAGCTCGTTTGACCACACCCGGACCGCTGACACCGACATTGATCACACAATCTGCTTCACCGACGCCATGGAACGCTCCAGCCATAAATGGATTGTCTTCGACCGCATTTGCAAAGACAACTAGCTTCGCACAACCTAAATCAGATGCTTCGGCCGTCGCTTTGACGGTTTCCCCCATATGACTGACAGCATCCATATTGATTCCGGCACGGGTCGAGCCGATGTTGACCGAGGCACAGACAAAATCCGTTTGTGCTAATGCTTGAGGAATCGAATCAATCAAAATTTTATCCCCATGTTGATACCCTTTTTCTACTAAAGCTGAAAAACCACCTAAAAAATTGACACCGACAGCTTTAGCAGCACGATCAAGTGTTTTCGCAAATTTTACATAATCTGTATCTGGCGTAGCAGCTGCGATAATTCCGATAGGTGTTACAGAGATACGCTTGTTAATGATTGGAATCCCATACTCTGCTTCGATCGCCTCACCCACTGCCACTAAGTCTTTTGCTTTCGTGGTGATTTTTTGATAGATTTTTTCACAGGCATTATCACTATTGCTGTCGATACAATCGAGTAATGAGATACCCATCGTGATCGTCCGAATATCAAGATTCTCTTCTTCGATCATTCGGATCGTTTCTAATATTTGATTGGTTTCCACAAGAACCCTCCTTATAATTTATGCATCGTATCAAAAATTTCTTGATTCTGAATCGTGATCGTTACTCCTAACTGTTCGCCTAAGGTCGACAATTGTTGGCGAGCCGCTTCAAAATCCTTCGTGGAATTTGTTAAATCAACTAACATCATCATTGTAAAATAGTCATCCATGATCGTTTGTGAGACATCTAAGATATTGATCGCTTGTTCAGCTAATTTTTGACTGACCCCAGCAATGATCCCTACTTTATCTTTTCCTACCACTGTTACTATGCCGCGCATCTGCAAAACTCCTTTCGGATAATTGGTTCAAATTATAACATATTGATTATAAAATAATTAGTTTAAAGTGAATTTATTATGTGCTTTTTATTTTATTGTTCGGGTTTTGTTTCTCTGTACAAGTTACTTTACTTATCGATCTGAATTCCCTATCATAATCAAGATGATATTTTCAAATCAATTTCTGAAAAATGAAATTTATTCTATGGAGGCTTTTTAAATGGAACTTTTTGACACAATGATTCACCACTCATCCGTCCGTGAGTTTACAGATCAAGCAATTACACCGACGGTAGAAGAACAATTGCTTTTAGCCGCTCAAAGCGCCAGCAGCTCTAATTTCTTACAAGCTTTTTCTTTAGTTAAGATCGTTGATCCAGAAAAAAGAAAAAAAATTGAAACGATTGCTCGTTTCCCAATCGATAACGGCACAAATGGAAATCTGTATCTTTTTGTTGCAGATCTAAATAAACATGCGCAAGTCTTGGCACAAGACCAACAATCAGATCAACATCTACGTTCAATGGAATCATTGGTCGTTTCGATCGTAGACACAGCGATCGCCGCTCAATCGATGGCTGTCTATGCGGAATCGATTGATTTAGGGATTTGTTATGTTGGCGGAATTCGCAATGATCTATTTGCCGTCAAGGAATTACTTGATTTACCTGAATTGACTTATCCGCTTTTTGGTCTGTTTGTCGGCCATCCAGCTAAAAAGAATGAAGTCAAACCACGGTTGCCGCTAGATTCTATTTTAAAAACCGATACCTATCATAGCTTGACTCCTGAAATGATCAGCCGCTACGATCAACAAACCGCGGACTATTACCAAAGTCGAAATAGTAATACACAAAAAGCAACCTGGTCACAAAAAGTTCAACAACATTTTGCTGAACCACGCCGACAAAATACAGCGGACTTCTTGAAAAAACAAGGTTTTTTGATTTAACGCAAAAAAGAAGCCGCGTTAAAAGTAGTGTCTACTTTTAGCGCGGCTTCTTTTACTTTATTCATTTACTAAAACAATTTTTCCTTTAGCATGGTGTGTCGCACTTAATTCATGGGCTTCTTTTACACCCTCAGCCGTCAATGGATAAGTATGTCCGACCACACTTTTCACTTTTCCAGCTTCCATCAAGTCAGCGATTTCCTGCAATTGTTTGCCATCCGGTTGTAACCAAATACTTTTGGCGACAGCTACCTTTTTGGCTAGCGCTTCATCGGGGTCTCCAACGATTGAAATCAAGCGCCCATCTGATTTCAAGACTTTGAAACTATCGGCTTGGGTATCGCCGCCCATTGTATCAAAGACAAGATCGATATCAGTCAATACTTCTGAAAAATCAGTCGTATGATAATCGATCACTTGATCTGCGCCTAATTCTTTCAATAAAGCATGATTTTTTTCACTAGCAGTCGTAATGACTGTTGCGCCTGCATTTTTAGCTAATTGGATCGCATAGATACCGACACCGCCAGCACCGGCATGGATCAATACTTTTTCACCGGCTTTCAATTGACCGTGAGTGAATAGTGCTTGGTAAGCAGTCAATCCAGCTAATGGTACAGCTGCAGCATCTTCAAATGAAACATTTTCAGGTTTTACTGCTAACAAGTGATCATCCACAATCGTATAATCTGCGTACGTTCCAAAACGAGTCGTTTCAGGACGAGCAAAAACTTTTTGTCCAACTTTCCAATCAGTGACCGCTGAACCGATTTCAACGATTTCACCGGCAACGTCCCATCCTAAAATAATCGGAAAATCCCAAGGCATCATTTGTGCTAAGTATCCTTCACGTAACTTCCAATCAATTGGATTCACTGAAGTTGCTGCCACTTTGACGACGACTTGATGTTCACCTAACTGTGGTAAAGTAACAGTACTTTCTTTTAATTGGTCTGCATGACCATATTCTTCAATAATAACTGCACGTGTTTCCATTCGTACATCCCTCCATACTCTTCTATTATAGAATTACTTACAAAAAATCAGAAGAGATATGCTTAGTCAAAAAAATGGGAGTCTAACAAATAAGTGATTTGATACTTTTCCGCTAATTGTTTTAAATAAGGCAGTGCCTCATCTTGCTTAGCGGTCATTGCTTGAGACAAACGAAAAAAGGTAGCCCGCTCTTGAGCCGTCGCTATTTTTTTGAAATAGCCCCATACGTGTTCATAGGCATTTCTTCGCGCCTTTAGATTAAATGATAATTTTTTGACGTTTGAAATTTGTTGCTTGAATTGAACTTCTTTTTCTTGTGACCATTGATTTCCAGAAAAAAGCTGACGTAACTCCAAGTAAGCGGACTGAGAGCGGGCCATCACATAATACTTCCACTTGGCCCATTCTTTTTGCGCTGTTTTTAGTTCACACATTGCGATCACCTCAGAAAAAGCATAGCATGTTTTTAACGTTCCTGATATTGATGCGCTTCGCAAAGCAAAAAACAGGCAGTCTATGACTCCCTGCTTTTCTTGCATTATAAATCACTGATCGTGATACCCGATCCAAAAATACCTTCCCAATCATTGGTAAAATCAGTGACTGCCTGACCGATTGATGGCATCAGCAAGGCTTGTTGAATAATATCGACGCCCATCGTTGCAGCCTGACTGCCGTTTTCTAAAGCAGAGTTGACTTGACCAGCATTTTTAAAACTAGCAGCTAAGATTTTCGTTGAACTTTGTGTCCGTTCAATTTCTTGAGCCATTTCAAAAATTGCTTCTCGCGGATCGATATTTAGATTTTCCATCCGATTAAAATATGGAGCAATATAATCAGCACCAGCAGCAATCGCTAAGTAGGCTTGAAATTTTGTATAGATCGCCGTGGCTGTGATATTTACTCCGCGACTTTTTAATTCTTTGATGGCTTTTAAGCCAGGTTCATTGACGGGGATTTTGATAAAGACCTTTTTATCGATCTTCGCTAAAATCGTTTCTGCATCCTGGATAATCCCTTCATAATCCGTCGCTACTACTTGGACATGTAACGAACGATCTTCCCCAATAATTTGGCGAATTTTTTTCATATGGTCAAAAAATTCGATTTTGCCTTCTTTTTTAACGATCGAAGGGTTCGAAGTTACTCCAGCAATCGGTAATAAATCAACATATTTTTTTATCTCAGCCAAATTTGCTGTATCTAACATGAATTCCATTTGAAAAACTCCCTTGTGTTTTATTTGATTTAAGCATAGCATCTGATGAAAGATTTTTGTTT
The DNA here is from genome assembly GCF_045862035.1 of Enterococcus hailinensis. NCBI lineage: Bacteria > Bacillati > Bacillota > Bacilli > Lactobacillales > Enterococcaceae > Enterococcus > Enterococcus hailinensis. Next base: position 103,318 of record NZ_BAAFRV010000001.1, on the reverse strand, counting down.
TATTGATCGAATAAAAAAACGAAAAGCTTGATACCAAGCCTTTCGTCAATTTATCCTGTTAAATTTCGCACAAATGTGCATTTAATATTAAAGAGCTACTTTCGTTTCATTAAACGGAGGATTTCTTCGGCCGTTTCTTGATCGGTAATCAAGGTTTTTAAATACCCTTTTTCAAGTAGCGGAGCGATTGATTTCGCTTTTGTGATTCCTCTTGCTACACCGATTGTTTGTGGGACTTTGACTAATTGATCCAATGAAAGTCCAATCGTTCGCTGATTCAGCGACCCATTCAAACGTTTGCCGTAACGATCGTAAAAACGGCAGCAACAGTCTCCGACGGCTTCTCTCAATTTAAGTTCTTCATAATCTATCGGAGACAATAAATCCCGCCACTGACTTTTTTGATAGCTCAGTGGTCCACCTACACCGACGACGACTAAATCAAGTCGATCCCAATAATTTCTCAACTCTTGAAAATATTTAGAGTTGAAGATTCCTTCGGCCAACGCTTTATTTTCCTGAATGACCGTCGCATTGACAAAGAGACTTTGACCATTTAATTTTCTTGCCAATTCATAGACCAATGTGTTGACATGGTACTGTGAATTGATATGGCTCGGCCCGCCGACGACCGGAACAACGGTGATATCTGAAACTTGTTTGGCCTCGATTTGATTGATCGCATTACCGACACTTGCTCCCCATGATAATCCGACCACCATCTCATCCGTTAATTGGCGCCGAATATAAGTACCAGCTGCTTGAGCGAGCTGATATTCTTTTTGCTCTTCGGTCATAGCTTTATCCGTTGCTACTAATTCGACTGCTTGAAGACCAAAAGTTTCTTTTAATTGCTCTTCCAGTTCAAATAAATGGGCATCAAAAAAATTGATTTTTACTTCAACGATTCCTTCTGCTTTGGCTTGGCTCAGCATTCGACTAACGGTCGTTCGATAAATCAAGAGTTCCTTTGCAATTTGAGCTTGCGTCAGTTCTTGTTCATAGTACATATAGGCAACTTTTGCCAATAATTTTCTTTTATCTGCTTTCATGTCTTCGACCTCCTAAGAGTGCTTCACTTTATTCTATCAAATTTTATTTACTTCATTTGTTAAAACGTGTATTCTTTTAATTATTAAAATAAAATTAGAAAAAATACAAACGGAGGTCTTTTATGTCTGTTGAAACGGTTAAAGCTTATTTTTCTCAATACGGAATCGCTGATAAGATTCAAGAATTTCCTGTTTCTAGTGCCACGGTGGCGCTAGCTGCTCAAGCTTTGGGCTGCACACCTGAACGCATCGCTAAAACACTCTCTTTCAAACAGAAAAAAGCCGAACGGGTGATTTTGATCGTCACTGCCGGAGATGCTAAAATTGATAATGCTAAATACAAAGCACGTTTCAACGAACGAGCACTGATGTTGAAATCCGATGAAGTGGAAGCAACAATCGGTCATCCTGTAGGTGGCGTTTGTCCTTTTGCTATCTCTTCAACGATAGCCATTTATCTAGATGAATCGTTGAAACGTTTTGAGACGGTCTTTCCTGCTTGTGGCAGTTCCAACAGTGCGATCGAGTTATCGATTGCTGACTTAGAACGTTATACCAATTTTGATACTTGGATCGATGTTTGCAAAGATTGGTGATAAAAAAGATGCTCTGCATAAATTAGAACCAGTCGCTATCTACTTTCGATTTACTTCCTTCTCTTGACGTTTGATAATTTAGTCAAAAATCAAAAGATACGTGTATTTATTGGTTCTTCGTTATAATAGAAGGAAGCAATTATGTTAAGGAGGAAGTTTTATGAAAATCACGTATCATGGACATGCTGTTCTTTCGATCGTTACTCAAGAAGGCCAAACATTATTGTTCGACCCCTTTATAACTGGAAATGATTTAACTGATTTAAAAGCAGAGGAAGTCAAAGCGGACTGGCTCTTGATTTCTCACGGTCATAGTGATCATATCGGCGACATGCTTCCTATTGCAAAACGAACCGGAGCAACAATCATCAGTATCGTCGAGATTTGTAATTTTGCTGCGAAAAATGGTATAGAAAAAACACACGGCATGAACATGGGCGGTGCATTTGATTTTCCGTTTGGTCGTGTCAAAATGGTCCCTGCACTCCACAGTTCGGGGTATGAAGTCGATGGAGAAACGATTTATATGGGTGAACCAGCTGGATTTATCTTACAGATTGAAGGAAAGACGCTTTACTTTGCAGGTGATACTGCGATCTATGGCGACATGGCCTTACTAGGTAAAACCTTCGGCATCGATTTGGCCTTTTTACCGATCGGCGATAATTTTACGATGGGGCCTGAAGAAGCTGCTCAAGCAGCTGAATTATTAAACGCCAAACAAGTCGTGCCGATCCATTTCAATACCTTCCCATTGATCAAACAAGATCCCGAAGCCTTTATCAAATTATTACCAGAAAAAGTTGGCAAAGTGATGGCTGTCGGCGAAACATTAGAACTATAAAATAAAAAACTTACGTGTCTGAGGATACGTATCAAAAATAAATCCGTCTTGTTTTTCAGTTTAACCTAACTGAAAAAAGACGGATTTTTTACGCTTAATTGAACTAGTATACTTTTAAATACAAAAATAGCTTCTATTCTTATGAGCGATCAGATTATTTTTTCGTTACTCTGACTAATAATCTCAGATAAAAAAGGAATTGATAACAAAAAATTCTGATCTTATATATAGAAGAATTATTTACTTATCATCAGCTATTTTTTTTAATGCTCTTGTAGTCTTTTTGATTTGGCTTGAAAAAGGCCAATAGCTACGTTGACTAGATTTTGTCGCAGCTAAATCTAGCGACCCTAAATCAGAAAATTGACTTAACTGTGTCTCATCCATTCCCAATTGGTCAGCTAATTGCCACATTTCATCTAATTTTTTATCCAGTCGCTTTTGATTCAGTTGTCCCAGACTCATAATCAAAATAAAACTCAAGATATTTAACCCAAAAGATAAGCTTTGGTTATTACCGAAAAAGAAACCTATCATGAATAGCATAGCAATGAAAATAATAAGATAGCTTGCGAACTGTGTCCTTTTTTTCATTTTTTATCCTCATTAAGTAATTTTTCTTTTAGCTTACTATCATTTTGATTTCAAGTAAATATCAAAGTAAAGGTTTGCACTATTTTTTAGCGACAAAAGATAACGATTGATTTAACTATCCCACCTAAACAAGTTAATAAAGTTGCTTTTTAGATCTAACTATCTGCTACAATAATAGAAAGAGGTTATTTGGAAAGGAGTTTGTATGTTAAATTTTGAAAGCGATTATTTAGAAGGTGCTCACGAAAAGATTTTACAACGGATGCTCGAAACAAATGAAGAAAAACTAACGGGCTATGGCCATGATAAATATTCTGCCTCGGCAGTCGATAAGATTCGCCAAGCGTGCCTTTGTCCAGAAGCGGAGATCTACTTTATCTCTGGCGGAACATTGACAAATGCTTTAGTGATCGCCTCGATGCTGAAAAAATATGAAGGAGTTCTTGCAGCAGAAACAGCTCATATTGCAACTCATGAAACAGGTGCGATTGAATATTCTGGTCACAAAGTATTGACCTTACCGCAAAAACAAGGAAAGATCACCGCTGATCAGATCCGTGATTACTTAACCACTTTTTGGGCCGATGCCAATCACGAATTTATGGTTTTCCCTGGGATGGTCTATTTATCTCACCCCACCGAATACGGAACATTGTATACGAAAGATGAATTAAAAAATATTTCAGAAGTTTGTCGACAGTATCAGATCCCCTTATTTTTAGATGGGGCTCGCTTAGGTTATGGATTGGCCAGTCCTGAAACAGATGTGACGTTGCCAATGATTGCAGAGTATTGTGATGTTTTTTATATTGGTGGAACCAAAGTCGGCGCTTTTTTAGGTGAAGCCATCGTCTTCACTAAAAATAATCGTCCAGAATATTTCTTAGCCCATATGAAACAACAAGGTGCGCTATTAGCGAAAGGCCGATTGTTGGGTCTACAATTTGATACCTTGTTTACAGATCAACTGTATTTTGAAATCAGCCAACATGCGATCGCTATGGCTATGCGTTTAAAAAAAGGACTGCAAGAAAAACACTATCGTTTCTATCTGGATTCTCCAACAAATCAACAATTTATCGTGGTTCAAAATGAGCAATTAGAAATATTGAAAAAATCGGTCGCCTTTGGATTTTGGGAACAATTCGATGAGTCGCATTCCGTGATCCGCTTCGCCACTAGCTGGGCAACGAAAGAATCTGAAATCGATGAATTATTAGCATTGCTTTAATCAAAAATCATATACGCACAAAAAAGCAGCCAGAACAAAAGTAGCGAATACTTTCGTTCTGGCTGCTGTACTATTTGATTATTCGTTTGTTGATTTACGTGATTTACGAACAAAGCTGATGCCAAAAGTTAGTCCTAAAATAACTAAGCCCATCAATTGACCGATGAATCCTGTTTTTTCATTTGTTTGTGGTAAAACACTCGCTTCTTTGACAGTTGCGTTTTGAACGTCTGAAGTTGAATCCGTTGCTTCTACGCTTGACGCTTCTTCTTTAGTCTCAATTGCGGGTGATACTTGAGTTTCACTGATAGCTTGAGTGCTGACCGGTGTCGTCACTTGCAAATTTGTCGCTTTAACTGAAGCAGCTGGAGTATTCACAACTTTCACTGCTGTAGTAGAAGCTGCTGTCGTAACTGTTGAATCCGTAACAGCTGAAGCAGAATCTTCGCTAGCTTGAGTAGTCACTGACTCAGTTGAATCGGCTGCCTTAGTATCAGAAGAATCAGTTGGTTTTGCTGCGGTGCTGTCATCTGTACTTTCAGCTGGTTTTGTCGTAGTAGTTGCTTCGGTTGTGTCTGTCGGTTCAGTTGTTGTCGCAACATTTGTATCAGTTCCAGTTGAATCTGTTGGATCAACTGTTTCATCTGTTGTTTCAGCAGAAGTTGATGGTTTTGTATTTGCCCAGCTTAAGTCATTATCCATATTATATTTAACAGTATAATAAAGCTTGCCATCACTGCCCTTGGTGATACCTATACCTACATCGGTTGTCGCCGCATTGTAAAGATCAATCAACGCTTCACTGCCGTTGCCGCCTGATATTTTCAATACCCCATCATCAATAATATCATCAAGTCCTTCACCCTCATCATACTCACTTGGAATAAAGGCGCCGGAAACGGTTGTGGTCGTGTGTACAGGGTCGCTAGAAGTTGTCGTCACTTGTTTCTCAGTGTCGCCAACCGTTAAATTGCCCGCAGCTTCATCCGCTACCTTTTGTGCGTCTGTAGCAAGTGTTTGATCAGCAGTGATCGCTTTAAGCCCATTGTTCTCACGGAATAAATTAACAGCCTCATAAAATGTGTCGCTCAATTCAGTTGAATTGCTGGTGTCTGTCAAGCCATCGGTCAAGTGATAATACATCGTTGCTGTTTTATTCTCATCATCCACTGTCCAATGATCGTAGGTGTATGAAGAAATTGGTAATGGTGCTAAGTCATCGGCAGATTCTTGCGTACTTGAATGAAGTTCAACACCATCATTAGATTTATATTCAACAGTATATAAATTAGAATCTGAATCTTCACTAGCCTCGTCCTTACGCGCATATTCCATGTAAGAAACATACGTGCCCTTTTTAAGTTGACCAATTGCCAAACCATAATCTGTGGCATTACCAGCAATGTTCTTTAAGATTCGGTTAGCCGCATCTTCGTCAGAGGCCACATTCTCAAGGTGGATAGGAATAATAGTAAATAGATTGCCTTGAGATGTTAAACCATCTTGTGCTAGAACTTGATTACGATAATCAGTATCACCCTCGGTAATTGTATCTGCTGTTCGGGCATTTTCTAAATCAGCCTGTGAAACTTGATTTAAATCAGCATTTACTTTGATTCCTTGGTCACCTAGCTGTTGTTCTACTAATTTCGAAATGTTATCTACATTTGGAATATATGCGCTATCTGCACTTAAATAGACTGAGTTATCACCACTTTGATAGTCGTATACATACTCTTTTCCGTTAGCAGATATTACTTGAGCTGGATAACCTTCTTTGGCACCAGGAGTAACGACTGTAACATCACCAGAAATTGGTACAAAACCAGTTTCATTATAATAGGAAATATTATTAGTTGTTGCATTCGCATTGTCTGTAGCGGTATCAACTGTCGGTGATTGATCATCCGGTGTCACTTCTGTTGTATCATCTGATTTTTTCTCTGAAGTCGTAGCTTGTGTATCAGCTGTTGTTTCCTCAGTTGGAGCAGCTTGAGTTGTTGGGGCAACTACAGAAGATGTTTCTGCAGTTGCAGCATCTGTAACACTTTCTGTATTATTATCCGTTATATTTTCAGCATCATTATTGTCTGAAGCGACAGCTGTTTGAGTCGTTGTTCCCTCTGCAACTGGTTGTACAGCTTCAGTTGACGAATCTGATGTCGCTGAATTTGTTTCTTCTGTTGACGAATCTGATGTCGCAGAAGTTGCTTCTTCTGTTGCTACACTAGTTGCTTGTGTTTCTGGTGTTGCTTGAGCAACTGTTGAATCACTGTTTTGTGCATCAGCACTAGTAGTTGCATTTTCCTCAGTTGGTGTAGTTTGAGTATTATTTGCTGCAGCAGCTACTGCTGTTGTTGTGTTCGTATCGATCGAAGCTGCATGAGTGGTTGTCTCATTTAATAGAAAAGCCCCAGTACTAATTGCAGTTAATACGACTGTTGAAAGCATTAAATGCTTCACATCAAATGGTTTAGATGCTTTTTCGTTCACGTAAATCCTTCCTCTCCCATAACTTACATCCAGTAAATCGTAACCATTACTATTTACAAAAGAATGTAATCATCTTAGCTCAACACTTTTATGCTGTCAATATCTTTTGTTATTAAACTTATTTTTTTGAACGAATATCGGATTTTTATTCGTTGAACAAAAAAACAAAGCGACGCTTTTTATGGTCGCTTTGTTTTATAAACTGATTAATCGATAAATCATGCAGGCTACATAGCATTCATAGCTTTCTGAAAAACGCGTAACATTGTATCCTAAGGTCTCACTGATTTTTTTTATTCGGTATTTTACTGTGTTTTTATGGATTTGTAATTGGTCACCACAAGTTTGAAAGTCCGCTCCGGCATCCAATAAAAAACTACATAGCGTTGTCACTTGTTCTTTGCTACTCATGATCGGTGCTAAAATACGCATCGTTTCCTCAACTTCTGATTGTCCCGTTTGAATCAAATGGCTCGCATATGTCACTTGACGGATCTCACTGATCGAAAAAGTCCGCTTGCCTCGAAAAACTTTTGGCAATCTCATGGTAGCTTCACTCACTAAGTGATAGGATTTTCTGACATCATGTGTATTTCGCATTTGGGGACAAAAGACGATACTTTCGATAGCAGCTTCAAAAGGTGTATTTCGCAAATATTTTCTGCCCAGTTCAAGTTCTGAGCCACTATGGACATAGTTGCCTAACAAGACGACCAATTGATCATCCACCATTTGAACGACTGCTGTTTTATAAAATTTCGCAACGTAAGACAACAAATCTTCCCGTAGTTCTTTGGCCTCGCGAATGTCATTTAATTGTAGCAACCACATCAAACCAATACCTTTGACATCGATTTCTAAATGATTGGCTAAGCGATACATTTTTTCACTTTCATCATTTAAAATCGCTTGTACTAAAGCATATTCACTGACTTCTCCATGTTTTTTCCCCCAGAGATTCGTCGCTACTTGCAAGAGTTCGATCGATTGCTCCCATTCGTGTTGACTTAAAAAATCATGTTCTTTAATCAAATAAAAATGCAGAACACCATTACCTTTATGATAGAGTTCCTTGTAGTAGACCGAATAGTCATTTTTTTGGACTTGCTCGCCTTCTTCAATCACTACCCGCCGCAACAAACGCTCTAAATCTAATGATGAATTGCGCGGCCATTTGATTTCGTTGATCACTTCATTATCCGGATTCGTCAAAACGATATTGACCCGCAACATATCTGACAATAGTTTTAATGTCACTTCAACGGTCCGTAGGTGCTCCGGTAATAAAGAAGCTTTTTCCAATACTTCATTGACGATATTTTCAGTTGAGCGTTCTTTCAAAATTTCAGCCATTACATCGGCGATGACTTCACTATATCGAATCCGACTTTGATCTTTTGGCATTTGGATGATCACAAAGTCTAAGTCTTCCGCTGTTTTTAAAACCTCTGGCGCTAATTTTGGCATGACGATCCCAACGTAATATAAAATAATTCCTAGTTCGCCCATTTTATGTAATTGACTGATCGTTTCACACTGTTTTGCGCTATCATCTTTGATGTTGAAAAAAGAGGTCAGTGCCAATTCTCCAGAATGATATTCACTTGTTTCTGTGAACGCCCCCCAATCATCTAAATCAGAGATCTCTAAAAAAGATAAAGCGGTAACGGTCTGATTTAGGCTATTTTTCCCAGTCAATAGCTGTGCTTCGCGTAAAGAAGGTAACTCCAACAATTCTTTTAATTTAGCCCCCAACACATTCCCTCCTTCATTTTTTTCACATCAAATTTTACGCTTTTTCTAACATTATCAGATTCGGATTTGCTTGTCTATTCAGACTTCTCAGAAAAATCAGATTATTTTGACTAAATAAAAAAGAGACTAGCTGTTGCTAGCCTCTTTTAAACTTTTTATTTATTTATCGCATCGTCTGATTCTACGATTTGACCAACGATTCCATAATCTTTAGCTTCTTCTGCTGATAGCCAGAAATTACGATCAGTATCTTTTTCGATTTGCTCTAATGTTTGGCCTGTCGCATTAGCAATCAATTGATTGACCCGTTTACGCATGCGTAAGATTTCTTTGGCTTCGATTTGGATTTCAGTTGATTGGCCTTGGATCCCACCAGCCGGTTGATGGATCATGTAGCGCGTATTCGGTAAGCTATAACGATCTTCTTTTTCAGCAGCTAAATAAATCGTGATCCCCGCACTGGCTACCCAACCTGTTCCGATCATTTTTACTTTTGGTTTGATAAAACGAATCACGTCATGGATCGTATCGCCAGATTCCACATGACCGCCTTGGCTATTGATAAACATCGTGATCGGTTCATCGCTGATCGCTGACAAGTATAATAACTGTTCCGTTACTGTCTTCGCCAAATCTTGATTAATCTCTCCATAAATCAAAATCGTCCGTTGTTTCAATAATTTCAACAACATTGGATTTTTCTCTTCCATTTTTTCTGTTTCTTCTTCATTAAAAAATTTACTCATATTCCGGTTCCTCCTCTTTCTTCTATCCATATTAAGTATAGCCAAAAAATTTTAGAATGAACAGAAAGAGCTTTCAGAACCAATTTATTCTTATCCAGATGAGAAAATATGCTAAACTAACCGTGAAAAGACAGATTTTAGTGGCATATTCTAATTTTTTGTGGGAAGATAGATCGTATTTTGTGTATAGAAGGGGGATCTTCGTGGCCTATCGAAATAAGCCTCCATCATTTGCTCTATTTTATTAAACTTTTACATTTATTTTTTATGTATAATTTTTGCGTACAAAAATAAATACTTTATTATATTACGAAATAGGAGCTTGCTAAATGATCGAGGAAAAGAAAAGTTTTATCTCATGGCCTGTGCTTGCCATGATGTCGTTTGTTACTGTTATCGGTTTTGATGATATTATTTATAATTTTGCCAACCAAGGTTTAGGTGTTATCACTTCTTGGATTATTCTATTGCTATTATATGTGATTCCTTATTCATTGATGGTTGGTCAATTAGGTTCCGTCTTCAATCATGAAGGTGGCGGGTTGACTTCCTGGGTACGAGGAACTAGTGGCGACCGTTTAGGTTACTTTACTGCTTGGACGTATTGGGCAGCATCGATTCCTTATGTTGTTGACACAGCCAATGCGGTAGTTGTCGGTTTTGGCTGGTTATTCAATGGCAATGATTCGTTGGAAGACACGATGTCGAATTCGATGTTTGCCTTATTGACGTTCTGTGTCTTTTTAGCGTTTATTTTCTTACAACGCCGGTTCAAAAAATCGTTAGAAGTCTTGAGTACGATTGGCGGCGGTGCGATGTTTGTCATGGCCTTATTATTTGTCTTTATGACCTTCGCTTCATTATTTATGCCAAACGGTCATATTGAAACACAGCCAATGAACCTCGGAGCAATCATTCCTAAGTTCAATCTGCATTATCTAACGACGATTGGTTTACTGATCTACGCTATCAACGGTGCTGAGCTAGTGGCTCCTTTTGTCACTCGGATGCGCAAACCGCAACGAGAATTTCCTAAAGCAATGATCATGTTGACGGTTATGACGATCTTTTTGACCGTCTTTGGTTCATTCTCACTCGGTGTCTTCTTCAATGCGCATCATTTACCAAATAATTTGAAAATGAACGGTTCTTACTATGCTTTCCAACGCTTAGGTGAATTTTTCCATCTAGGAAATTCATTGATGTATGTTTTTGCGGTCACACAAATTATCTACATGTGTGCTCTTTTGGCTGTTTTATTGGATGCTATGACTCGGATGTTGATCTCTGATACAGGCAAACAGTTTATGCCGAAAAAATTAACCAAATTGAATTCCGATGGTCTACCGATCAACGGGTATATCTTAACCACCGCTTTGAGTGCATTTATCTTATTATTAGGGGTTTTCTTACCGGAAATGAATGATATTTTTAACTGGTTATTGAATCTAAATGGGATTATCTCTCCAGGTGTGACTTGCTGGATATTCTATGCCTTTATCAAAATTCGTTTAGATAGCCGCAAATTCCAATCAGATTATGTCTTTATCAAAAATGATCGGATGGCTGTTTTTGTGGGCGGTTGGTGCTTGGTCGTTACGATCATCGCGACACTATTTGGTGTCTTGCCCCAAGATGCTCCCTACGGCTCTAGTCTGTTCTGGCATGAGCTGATCATCAATATCGTGGGCATCGTTGTTTTGATCGGTTTAGGTTTCATCATGCCGATGTTGGCTAAACGTGAACGCGAAAAAATTGCTGAATAATTAAAGGTTGAGACAAATATATTTTGTCTCAGCTTTTTTATTTTCTTTGTTTTATGACAAGTTAGATGCTTTTACTTTAATTCCCCTTTTGACTATTCAAAAAGTGACTTCAGCATGTTAAGATGAGTTCTAAACATTATTCCATTTAATTTTAATCAAACTAATAGAAACGGGTGTGGGACTATGTTGTTAGGGTCGGTGGTGAATTGTCTTGCCATTATTGCAGGAAGTTTTGCGGGAGTTATATTAAGAAATATCACCGAACAAACCAAAGATACTGTAACCAAAGGAATCGCATTAGGCGTAATTGCGCTTGCGATCCAAATGTCGCTGCAAGCAAGTTCGTTTATTATCATTATCATCAGTATTTGTATCGGCGGGATGATCGGAGAATTTTTGAAAATCGAGGATTCGATGACACGGCTAGGATTATTTTTAGAAAACCGCTTTGCACGAGGCAATAGTAATTTTGCTGAAGGTTTTGTGACAGCAACACTGATCTATTTGATTGGTTCCATGGGAATCATTGGTGCGATCCAAAGTGGTGTGACGGGTAGTCACCAAACACTGTTCACGAAATCAGTCATGGATGGCTTTATGTCGATCATGCTGACTGCATCTCTTGGCATCGGCGTCTTGTTCTCAGCCTTTCCGGTCCTAATCTATCAAGGTGCGATCACGATTTTTGCGAGTATCATCGTACGTTATCTGCCTAAAGAATTATTGGATATGTTGATGAATGAAATCAGTGCAATCGGCGGGTTGATGATTTTAGCGATCGGCCTAAATGTCATGAAATTGACCAAGATCCGTGTCTCGAATTATTTACCCGGTATCGTGGTGCTGATCGTTATCATGATCGTGCAATATTACTATTTTTAAAAGTTGAAATACACCTTATTTGCAAGGTGTCATGTTAAAAAAACTAGTAAAAATTTTGACTGCTAGTCATCATTTTTTATTTAAGAAAGCTAAATCAAAAGTATTTTCTACTTTTGATTTAGCTTCTTATTTTTTTAGCTAGATAGTATTTAGTTGTTCCTACCATCGGAACATCCGCGATTTCACCAAAAACATGATAGCCTTGTTTTAAATAGAATCCTAGCGCTTGGTAAGCTTTCGTCGTCAACGTGATGGTGTGGATCTTTTCTTGGACTGCTTGTACCTCCATCGCCTGCATCAAAGCAGAATCGATACCACTAACTTGTTTATCCAAGTCTACCCCTAGCAATGAAATATGCAAAGTGTCGTATTGGCGTTTGCCAATGACCGCGCCAATTAGCTTCCCTTGATCCCAAGCGCCCAAAGCAATCGTTTTTTCATTTGCTTGCGGCACTTCATTTGCAAAGTGCAGATTATCTTGTTGCTGAAAGACGGCTTCTAAAAATGGCATAAGTTCTGCTGCTTAGTTTTGTCTAATATCCATAGCTGAGCTCCTATCTGTTTTTCTTTTTGTTTACCATCTTTGGACGTCACTCAACAAATCGATCATTTGATGCCCTTTCCCTGTTTTTCCATTGTATACTAAACAAATACTACTAATAGAAAGAGGCATTCTATGACAAACGAGCTAAATGAATGGCAGGCTTTTTGGGATGAGTTTGCTGAAGAATACGAAGAGATCCAACAAGAATCCAGCTTTCCGATTGCTGACGATCTGGCTGAATTCTTGATTCAACAAAACATACTGCCTTGCGCGACATTTTTAGATTTAGCTGGTGGAACAGGACGATATTTAGAGGCATTCCAATCACTTACTGCAAAATACACTTTGGTCGATATTTCAGCGGAGATGCTAAAAATCGCCGCTGCTAAAGCGGCTAAAAATGTAACCCTGGTCCAACAAGAACAAACCATTTTTCTAACTAACAATAATCAGCCCTACGATCTTGTTTTTTCAGCAATGAATCCGGTGTTGCAGACAAAAGACGACCTGCTAGCCTGTTGTCGGGCTAGCCGCAAATGGGTATTGCTCCTGCGCGTTATCAAAGATGAAGACCAGCTTTTCTCGCCTTTTGAAGAAAAGAATCCGGACCTCTTTTTGAATCAACGCTATAAACACTATTTGGAAGAAGAACAGATCGTTTTTCAAACGAAGTGTTTTGAATATACAAAAACGGAACGGGTCACAAAAAGCTTTTTCCATGATTATTTTGCTTTAGACTTTCTTGCGGAGCAAGTAGATGCGATCACCGAAAAAACGTTTGGTTCAGCCCATGAAAAAGACAATCAGCAATCGCTAGTTTTCGAATTGATTTATTTTCAAGTACCAAACGTTTATAATGGAAACGGTATTCAGTAGAAATTAGGAGATGACCTAGATGGAAGAAAAAACATTTCAACGGATCAAAGAATTGACCGAATTACAAGGCACAAGTGGCTTTGAAGAAGATATTCGCAGCTATATGCGCACAGCGATCACCCCTTTAGTCGATGATGTCCAACAAGATGGATTGGGTGGAATCTTTGGTTTGCGACATGCGGCAGCTGACAAACCGCGTGTCATGGTGGCAGCTCATATGGACGAAGTTGGTTTTATGCTGACTGAGATCACTCCGCGCGGCCTATTCAAAGTTGTTCCTTTAGGCGGCTGGAACCCATACGTCGTTTCGGCTCAACGCTTTACATTAAAAACAGCCAACGGAAATTACCCTTGTATTTCCTCTTCTGTCCCACCGCATTTATTGCGAGGTACAAGCGGCCAAGGGCAAGTGAAAGTAGAAGACATTTTATTTGATGCCGGTTTTGAATCAAAAGAAGAAGCATTGGCTTTTGGTGTCCTACCCGGTGATACGATCGTCCCACAAACCGAAACTGTTAAAACAGCAAACGGAAAAAATATCATCAGCAAAGCTTGGGATAACCGTTATGGTTGTACAGTCGTTTTAGAAGCTTTGGAAGCTTTGCAAAAAGAAACCCTTGATTACACTTTGATTGCTGGTGCGAATGTGCAAGAAGAAGTTGGACTGCGCGGAGCAAAACCAGCCGTTACTAAATTTGATCCCGATTTATTTTTCGCAGTCGACTGTTCAGCAGCAGATGACCTAACCACAACCAACGGGACCTTTGGCCATTTAGGCGAAGGAACATTATTGCGGATCCAAGACCCTGGTATGATCTTACTGCCTCGTTTGCGGGAATATTTATTAGATACGGCTGCGACGCATCATATTCCTTATCAATACTTTGTTTCTAAAGGCGGTACCGATGCTGGCGCAGCACACACCGCAAATCAAGGAATCCCAAGTACCGTTATCGGTGTTTGCGGACGTTATATCCATACGCACCAAACTATGTTCAGCATTGCTGATTTTGATGCGGCTAGAGAAATGGTGATCCAAGTCTTAAAAGGTTTGGATGCAAGTACCATCAAAACGATCGTCGCTGGAAAATAACAACTTAATAAAAAATAAAAGGATTAAACCGGTTTGATTTGACGCTATTTTAGCTACATTCAACTATTTTATTGAAATATTTTGCGTTTTTATCTTGCATTTTTTATTTAATTTCGTTATTCTTTAAATATATTAATAACACCTTAGGGGAGTAATCGGCAACATTGTTGTTGCGATGTCAACAGTAAGTCAACCAGTGATGGTTTTCTGGTATCGTATGAAATGGTGAGACCTAAGACAAGTGTGAACACTTGCCTTAGGTCTTTTTTTGTCGAAAAATGACCAACTCAAGTGAATAAAAAAATTGGAGGATCCAAATTGACAAAAACAACTTATCAAAAAGCAACACCTGAATTGATGCAAGAACTACATACCGCGCCAGAAGGCTTGAACCAGACGGAAGCGCAGCAACGGCTGCAGGAAAATGGTCCCAACCAATTAAAAGAAGCAAAGAAAAAATCGACTCTTGCGCTCTTCTTAGACACATTTAAAGATGCGATGGTTGTCGTTTTACTGATTGTAGCGATCGTCCAAATGGTAATGGGTGCTCATGTAGAATCATTAGTAATTTTTGCGGTCTTATTATTAAACTCTGTTGTCAGTGTCATTCAAACAAAAAAAGCAGAAGGCTCATTGGATGCGTTGAAAAAACTATCCGCACCTGATGCCAGCGTTTTGCGTGGCGGTCAAGAGCAAAGTATTCCAGCAAAAGATATTGTCGTAGGTGATATCGTGATTTTAGAAGCAGGCGATTACGTCCCTGCGGATGGCCGTTTACTAGAAGCGGGTTCATTGAAAATCGATGAAGGTATGCTGACCGGAGAATCAACGCCGGCAGAAAAAGAATTAACGACTTTAACCAATGAAGCTCCTGTAGGCGATCGGATCAACATGGTCTTCAGCGGTACGATCGTCACTTATGGTCGTGGAAAATTCTTAGTCACTGCCACTGGAAATGAAACAGAAATTGGTCAAGTCGCTGGCTTATTAGAATCAACGACTGAACAAAAAACACCATTACAACGTGGCTTAGATAGCTTTAGTAAAAAATTGAGTATTGCGATCTTGATCTTGTCACTGATTATCTTAGGTGTTCAATTACTAAGAATCTTCTTAGATGGTTCTACGGATATGACTCAAGATATCGTCAATGCCTTTATGTTCGCGGTAGCGGTGGCGGTAGCTGCGATCCCGGAAGCATTACAATCGATCGTGACGATCGTTTTATCATTAGGAACAAAGAAAATGGCTAAACAGCATGCGATCATCCGGAAATTACCAGCAGTTGAAACGCTTGGTTCTACTAGCGTGATCTGTACCGATAAAACTGGAACGCTTACTCAAAACAAAATGACGATCGTTGATCATTATTTAGCGAATGGTCAAGTTGGTGAATTCCCAAATGATCCAATGGATTGGGACAAAGACGAACAGCGTTTAGTTGAAATCAGTGTTTTAGCTAACGATGCTTCGATCAGTGAAGATGGCACAAAGCTAGGTGATCCAACGGAGATCGCATTGATCGATTTTAGTGAAAAACAAAACCAATCGTATCGTGAACTGCGTAAGAAATATCCTCGTGAAAATGAATTGCCGTTTGATTCTGATCGTAAATTGATGTCGACCTTACACACGATCGATCAGAAAAAAATGATGCTGACAAAAGGCGGACCCGATGTTGTCTTTGAACGCAGTACTAAAGTCCTATTGAATGACCAGATCGTTCCTATGACACCAGAAATCAAAGCGCAATTTCAAAAGCAAAATGAAGCTTTCTCAGAGCGCGCGTTGCGTGTCTTAGCCTTTGCTTATAAAATAGTTTCAACTACAGAGATCACTTTAGCAGATGAAGAAGAATTGGTCCTTGTTGGTTTGATGGCGATGATCGATCCGCCGCGAGAAGAAGTTTTCCAAGCCGTTGCCGATGCGAATTCAGCGGGTATCCAAACAATCATGATCACCGGTGACCACAAAACGACTGCGGTCGCGATCGCCAAAGAGATCGGGATTTTCCAACCCGGGGATCAAGCGTTGACTGGGGCTGAATTGGATCGTTTAACAGAAACCGAATTAACGGAACAATTAGAAGACACGACAGTTTACGCTCGTGTCTCACCTGAAAACAAAATCAGAATCGTTCGTGCATGGCAAGATAAAGGCCGAATCTCAGCAATGACTGGTGATGGAGTCAATGATGCGCCAGCCTTAAAACAAGCGGATATCGGGATCGCCATGGGAACTGGAACAGACGTAGCTAAAGATGCTGCTTCGATGGTCTTGACGGACGACAACTTCGCTTCGATCATCAAAGCCGTCGAAGTCGGACGAAATGTCTTTGATAATATCAAAAAAGCGGTCGCTTACCTCTTCGCTGGCAACTTAGGTGCGATCATCTCGATCATCTTTGCCTTAGTAGTTGGTTGGGCGAATCCATTTACAGCGTTACAATTGTTGTTCATCAACTTAGTCAATGACTCGTTGCCAGCGATCGCTTTAGGAATGGAAAAGGCCGAGCCAACGATCATGCAACGCCAGCCTCGTGACCCTAACAGCGGGATCTTTACTGGTAAGACATTGACCTCTGTGACCTATCGCGGAATCTTGATTGCAGCTGCCGTGATCACAGCTCAATGGATCGGTAACCAACAATCAGCTGAGATCGGTGTAGCAATGGCCTTTTCAACCTTGATTTTAAGCCGGACGTTACAGACCTTTGCGGCGCGTTCAAATACTCAAACGTCGTTCCAAGCTGGTTTCTTCAGTAATAAAATGGTCACGTTAGCAGTAGTGGTGTGTGCTGGATTATTCAGCTTGACACTATTACCTGGATTAAGAGAAGTCTTTGCTATCCCGGCAACATTTACAATCAACGATATCAGCATGGCACTTGGCTTAGCAGTAATAGCTGTTGTCTTGATGGAAATCACAAAATTGATTATCGTCAAAATCCAACAACCTAAAGGAACGATTGAAACAAATAAAAACTAAATCAACAAAAAAAGGATGTGCGACAAAATGGTCGTACATCCTTTTTCTTATAATAATTGTTGCAAGTAGCGTTTGATACGTGGATTCTCACTCGTAAAGAATGATTGGGTATCGCCATCAAAGGTGATCTCGCCATCTTCTAAAAAGACGATTCGATCAGCAACTTTTCGTGCAAACTCAACATGGTGCGTCACGACGATTTGGCCATTTCCTGTTTCGGCCAATTTTTTGATGACTAATAACACTTCTTGTGCCAACTCAGGATCTAATGCACTCGTAGGTTCATCGTAAAGCATAAATTCTGGTTCCATCGCTAGTGCTCGTGCAATCGCAACCCGTTGCATCTGTCCACCAGATAATTGGCTTGGACGTTCTTTCGCTTTATCGGATAAACCAACTTGTTTCAACAAACTTTCTGCTTGAATCCGAGCTTGTTCTTTTGAAACTTTTTTGACTTGAGTCGGTCCTTCCATCACATTTTGAATGACCGTAAAATGTGGGAAAAGATTATACGCTTGGAACACGATACTAAAATGTCCGCGGTATTTTTTTAATTGAGAAAAGGCGATTTTTTGCGGAAACGTCAATTTATCGTCACCGATCGTGATTGTTCCGCTATCGGGTGTTTCTAATAGATCTATTGAACGCAATAAGGTACTTTTTCCAGATCCAGATGGTCCTAAGATCACAGTTGTTTCACCTGGTTGGAAGGTTAGGTTGATGTCTTTCAATACATGATTGCCATCAAATGTTTTATTTAAATTTTCAATTGTTAACATTGTCTGTTCCTCCTCCTAATAAACCATCCGTTTTTCAAGTACAGATTGTAGATAATTTAAAAGAGTACAGAAAATCAAGTAATACACAGCGACCATACAATAAAGCAGTAACGGTTCGTATGTACGAGCGGCGATTCTTTGAGCCGTCATAAAAATTTCTACGATCGTGATGCTGGCAGCTAATGAGGTATCTTTTACTAAGCTGACAAAGTTATTTGACAATGGTGGCAAGGCAATTTTAAAGGCTTGCGGTGCAATGATGCGGTATAAAATCTGCCAGCGACTCATGCCAAGTGACGCAGCGGATTCATATTGTCCTTGAGGAATCGCTAATAATGCTGAGCGGATGTTTTCCGAAGCATATGCACCTGTGTTCAATGAAAAAGTCAAGATTGCTGCTGTCCAAGCATCCATTTGGATCCCGACAGATGGCAATCCGAAGAAGACAATAAATAGTTGGACAAGTAACGGTGTCCCGCGGAAAATCCAAACGTAAATAAAAAAGATCCCGTTGATCAAGCGATTTTTAGAGATTCGAGCCAAAGCCGTGACCAATGCTAAAATCATCCCTAGTGCAAAAGAGATCAAGGTCAATGGGATCGTCATTTTGATCAGCGCCCAAAATAATGGCAATGCTGAGCTTTGAATAATATCAAGTATTCGTTCCATGTTGTTTACCCCTCGTTCATAATAAGCTGTCGATTATCTTTATCAACAACATTTCCAGACTATACCTTTTTACCTCCTGCCGCATAGCGACAAGAGGTAAAGGAGATATACCTATTTAGTGATATCTTTATCGAAATATTTCTCAGATAATTTCGTCAATGTACCATCTTCTTTTAATTCTTTGATTGCTTTGTCGACTTTATCTGCTAAGTCTTTATCATCTTTATGGAACATCGCAGCCACTTCTGTTGATTCATCTGATGTTTTTACGATTTTGATTGGTGCATTTGGTTTTTGTTTCAAGTAATCATAGTAAGTAACATCATCATTCAAGGTTGCAGCAGCACGATTGTCTCCGACTAATTCAACGGCTTTACTGAAACCATCGACACTAGAAATATCTGCGCCTAAGTCCTCTGCCATTTGAGCATAGTTACTTGTCAATGATTGAGCTGCAGTTTTCCCTTTCAAATCAGAAAAATCTTTGATGTCGTCATTATCTTTGTTGACGATCAATGCTGGATGAGAGACAGAGTAAGGTGTACTGAACAAATATTTTTCTTTACGTTCGTCAGTGATCGATACTTGGTTGAACACGACATCTGTTTTCTTTGCATCAAAAGCAGCTAACATTGAATCCCATGGTGCTTCTACGAATTTAACTTCATAGTCCATTTTTTTTGCGACAGCTTTGGCTACATCTACGTCAAAACCAGTTAATTTATCGTTTTCATCACGATAAGAAAATGGTGAATACGTACCTTCTGTCCCGACTCTTAAAACTTTTTTCGAGCTTGAATCGCTGCTGTCATCTGATTTTGATTGGCAGCCTGCTAAAAACAAGACTCCTACTGCTAAAATACTAGCAACGGCAATAAGTGATTTTTTCATTTTTCTACTTTCCCTCCAACGCTTGTTGCAAATCATTTTTTAAATCTTCAATATCTTCTATTCCTACTGATAATCGTATCAAACCATCTTTGATTCCGGAAATTTCCCGCTTGTCTTTTGGAATCGATGCATGCGTCATCACAGCTGGTACTTCGATCAAACTCTCAACACCACCCAAACTTTCGGCTAACGTAATGACTTCCAATGATTCAACGAATGAAGCGACGGTACTTTCATCCGCTAATTCAAAGGCCACCATACCGCCAAAACCACGCATTTGTTTTGCGGCGATTTCATGTCCGGGATGATCACTCAAACCTGGATAGTATACCTTTGCTACCAAGGGATTGTCGACTAAAAAGCTCGCGATTTCAGCGGCATTTTTTTGATGAGCTTCCATTCGGACGCCTAGTGTTTTGATCCCGCGGTGTAACAACCAACTATCTTGTGGTCCTAAGACCCCACCGATCGAATTTTGGAAGAAGCCGATCTGTTCAGCCAATTCCTCATTGTTCGTCGTGGCAACGCCTGCTACCAAATCACTGTGACCACCTAGATATTTGGTTCCGCTGTGAACAACGATGTCTGCACCAAGTGCCAACGGTTGTTGTAGATATGGGGTCGCAAACGTATTATCGACGATCGTCAACAAGTCATGTTCTTTAGCCCAAGCGGCACTTTTTTCGATATCGATGATTTTCAATAACGGGTTGCTTGGTGTTTCCAAAAGTAAAGCTTTGGTTTGATCCGTTACGACACTTTCAAGAGCAGAGATATCTCGACTATCCACCATTGTATAACTTAATCCCAAAGGTTTAAAGACTTTATCCATCAAACGGAAAGTTCCGCCGTAAACATCGTCTCCCAGAATCAAATGATCACCTGGTTTAAAAATCGATAAGGTCGCATGAATCGCGGCAAGGCCTGAGGCAAAAGCAAAACCTTTCACGCCGCCTTCGAGTTCAGCGATCAATTCTTCTAATGCGAGACGCGTCGGATTACCAGAACGAGAATATTCAAAATCACCTGGTTGCCTAAGTTTCTTTTGACGATAGGTTGATGTTTGATAGATTGGAACATTCACTGCACCTGTCAATGGGTCTTCGCTGATACCACCGTGGATCAATTTTGTTGATAAATTCATAGTTGTTTCCTCCTATTTTTTAGGTTTATCCAAAAATTTTTCATCGATCAGTTCGATTTTAAAGTCTTTCAAGAGCGCTGCGACAACACATGGCAACTCCTCCTTCTTCATTAGGACAGATTTAAATACAAAAAAGAGGTACAAGCTATTAAAGCTGTACCTCTTGCAATCGTTAAAAATAAAGTTCATTTAAACGAGTCCAGAACAGTTAATAGGCATGACAAAACGGTATGATGTTTTTTTGCATCATACAACAACACGCTGATTTAACTGTTTGATTGTTCATCACTGTCATGTTGTTTGTCATGAGTTCTGACCTCCTTAATTGATTGGCTTAAATTTAGCACTTTAAAAATGAGAAGTCAATAAATTAATTTCAGCTACTTTTTAAAATAACCTTAATCTAAAAAAGCTTTTTCTCATTCGTTTTTGCTTAATCGATCTTTCTAAAAAGAAAATGGACATAAAAAAACTAAATACGTCGATCAATCAGGTGAAATTTTCTAAAGAAACATTTGAAGAAATGACCATAGATAACGCAGCAAACGGAATAAAATAAATAAAAGAAACAGATTACCGAAAATAAAACTGACAGCATTGCCAGCACTGGCTTTTAAATTTCCCCAAGTAAAACGACGTAAAAAACGCGGCATTGAACTATAGCCGTTGCGCTTCAAGCGAAACTTCTCTTCATAAGTCAACTCTAATATATCGTAATAAACGATCTGTAAAGGCTCGTTCGCAAAGAAAGCTTTTGAGAAACCAACCATCATCGTATAGCGTTTATTGTTTGACGGCAGATTGCGGACATTTTTCTTGCTGATAGCTACTTTGTCATGATCCATTACTTGATAACTATACTCTGTTTCTTCGATCTGAACAATTTCTGCTTCCGGTTGATTCATAGCTAGAAATGCTTGATAGATCTCAGGAAATTTACGTTGTTGGATGATCAAGTAGATCAATCCTCCGGCTAAAATAGCGATCATTAAAAGATTCAATAAAAAATGATCTTCGAAAAAAAAGCTGTAAGCAGCAATAATCAATAATGCTGCAGCACATAAGCTGATTCGTTTCCAATAATATTTTTGGTACATGTTGCGGATCGTTCTTTGATAATAATCAAAATCGGCGGTCGCAAAATCCATGCGTCCCACTCCTTTCATTTGTCAGCTGTTTTACAGTATAATGGACGTGTGGGCAAAAGTCAGGCACTTTTTTCAACTAAAGATAAATGTTTACTCGCTTTGGACGATTTTAAATGCTTTTTGTGAAAAAAACACTTTTTCATTAAAACGCTTTTTTCTTATTAAGGTTAGGGTATAATAACAGTATAAAAAACGATTACTTTTAACCAAGTGAAGGGGTACACTTATGAAAACTGCGATGATTCTCTCAACTATTTTGATGGCTTTGGTCAATCTTTATCTTTTCTCTATTTATTTTAAAGAGAAAAAAATCAAAGATAGTCTGGAGAAATTAGCCGTGATGTTTGGGGTGAACATGAGTGTGCTATTCATCGACAGCTTGATTTTATTTTTTGGCGCACTAGCTGAAGAAGGTTTCGCGCTCATGACGATCTTACTTGAATTATAAAAAATACCTAGCAGAGATTCTGCTAGGTATTTTTCTCTTAATCGCTCTGACTCGCGGTTTTCTTAAATCTGACGTATGATAAAAGAAACAATTGAAGGAGCTTTTTATGACGATCATTAAAAAAATCCCGCCGCTGCTTTTACTTCTAGCAGTCATCGGTGATTTTTCGCTTCCCTATTTTCTAGGTCCAGATTATCCTGGTTTTGATCAAATGACGATGTTGATCAGTCAACTAGGTGAAGCAAGCAGTCCTGTTCAATCAACTTTCAATCACGGTTCAGTTCTTACTGGGTCCTTATTTATTTTAGGAAGTCTCGGTGTTTATTCTTTTTTTGCGGCTGAATCAAAGCGGATGGCTCAAATCTTGACTGGCGCGATTGCACTTTATGGTTTTGGAGACTGTATTTTGACTGGCATTGTTCATATCAGAGAATCAGCGAATTTTTTCAGCCCTGCCTATTTTTTACATGCTGCTTTTTCAGGGATCGCCATGGTCGCAATGATGTTCGTTCCGTTATTATTGGCCTATGAATCCTCACTAAAAGGAAAGAAAGGTCTGGCCGGATTTTATCTTATTTGTTTAGTAATCGCGGTTATTACTTTGATTTTATTTGCGGCGTATTATTTACCAGTGATCGGTGATCTACTAACGACCACCCGTGGTTTTTGGCAACGTGCCTCGCTTTTATTTCTTTATTTGCCGGCAGCTACGCTAGCCATTAGACAATTAAGACATTCTTCAAGTACGACAGAGTGACTTATCTTTATCAAATCGACAAAAAAGTCCTAGATCAGTTGATCCAGGACTTTTTTCATTTCTATTTATTTTAATAATTCTTTTAGTGCTTCTACATGGCTGGTTAAAGGTCGACCTAAAGCTTTTTCAAAATCAGCTGATGAAACATCTAAATGCCCTGCTTTGATATCTTGTTGGAAAGTCAAAAACATCTCAGCCACGGACTGCGGCAACCCAGCAGCGGCCAAGCTATCCACGAATATTTGATCAGAAGAAGCTACGATTTCGATATCTTTACCAGTTGCTTCCTTTAAAGCTTCACCTAGTGCAGCATACGTGATCGGTTCACCGGATAATTCTAAAATCTCAGGATACTCAGTTCCTGCCACGGCTTTGGCGGCTACTTCAGCGTATTCTCTTCTTAATGCCCAACCTGTCTTACCTTCTTCAGCAGCGTAGACAAATTTTCCGCTAGCCAATGCACTACCAATGATCGGCATTTCATTTTCTAGATACCAGTTATTTCGCAAAAACGTATGTGCGATTCCTGATTCTGCGATAACTTTTTCAGTAAAAATATGATCGGGGGCTAAAGAACTTTTTGAGTCTTTCGCATTTGCGATACTTGTATAAGCGATATAAGAAACTCCAGCTTCTTTAGCTGCGCTCACAACATTTTCATGCTCTGCTTGACGATTACCCGGTGCTCCTGAAACAAATAATAGTCGATCAATTCCGCTCAACGCTTCTTTCATAGATGTGCGATCTGCATAATCGCCGATTTTCACATTAAAACCAGCTTTTTTCAAAGCGGCCCCTTTTTCTTCACTGCGTACTAATGCATAAATTTCATCTTGCGGAACGAATTCTTTTAAAAAATCTAATGCAAGTCCACCAAAACTACCATTTGCTCCTGTTACTAAATAGGTCATCTTATAACCACTCCTCTATTTTAATGATTGAATTTTTTGCTGTACAATTATAAATTACACCTTTACAATAAACAGTATGGTAGTATTAGTCAAGTAAAAAAACTGAAAGGCGCTGTTCCGATGAAATATTCTATTCAATTCAGTGATGCGATCCATATCCTTGCTTACATAGAAATATTTAAAGACACCACTTACTTATCCAGTGAAATGATCGCCAGCAGTGTTGAAACCAACGCTGCCAATGTCCGGAAAATCATGAGTCATTTAAAAAAAGCCAATTTGATCGTTACCCAAACGGGAAAAGCAAAACCGTCACTTGCGAAAACGCCAAATGAAATCACCCTATTTGATATTTATCAAAGTATCGAAGGCAATACTAATCTGATCCAAGTCGATTCCAAGACCAATCCCGATTGTGTCGTAGGGGCGAATATTCAAGCTGTTTTAACTTCGACTTATACTCGCTTGCAAGCATCAGTCGAAGCTGAGATGACCCAAATCACCTTGCAGCAAATCATTGAACAAATTGCCATCGCTGAAACAAGACCGAAAAATGATGCCTTTGTAAGACCTTATCTTCCCTAGCATCTCTTTAATTTTACTCACGTGAAAAGACCGCCCTAAAATATAGGACGGTCTTTTTTGCTACAATTTTTTGATTCCGATCTGAGCAGCACCGATAGCTCCCGCAAACTGGGACAGCTCATCTGTTTGGACAGGGGCTAAAACGTAGTTCGCCAGTACTTCAGAAAAAGCTGTACTTTTTGATAAACCGCCCGTAAATAAAATTGTTTCTCCATGTTTTGGTCGTAATTTTGAATATTGACTACTGATTCGTTGTGCAATCGAATGTAGGACACCTAGTGCGATATCTTCCCGTTCTTCCCCTTTTGAAATCAAACTGATAACTTCTGATTCCGCGAAAACAGTGCACATGCTATTGATCGTGATCGGTGTTGCTGCTTGGACAAAGGTATCTAAATCAGCGATCTCTTCCCCTAGTGTTCGCATCATTACTTCTACAAAACGCCCTGTTCCAGCTGCACAACGATCATTCATACTGAATTCAGTCACACTGCCTTTGCCATTTAATTGGATCGTTTTACAATCTTGCCCGCCGATATCGATGACTTGAGTCACTCCAGGAAAAAGGTATTCCGCCCCTTTGCCATGACAAGTGATCTCAGTGACGACTAGATCAGCTGGGATCAATTTTCGACCATAGCCGGTAGTCACTAACTTCACTTGGGATAATCCATGCCGGTCTTTAAAAATAGTCCACGACTTCAGTCATCGCCCCTCTAGGATTGCCGGCGGTAGGGATCAAATAGCGATCGACAAGCTGATCCGCTGAAAAAAGCACTCCTTTGGTTGTAGTCGATCCTGAATCTAAGCCTATCGTGTACATAAAAGCTCTTCTTCCAACATTTCAATAAAGGCAGTTACTCGTGTATTGATCTGCTCGATATCAGCCGTCGAGTAATCTGTTTCTAAATACAGATAGGGAATATTTTTTTCTTCATTCAAGAAGCGTTTGATTTTTAACGATTCGACCGAAAAAGGAATGCAGTTTTGTAAAACCATATCGATCACGCCATCGACTTGATAGTCATCAATCATTTGGCCTAATAAATCTTTCCGCGGTTGATTGTTTGCCATACAGGCACAGCCGATATTGATATATTTATCCGTCAATGCTTGATACACATCGGCTTCTTCTTCATCCACCAAGCGCTCAACCGCTTTTGCCACTGTACAGTTCTCATAGGCCACGACGATACCGCCATTTTCTTCGATCGCACGGATCACTTTTTCAGTCACACCTCCCATCGGAGAGCCCGTCACTAAGATTCTTGGTTTGGTATCCAGACGTTTACCTGCCGCATAGTCTTCTTTGACTCTAGCAGTTGTTTCTTCTAACATCTGGATGACTTCTTCCTTATCAAATTTATACTGTGAACCATACATCACTTTGAAAATTTCTTGCCCGCTGATCCCTGGCGGATTCAATTGACCCAGACGATAAAAATTCTGCTTTGCTTGACGCTCACGATTTTTCAGTTTGATTGCCGCTCGAATTTTCTCATCCGTGATCTCGACATGTAAAAAGTCTTCCAATTTTTCTTTAAAACGGACCATCTCGCTGTACCATAATTGCTTACTGGCTTCACTCGTACGCGTATGAGGCAGATGCATCAGATAGGTCTCTTTGAATTCTTCCATGTATTCATACATTTTCTTTTTGCCGTCGCAAGTCGTCTCGCCAACCACTAAATCAGAAAAATAAAAATACGGACATTTATCGGTTTTGCCAAAGCCATAACTAGATTTGATCAGCGGACAAAGATTGCGAGGCAGGTCTTCCTCAGCATCAGGAATCGTCTCATCGGAAGTCGAACACAAACTGATTTGGATCGCCTCACCTGCTAGTACCAACTCTTCCGGCATAAAAGTACAATACACACCTACGACTGGTACGCCTTTTTCTTTGATCTCTTTGACTGCTAAAAATCCTTGTCTGCGTGCCTCGCCAAAATCATCAAAAATCTCCGGTAAACTTGTCTTTACATCCATGTATTCCAATCCTTTCTTTTTCGATTAATTCTTCTAAAAAGAAATTCATCCATTCACATCTGTTGAAGTATCTTTCCAGAAGGGAAAAACAGTCCTTAGAACCTCTAAGTGGACAGATCGTCATTTTCATATTCGAACCATTTTTCCACCTCCAGATTTCCAAAAGAATGTAACCCTTTTCATAATCAACTTTAGTATAACGAAAGCTTTTTTTACTCACAATACTTCTAAAAGAGAATCGTTCTCACAATGTAGATTAATTCACAATATTTTTTGTTTTATTGATTGATCAAGTTACTATTGTGGATTCAAACTTTTCCAAATAAAAAAACTGCCGCAATTCTGCGACAGTTTTTTCGAATTTTAATTATGATTCTTTACGATTAAATAAAAAGTAAATCGCTGCTAGCAATACACATGAAGCAATCGATACGATGTGTCCGCTGCTGAGACTGCGTAATACATGATGGATAAACTCATCTTCAACAAACATCGAACCGGCTGTGTAAGCAATCAATAATGCCCCAATCCAAATCAAGAATGGGAAGCGATCCATCAATTTCAAGATCATTTGACTGCCAAAGACTACGATCGGAATACTAATGACTAAACCAAAAACAGCTAATAAGAAATGTCCGTCAGCGACTCCTGCGATCGCTAAAACATTATCCAAACTCATGACTAGATCGGCGATAATGATCGTGCGCACCGCTGAAAAGAAGGTCGTTTCACTTTTGACATTGGCTTCCTCACCATTTGAACGTAATAGATCATAGGCGATATAAAACAATAAGACGCTACCAACGATTTTGACATAAGGAATCGTCAATAATTCTACGGCGATCAACATTAGGATTATCCGCAACACCACTGCTCCAGCAGTCCCAATAATGATTGCTTTATTTCGTGATACATCGGGTAATTTCCGGGTAGCTAATGCGATAACGACGGCATTATCCCCACTTAAAACTAAATTCAACACAATAATCGAAAGAATTTTCGATACCATTGCAATACTCATATTCCCACTCCTACTAAACTAATCTGGTCTACCCTAACACTTTTTTACTGAAAAAATCATGAAAAGGCGCTTATGATTCACTATGACCTGTTCTATTGTAGGACATTCATTCCAAAAAGTATAATAGAAATTAATTATTTTTTTAGGCTAAAATTTTATTTTTAATAATTTATTACAATTCGCTAGTTCAAGCCCTTAATAAATCGCTCCGTGATTTCTTTTGGTCTAGTGATCGCACCACCGACTACGATACCGCTAACACCAAGTTTTTGTGCTTGTTTGGCTTGTTCTGGTGTTTGGATCTGACCTTCGGCAATCACAGGAATATCGAGTGCAACTAATTTCTTCATCAGCTCAAAATCGGGACCTTTTGTAGTCCGATCGGCACTTTCAGGTGTATAACCGCTCAAAGTCGTCCCAACAAAATCCACACCAGCTGCATAAGCATTTTTGCCTTCTTCTAGGGTAGCGATGTCTGCCATCAATAATTGATTGGGGTAGTTATTTTTGATTTGTTTGATAAATTGGCTGATCGTTTGGCCGTCATGGCGTTTTCGCAACGTACAATCAAGGGCGATCACTTCGACCTCACAAGCGACTAGTTCGTCGATTTCTTGCATCGTTGCCGTAATGAAGGGTGCTTCTGGTGGGTATTGTTTTTTGATCAATCCAATTATTGGCAGATCTACCAGTGCTTTGATCTCTTTGATATCCCGAACGGAATTCGCTCGGATTGCTTTAGCACCGCCTTCTTTAGCAGCCAAAGCTAGCAGTGGCATGATCCCGCCTTTTTCTGTGTATAAAGGTTCGCCTGGCAAAGCCTGACAAGAAACGATCAATCCATCCTTGATTTGATCCAAAAAAGTTGCTTTTTCCATTGGGTTACAACACTCCATTTCATTTAATTATTCTATGAAAAGGGTATCATTGAAAACGGTCTCTGACTAGCAAAAAATCCTACCACTAAATAGTGATAGGATTTTTTTATTTAAGAGTTGCAGCTGATAACGCAACATCTCCGATAGCAGAACGAATCGCTTCCGTATTGGTAAAATTTTGAGTTAAGACCACGAGTGCGAATGGATTGTCTTTGGTAAGAACTAAGCCGATATCATTTTCAGCATTGTCCAACTCGCCTGTTTTATTCGCTACAACGATATCCGTTGAGAGTTTGCTAGGGATTTTGGTACGAAGCGTTTGCCCTTCCATGATTTCTAGCATCGTAGCGTAGGGCTCTGTTGTTCGTTGTTGATAAAGACGTTTCAAAAAATTCATACAATCATTCAACGAGGTATAATTTTCTTTGCCTTGTGCTCGAGCGTCGTTATCCAACATCAAACGTTCTAAACGAGTATCCTGATACCCTTGAGTTTGGAAAAATTGATTCAATGTTTCAATTCCAAAATGGCTGATCAGTGTATTGGCCGCGGCGTTATCACTTTGCTGGATCATCGGCAGCAGCCAATCAGTCACTGACTTGCCGTCTACTACTTCGTTGGGATCAGCTTGGGTCAAAGCATATTCCATCACGAACACTTTAATGACACTTGCTGAAATCGTGGGAGCTGAGTTGTTGCTGGATAGCTCTTTTCCACTATTAAAATAATAAACACCGTAGTAAACATGACTTGCATTGGCTTCTAAATTACTTACAGCTAATTCTTCACGCGGTTCGCTCGCTGAGCTCGTTGTCGTTGTCGTTGTCGTTGTCGCTTGGATACTACTTGTCATTGAAGACATTGTACTACTTGATGTTGTCCTCGTTGCTTTCGTTGTCGACGACTGACTTGATCTTGCAGTAGCATCAGACGATTTAGTTGGCTGATTTAATAAAGTACGGCCGACACTATAAGAAGCTACGGCGATCACTAAAAAACATGCGCCAATGCCAAACAATCTGAATCGGTGGCTTTTTTTAGGTCGGATATGTCTTCCCAAACGAATTCAGCTTCTTTCTATATATAAGATCAGAACTTATGATATCCAGACTTCATTGACACCGTCGTTTTTAGTGACGCCATCCGTCAAGGCTAGGCGAGAAGAATAGGATACATAGCCATAATACGTCTGGGTGCTGCCAGCATCCCAAGTCACTGTGATACGGACATTTGGATTGATCATTTTTGTATCCGGCATATCCATTGGGTATTGATCATTGGTTTCATAACTCAAAACATCGCCGCTAGCATTAGTGATCGTTGCTTGGCCAAAATACTGCGTCCCGTTGACATTTTTTTGCGTTACGCTGCCATTGGCTCCGATCGTCAATGAGCCTTGTTTTTGGCTTGATTGAGCATAATAGAAATAGTAGGTATTTGCCCACTTCGCATAATCGCCGCTAAAGGCACTGCCTGAAGATGATTTGGCTGAGTCACTCGTCTTTTGACTAGAATCGGTAGTTTTTTCATCATTTTTCAAGCCATCATCATTCTTTTCTTGCAATTCATCAACTTCATCGGCAATCGAGGCAAATTCGCTTCGACCTAGATCACTCGCTGAGATCTGACTTAATTTTAAATTAGATTTTTTGTACTCACCATTGATCGTCAATTCTTTCGCTTCTGCGATCAACTTGTCATATTTGCTTGGATCGATTTTGTTGGAAGCTGAAGTACTGTTCAATGTAACACCAGTAGATGAAGGTGTCGTTGCTTCATCATTAGAACCGCCCGCCAATGCTAGCCCCACACCAACGACGACTGCTACTACCGCTACCCCAGCTAATACCATCAGCCACTTCGGAAATCCCCCTTTTGGATTAGGAGCTTGATTACTCGGT
The DNA here is from genome assembly GCF_045862035.1 of Enterococcus hailinensis. Lineage (NCBI taxonomy): Bacteria > Bacillati > Bacillota > Bacilli > Lactobacillales > Enterococcaceae > Enterococcus > Enterococcus hailinensis. The sequence continues at coordinate 72,737 of NZ_BAAFRV010000001.1, read as the reverse complement.
TCTGAATTATTTTTCAAATTCACGCCTTGATTTCTTTTCGGGCTATTTTCGCCAGACTCGAACGCATGCCCGCATTCTTCACAAAAACGTGATTGGTCCTTGTTTTCCGCCCCGCACTTTGGACAATATTTCATTTTTATCTACTCCTTGGATTTTGCTGCGATCATTTTTTTACGATCGCTTTCTTTATCCCGATTTTACCATATCAAACATACAAACGTTACAGAATATTGGTAAGGACAAAAAAACTTATCCACAGAAGATGTGGATAAGTTTTCTATTTCAACATACTTGCGGCTAAACTAAATTCAGCGATTGCTGTCCGCGTACGCACAATGTCTGATACATCACTAGCAAACACGGCGATCGCAAAGGGCTGTTCTTTATCAAATACGATCCCGATATCATTTTCAACCGTTTGCTGCGCACCGGAAAGATTCGCGATCGTCATATTTTTCGGAATCTTAGCGGGAATTTTATTACGGATCTGCTGCCCTTCCATCAATTGGAGCATCTCTTTTTGCGGTGCCTTTTTACGTTTGCTATAAAGTTTTTTCAACAGCGCCAGACAATCATTGACCGACGTATAATTTTCTTTATCGGTGCTGAGAACATTGATATCCAACATCCGCCGCTCGATCCGCGTATCCTGATACCCTTGGTCTTGGAAGTAGGCATTCATCGCATCCATGCCGTAATGATCGATCAAAACATTCGTTGCCGCGATATCATTTTGTTGGATCATCGGAGTTAGCCAATCACTCAATTTTTTATTCTCGATCACTTGCTCGCTGCCCCCAGGTTGGTTCAGGGCATAATCCATGATAAATACATTGATGACCTCAGCTGCCACCATCAGTTGGGGATTCTCGCTGTTAAACGTCGCTTTATCTTTAAAATAATAGACACCATAAGATACCGTTCCCGCACTATTCATCAACGCTGCCGCGTCTAACTTAGCCGTTTGTTTTTCTGTACTAGCTGATTTACTCGTGCTGGCTTTGGTTTCTTTTGCTTTTGTTGTCGAGCTGCTCTTTTTAGTTGTCTTTTCAGCCGCTTTTTTGACGGAACTTTCTGTTGTAGTACTCACTTGTGTCGAAGAACTCTTTTCAGTCGATGACTGCGTTGCTTTGGTGGCAACTGTTGGCGCTTCTTCTGAACTATTAAAAAGCTTAGCCGCACCAAAAATCACTACACCTGCAATCGCCGCAGTCACTACACCGACTGTGATATATTTTTTTAACTTGCTCTCACTTGGCTCGCTATGTCTGCCCAATTCCTTCACCTTCTCCCGTCGGTCACAGACCCACTATTAGTCAGGATAAGTTTATCATAACTGAGAAATAAAATAATTTAATATGCTGAAAAATGGCTGATTTTTAACAAGACCGAGACAAAATAATTTTTTACAGACAAAAAAACCTGTGGAAGTCCCACAGGTTCAAGTTCAACGCATCAATTTTCGAAAGACATATGCCAGTGCGAACCACAGTACGACGCTGACACCGATCGTGATCATCCAACCAGAAGCATTGTTTTGTAATGGCAGCGGCATGTTCATCCCAAAGAATCCAGTGATGATCGTCGGGATCGTCAATAAGACAGACAGAACAGTCAAGATCCGCATCGTATCGTTCAGATTATTGTTCAAGACATTGTTATAGGTGCCGGATAATTGCTGCAAGATTTGTGAAGACAATTTGGTCATTTCGACTAATTGCTGGGCTTCGATCATCACGTCGTCCAGGCCTTCTTTTTCTTCATCGGTCAAACGACGATAAATGCCATGCGTTTTGATTTGTTGCACTAACAAGACATTTTGCCGAGAAGCCGTCACAAAATAGACGATCCCGGTCTCTAAGTCTGACAGTAATAATAAGTTTTGTTTGGTAGTTTTTTGTTTTAACAATTGGGTGATGCGCTTACGGTCGCGATCCATCCCTTCAACAAATGGGAAATACTCGTCAGAGATGACGAACAAACAGCCAAACAAAAACTCATACAAACTACTCTCAGGATTGCGGTCCAAATAATTCTTAAATTTGAAATACAAGTATTTGCTTTGTTGATTGGTCACGGTGATCAAGGTCCGATCCACCACGAGAAAAGTCATCGGTACCGTCTCATAATGGTTATCGATCTTGCGGCGATTTGGCACATTGAAGATCAGCATCAAAACATCATTGTCTTTGTCATAATCTAAATGGGCACGTTCGTTTCTATCTAGTGAGTACTCGACAAAATCACTGTCGATCCCATAATCCCGGTATAAATTTTTTAATTCATCTTTATCTTCCGCATCAGTATTGACCCAGCGGTTCATCTTATGATTGAATACTTCTTTTGTATACATGGATCTATCTCCTAGCTATCGTTTTATCCGTTTGCATTCTATCATAGAAAAGTTAAAATTACTGCTATAAACGTACAATCGTTATGCTAAAACAGAAATTTTTTACTTCTGCTATTTTTCTTTTATACAACTAAAAAAAGCCCAGCGCTTTTCTTGCGCTAGGCCTTGGATAAATTTAAAAAATTTGGGTTTCGATCGTCTCGATGTATTTGGCGCCAGTGACTGTATCAAAGAGTTTTTTGCCGTCTTTTTCAAACAATTCTACTAGACACATCATTTCTAATTGGGTGCGGATCTCATCGTCGGATAGATTCCGATTGGGGTCAGAAAAATTCCATTGGTGAGCTTTTCCATCATTGTTGGCAAAAGTAGCCGATAATTTCAGCATTGATTTTCCTCCTTACTAAGTTATTTGCTGATGCGTGATTGTTGGGTCAAGACGACACTGTCTAAGTCGTGCTCAGCTGACAGATTGGCCATGATCTCTCCTAACAGCAACACTTTTTCTTCGGCGGGGGCATCGATTACATTTGTAAAGTTGACATTGCGTTTTTTACCTTCCTCGTTTTGCAGTTGGACTTGCAGCTTATTGCCTAATTTTTGGATCATCGCAAAACACTCCTTTCTTGTATTTATAAACGTCGCGACGGTTTACACTAATACTAACGAACCCTTCGTTCCAGATGTTCAAGAAGCTTCATCGTTTTCTGTCCAATGTTGGACCAGTCGCTTTTTCCAATTGCAGACTGTTCCAGCACTGACGTGATAACGCTCGCGGATCTGCTGATACGTCAGTCCCTGTATTCGACTATAAAGAAAACGTTGCTCCCCTAGACTCAGCTTCGGCCACAGATGTGCAAGTTGATCGGTCCGTTCGATATCATCCTCGGATAGGAGCGATCGTTCTTGCCAGTTGCTTTTTGCTCGTTGTAAAATTTTTTGCTGCCGTTGCTGTTTTCGCTGGGCATCGCGCAAACGCCACCGTAAAAAATGATAGATCAGGGTGACTTGCTTACTGTGACAGTCTGCAAAACGCAGAGAATTTTCAAATAAGGCGATCCGTAAAATCTGTAGATAATCTTCGTAGTCAGGATTGCTGCTAAATACCCGGCAATCCCTCAAAACTTTCAGGCATAGCGCTTCGTATTGTTGGACAAATCGTTCTGCTTTTTCTGCGTGCATCTTTTAAGTCTCCTTTGCTTTTTGTATTTACCGGCGACTTAAAAATGCCAGAAAAGGCCATTACTTTCGAAAATGAATCATGCACTAAAAAAGATCATGCTGCACCCTTTTTCTCGTAAAAGCCCGTCATAGCGTACACATAGTTCAGACTATCGAAACAACTAAGCAAGATTCGATCTGTCTTTTTGCCTGATCATTTGGCAGACTATGGTCACATGATCATGTAATAAAATTAGCGAAAGAAGGAACGCATTATGATTATCGACATCAGTGAATGGCAACATCCGGACCAGATCAATTATGCCCAACTCGCCAAACAGATCGACCATGTGATCGTCCGTATCCAGTATGGTTCCGCTTATTGCGACAAGTATTACCAAACTCACTTGCAACGATTCCAAGACTTGGGTATCCCAACGGCCGTCTATGCTTGGGTCCGCGGCACGAGTCAGGAAGACATGGCACAAGAAGCTCGAACCTTTTACGAGCGCGCAAAAATTTTCCAACCAAGTTTTTATTGGTTAGACGTCGAGGAACAATCGATGGCTGACATGCGCGGCGGCGTCGAGGTCTATCGGCAAACCTTGAAAAAATTGACCAATCAAAAAGTCGGCGTCTATGTCGCCCATCATCTTTACCGGCAATTCAATCTAGCCGTCGATCGGTTCGACGCCCTTTGGCTGCCAAGTTACGGCCAGAATACTGGCAGTTATCAAGGTGTCGATCCAACAGTCAATAAACAGTATGATCTGCACCAATACACATCCAACGGCCGTTTAGCAGGCTACAACGGTGTTTTGGATCTCAATCGGTTATCTGGCAAAAAGGCTTTGAGCTATTTCATTGGCAAAGCCGGCAGCCCCGCTGCTTGGGGCATCGCTGAAAAAGGTTACTTCACTCTAGGAAGTGCCATTCATCTGCGGACGGCACCCAGCACGAGTGCTCAAAGCATCGCTGTTTTACCCGCAGGTTCCGTTGTCCAATATGATGCTTTCGCTCATGAACAAGGCTATGTTTGGATCCGCCAAAAACGCAGCGATGGGACTTATGCATATCTAGCCACTGGAAAATCAGATGGCAAAAAACGGATCGATGCCAGCTGGGGAATCTTTAATTAACGCAAAAAAATAAGCGGTGAAAGGAAAATTCCTTTCACCGCTTATTTTTTATTTGTCCACGCGCATAAAGCCCCAGTTGGTCGGCATATAGTAGCCATCTACTGTCATGTCCGACAGATTGCTTGAGACCAGCTGCCCCGTGATGTGATAAATGCGTCGAGCTTTGCGCTCAGCGCCGCCAATTTTTGCTAACAACCCTTCCAGATCGTATTGTCCCATCAAAAAGTAGTGAAACTTATAGCCCTTCAAGCGTTCATGAGTGATCGCTCCTTCAAAGGTCAATAATTTTTGTAATTCTTGATCAGTAAACACAAGATCCGTTGGTGTCAGCGTCAAACCTTTGTAGTCAAATGAATCTGCCATTTCGTTACCGCACCCCTTCGACTTATTTTACCACATCAAAAAGCAGAAGCACTACTCTTTCAGCCAAGCCTTGGCTGACTGGACTTCTTCCATCAATAATTGGTGCCCGCCGTTGGTTTCTGCTATCGTTAATGCGGCCCCGCGTTTGTCAAAAGCATCGGCCAAGTCCTTGAAGGACGTCTCACTGACGATCTGATCCCGCCTGCCGCCATAAGAAGCCCAGACTTTCTTGTCTGACAGATCAAAGACTTTGGTGTGCACCCCTAGCGACATCGGATGGAAAAAGATTCCTCGCGCTAAGGCCGTTTGACGTTCCAATAATAGATGAGCCGCGATATTCGCCCCGTTTGAGTAGCCCACAAGGATCCACTCCGCTAAATCGATGTCTTTTTCTGCACTGATCCGAGTGATCTCTTTTAATAACTGATCCGTTTCTTTTTCAAGACTGACCAAATCAAATTGATTCAAACCATTGCGACGAAAGAAACGATTCATCCCATCTTCTTTTACCTGACCTCGCAAAGACAAAATCGTACTGTCGGCATCCAATAACCGCGCCAAGTCGATCAAAGAAGTTTCGTCACCGCCTGTGCCGTGCAACAAAATAAATTTTTTGCCGATTGGTTTTCCTGCTTGATACAAATACTTCATCACTAGCCACCTCGCTTACTAATTGTAAGTTATCATGAACAATCCATCGATTCAATTTTTTTGTTTCAGCTAATAAAAAAGCAGTTAGCTGAGCCTAACCGCTGATTCGTGTTCGAACTTTTTGACACAAGAAGTAACCGATCATACAGCCAAGGAAATTCGTGATGATATCCCAAATATCAAATGTTCCGATATAAAAGACGTATTGGATCGTTTCGATTCCTAAGATCGTTACCAATGCGATCACAACAGCTTCGATTTTGCTCGCGCGAAAACCGTATAAAAAGCCCAACGGAATAAAATAGCCCGTATTCAAAATCAATTCAATGACCTGCTGCTTATTGTTAAGATACAATTCAAATGGATTCAAATTAAAAGAATGATACAACCGAGCTTTGGTAAACAACATGATGAACAATAATAAAATATAACAGCTGTAAAATAAGTACAGATAAACATTCCACATCTTGCGCTGTTCCCACTGCCAGTAAAACAACCACAAACTCAAAAAGATGAACAGCCATAAAGCCTCATCCGTATATTCAAAACGCTGGGCCACCCGATACAAACGGGGATAATTCGCTAAAGTCGGCATGACCAAGTAATAGACCATCCCATAACTTGCGACTAGCGAAACGATGCCGGCGATGATTTTTTTCATCCCAATCTCCCCCTTTTCATCCATTATACGAAACGAACCTTATCCCTGCATTAAAAAGCCCAAGTTCCCAAGAAAAGCTTAACGAACAGTTGAAAACTATTGCTCACTTATCGATAGAATCTTGCACGCCCAATCGCTAGACCCCGCATCTCTACGTGCATCTCCTAGCAAAATCCTTCCAAACGAGCAAGATTCGCCTTCGTCCTTTTCCGAAAAAAACAGTATCTTAAAACCATCAAAGACAGGAGGGATCGACCATGCTTGCTATCCATACCCCAACTCATAACAAGATCACGACCAAGTTAGTCGCGATTTTCTTAGATAGCACCGGCAAAAAACATCAATGGACCTATGCGGATGTCGATCCCAGTCTGTCGCCTGCTCAGCTGCGGACTTACTGTGAGCAGATCGCCCAATTAGACCTATTTGAAAAAGATGGCATCCTATTATTTACCAAACTTGTCCGGGCCAAACTCGTGACGACGATCGAGACTCCGATCTTTGAGCTGAAAGATACACCTGATCAAAACTTTCCAGCCGATCCCTCGCCGACTAATTCACTATCCACTGCGGATATTCAGATAAATGAATCACCCATTCGATCCTTGGTCGAAAGAATGTTGACCACGATAAATAGGATCACTAAAAGACGAAAATACAGACTGCCTGCTTCCGGATTTACGTAAAAAAAAATCAACCAACAAGTAGACTAGAGTCTACTCGTTAGTTGATCTGTATCACGATTTATCTTTCTGCGTGACGGCGTTTTTGATAGAAATAGATCGCTGCCGCACCGATAATGATCAAGGCACCTAAGTAAGGAAGGATTTCCATTACTTGTTCACCTGTCGTTGGCAATGTACCACCGCTGCTGCCACTGCTGCTTCCGCCGCTTCCACTTGGCGTACCAGTTGTTGTACTACCTTTAGTCGTTGGCAAGTTGCCCCCTGGTGTTCCTGGTTCGCTTGGATCATTAGGTTCGCTTGGTGTATCTGGATCAGTCGGTTTTTTGATTGACAATGTTTGTGCTTCGTCATTGATATCTTCGTGCTTACCGATCAGATTACCGCTAGCATCGTAGATACGTTCGAAGACGACTAACGTCACATCATTACTCAAAACGCTACGACTGAAAGCAAAGTCCATCGTCACATAGCCTGTGCCAGTCTCGCTAGCTACGAATGTCGCATGTCCTTCGACTTCTCTGCCAAAAACAGTGAATGGCGCATTTGCTTCTTTCAACATTAGTTTTCCACGAGCAGTATAGCTCTCGCCAGGAATCAAGTTCTCATAGTAGATGATGTCGCGAATGATGACCGTCTCATCAGTATCTTCACTCAATTCGACAGCTTGTGTACCGACTTTTGGATAATGAACCGTTTGGTCTTTGTCCTCAATATCTGAGTGAGTCGCGATTTTCTTGCCCTCTTCATACAGATCTTCGAAGACAACGATCGTCTTACCAGCTAAGTCTCCTTGCTGGATCACAAATTCCAAGTTCACTGTGCCGTTGCTTTGTGTTGCTGTGAATTCTTTTTCTGCACGAACTTCTTTGTTCTCACGCGTCAAGAATGGCTGTCCAGTTTCTTTATCCATCAAGACACCTTTGACAGTATACGTTTTGCCGACGATCAAGTTGCGATAGCTGACTTCATCGACGATCGTCACGTTGTCGGTCGCCAATCCGATATTCGTACCAGTTTCTTTGTCACTTGCTTTTGTACGGATCTCAGGTTGACGAACCGTCTGTTCTTCGTCATCGATATCCTTGTGCTCGCCGACCAATTTACCCTCGACGTTGAACAATTCTTCAAAGACGACTAATTCTAGATCTTCAGTCAATGCACTACGTGGGAAGGTGAATTCCACATCGATCATGCCGCTGCCTTCATGCTCTGCAGGGATCGTTGCTTCACCCGTCACCGTCACTTCAGCACCTTTTTCATCTTTGACCATAAATGGTTTATTCGTTTCTTTGTTCATCAAGACACCTTTGACTGTGTATGGTACACCTAGTCTTAAGTTCTCATAAGAAACTTGGTCCTTGATCGTGATGTACTCATCTTCCAAGCCAGAGACTTGCGAAGCTTTCGTCCCGACTTTTGGATAGCTGACAGTTTGATCTTTATCTTCGATATCAGCGTGGACCGCGATTTCGCGATTCTGATACTCTAATGATTCAAAGACGACAATCGTCTTACCAGCCAGATCACCTTTTTTGATTACGAATTCTAGCGTTTCACTGCCATCAGCTTCCTTGGCTGTGAAGTTCTTCGTTGCAGTGACTTTATCGCCTTCACTCGTCAAGAATTCTTTGCCAGTTTCTTTATCCATCAAGACACCAGAGATCGTGTATTGATTTCCAGGGATCAAGCCCGTGTAAGTCACTGTATCCGTGATCGTCACACGCTCACTTGCCAGCCCTTCGTTCATGCCCGTCTCACTGTCGACGGCACTTGTCTTCAAGTCGACCTCGGTCACAGAGAAGACTTCACCATACTCACCATGTGTTCCTTCATATAGTACGTTGTCATCATCACTCTTGTCGACTACTGTTACGACCCAGCCATATGTTCCAACTGAATCCATCGTTAAGTTTTCTAAACCATGACCTTTCGTATTGGAAGGATACTCTCCCGCTTTTGTGATCGCGATTGGTTTGCTTGATGTTGCGATTTCTTGTGGATTAGAGAAATCTAGACTATCTGCTTTATCACTGTATTTGTACAGTGTGAATGTTGCTTCAGCATTATTATTGATCGGTGAAGCAGTCACATGCAATGTATCATAGACCAAATCACCAATGTGAACACGTTCTTCATTTACTTTAGTGAAGTATTCTTCATTAGTTGTTACATGAACAGTCTCAGAAGGAATCCCATAATCTGTTTGGAAAGTCGCGACACGTCCTTCGTCATCGCCACCAGTCACAACAACCGTGTAGTAACCCGGCTTATCGAAACGTTTGAATTCTGTTGTATTTAAACTTCCAGAAATCAACGGTGCCTTCACGGTATCAAATACGACCGCACCTTCTGGGACATCACCTTGAACTGGTTTCGTTGGTGAATAGTACATCGTGAACGTTGCCGTTAACGCTGTATCTTCTTTACTCTCACCCCAGCCATCCGGCATATTGTATTCGCCATCTGATGATGGGTCTTGGTTTTTCCCTTTTAATTCAGGGTGGGTATTCCAGTATTTATTGGCAGTATTCCCCTCGCCATCACCTAGTAAGCCCCACATACCTGGCATATCAGTAACTTTGATCTGATCGTGGACCTGTTGCCCCACATGAGCAGATGTAGTAGAGACTTTTGTCGTGATACCAGGATCCCACGGTACCAATACATACTCATTCTCACTACCGAAGTGCGAGTTCCATTGCTCAGTATAATCCGTACCTTCGATTGACTCGACCCAGACATACCAGCCTTTGTCTTCTTCAGCGATTGTAACTTCTGGCGTTTCTACCGTGCCATTTCCTGTGATGACTGTTTTAACCGTCTCATATGGTTCAACATTTCCAGGGATAGTAACTGCTTTTCCACCATCATGCTGATTGCCGTTTTTAATAAAATCTGGTTTAGTTAAGAATGGACCATATAACTTACTTACGATCGTAAGTTCTTGATCTGATTTATTATCAGTCACTTTCAGACGGTCTTTGACTGTACCGCCTGTAGCTGGCAAACGATGACCTTCAACGGTAGCACCATTTTCATCATTAACTATCAAATTCTCTGTCACAACTTTAGGCTGCCATTTTACTAAGGATTGTTCATCCTTATCATTAAATGGCTTTTGGAAATCTGAACCTGCTACAAAGTAATTTTGGTAGCCTTCTTGGTCATCAATAGCAAAACGAATGACTGGATAATAGAAACCATATTTAGTTGCCTCTATATCAGAAGTATGCTCGTAGACACCTGTGTTAGTAACTTCGATGACTTCTGATGCATCGTTTAATTTTTGTACACCTTCCGGTAAATTTTCTAATGGATATGACGTATCACCAAAGTCTGTCTCAGAGTAATACCAATCAAGCATCAACTTCGCTGGAACTTTTTCGTTAGCTTTACCTAAGATAGAACTCCATGTTGTGCCACCAATCAATTTAACATCGATGGCATCTTTTAAGTTTTCTCCTACTTTCAATAAATCAGGTGCACTCGTTGTCGCATCGATCTTGAAAGGTTTGATCAAAGGAACTTTTTCTGTCACAGTGATATCTTGACGATCACCTATTAAAGACATCATAAAATCTTGACCTTCACTAAATGAATATTTCGTCAACTTCGTTCCAGGCAACCCTTTGACATTCATAGCGACACTTACATCACCTGTCTCTGTCGGTACTACTGTAATGGTTGGTGCAGCATTTGATTTGAATGTCAATGTCGATGTGCCATTGTTTGTGAATGTTCCATTCGTCGCTGTTAATGTTACATCATAAGGGTCGACGTTCTTCATTTCCTGACCACTGCCTGCATTGGCTTTGATACTGAAATCAACAGTTGCTGATTGTTGATTTGGGTTTTGATTAAAAGTCAATGTGCCAGAATAAGCGCCTAACTTTCCTTCAGCATACTTGGTCATCTCTTGTAAGCGAGCGCTGATTTGTTTCCAATCATCACGATTTTCTAATTTCGCTTTTGCCGCTGTATACGTAGACTTTGTAGAAGCAATTTCGTAATTATCACGGAAATACATTCCCATCGCCGCATGCGTCAGACGATAATCATTTTGTTGAGCTTCTGATAAAGCATCCCATGCTGCACCAGTTGGTGTACCACGATTAATGAAGTGGTCCACTAGAAAGGCGCCTAGTGCATCGTTTACTTTTCCATCATTAGCCATGTTATCCATTTTAACTGCGACACCCATCTCGATACAAAAAGCATACAATGCTTCTCCCGAGACTGAGTTTGATCCAAGTGTTTTTCCTCCGGTGCTATACGATCCAAAGCTCAATGCGATGCTACCTGTATCACTAGCTGGGTAGCGCTTCCCTAAGACTGCATTGTTCCTACCGGCATCGGGACCTGATCCCCACCATTCAACGGCAGCCTCCGCCCTTATATTAAAGAACCCTATATTACTTATTACCATCAGGATCGCCAAAACTATGCGCAACAATTTACCAAAGTTTTTTTTCATTTTTTTCCCCTTCCTTCTGTTCAAAAACCTACAAGCAACTTTAAAACATAGTTCTTTTCAAATAAAAATAGTCATATTATACAAAATATTTTATTTTATAAGACAATACTAACATGATAATAATATAAATTAAAAGTAATAACACAAATATTTTTTAAAATAATACATAACTAAAGTTATAAATCTTAATTTATTGATTTTTCTGAATTATCAAGCAAATAAACAACATTATAATTGTTACTAATATGAACATAAGAAGAGAAGTACTTTATTAAAACAACAAAAAAACTACGACAGAAAAACTGCCGTAGTCCTACTTGCTATTTTTAGTTAAGTAATATAACGAACAAACTAAAATAAAAAATGAAGCACTGCTAAGATAAAGTGGATAATCCTATAAAGTTTTCGCTAATTGTTTCAGATATTTGCGCAAATCATTGCCGATTTCAGGATGTTTCAAGCCTAATTCGACATTCGCTTGGACCATGCCCAGTTTATCACCAACATCGTAACGCTTCCCTGTAAATTGGTGAGCAAACACGCGCTGCGTCTTGTTCAGCGTATCGATCGCATCCGTTAATTGGATCTCATTGCCAGCACCCGGCTGTTGATTTTCCAAAATCTCGAAGATCTCTGGGCGTAACAAGTAACGACCGATGATCGCCAAATCACTTGGTGCTTCTTCTGGTTTTGGTTTTTCCACAAAGTTTTTCACGTTGTACAAGCCTTTACCTAGTTGAGACTCAGGCGCAACGATCCCATATTTCGACGTCTCCTCATGCGGTACTTGCATCACAGCGATCGTCGAAGAATTCGTCTTCTCATAGTTATTCATCAATTGCTTCGTTAGCGGTACTTGATCGAACATAATATCATCACCCAACATCACGACAAACGGTTCATTTCCGACAAACGACTTCGCCTGCAATACCGCATGGCCTAAGCCCAATGGACGACTTTGACGGATGAAATGTAAGTTGATATCAGTGGTTTCTTCCACCAACTTCAACAACTCATGCTTGCCTTTTGCGGCTAAAGTTTGCTCCAACTCAAGATTCGCATCAAAATGATCCTCGATCGGACGCTTAGCCTTCCCCGTCACGACCAAAATATCTTCGATCCCAGAAGCCTTCGCTTCCTCTACAATAAACTGAAACGTTGGTTTATCAACGATCGGCAGCATCTCTTTGGCAACAGCCTTAGTTGCCGGTAAGAAACGGGTACCCAACCCAGCCGCCGGAATAATAGCTTTACGAACTTTTTGCATAGTAACTCCTCCAATAAACTATTAATTAATCGCGTTTGAAAATATCACGCGTTTGAAACTTCAAAAAATATTATATACTCAATTGATTAGTTTTCATTTTTTACCTTTCCCAAGAAAAAATGGGAAATACTTTTTTATGATAAATGTCTTTCAATTATTACTCACTAAATAAATGATATATACTAAATGAAAAATAGGGAATAAGTATCCCATTAATTTTAGTAGACAAAAATGTTTGGTGTTCTTAGTTACTAACTTAACAATAGTAAATCTGAAGTAAAGAAAAATTAAAACACGTAAAAAATATATAAATTTAATCAATTATATTTAGTTTTCATATAATTTCTAGCCATTTTCGAGCAATTAATTCAATATTAAAATCATTTATACGTATCAACGATTTTTTGCTAAACTCTTCTCTTAATTCTTTACTGCTAATTAGCCTTTTTAATTGACTATTCATTTCATTGATATTTCCCTGTTCAACAATTATTCCATATTTTCCATTGCCCAATACTTCTCTAGAACCAGTCTGATCAAATGCTATAATAGGTAACCCAAAACTCATTGCCTCAGCTAAAACTAAGGGCATTCCTTCCCAACGACTAGTCATAAGATAAATTGAAGAATTTTCAAATACTTTTTTTACGCCAAATTCATCTAAAGCGCCTAATAAGTCTATATTTTTTTTAGAATTATATTTTTCTATATAATTATTAAATGTTTCGTTTTCTTTTTTATTTCCATTTCCTCCAAATTTGATTGTCCATTCTTTAGGAAGCATAGATGATATCTCCGCTAAATAATCTAGTCCTTTATGTTGAACTGCAACACGAGATAAGAATGAAATATTTTTCTTGTTTAAATCTGCTTTACCTTTGACCTTCATAGTTACTGGATTATAAATACAGACTGTTTTTTTATTAAATTTTTGATAGGCAGATAGATCTTCATGAGTGAGACAAACATTCTGATCAGAAACAGCTAATCCTTTTAAAAATGATTTTCTAAAAAATCTAGTATAAGAATTTTTATCATTCCCTAAATATACTTTATAGCTATTATGTAACCAGCCAATACACTTAATAGTTGGAATAGCTTCTTTAATAAAAGGAATGTATGAGATAAAAATAGGTCCATTAAGTACTACAGTATCTATATTTTTTTCTTTTAAAAAAGAAATTAATTTCTTTACTACTACGTCATTTTTTTTTAACGTAAATTCTCTATTTAGATTCTTTATAATTTTGCGTTGAATTTTATGAAGAATATTATCCAAGTTATTCATTATTGTATATTTTGCTAAATATAATTTTGAAATTTCTATTTTATAAAAATTTTTTGGATTGATTGCAGATGCATAAAAATATACATCTTGTTTATTTAATACTAATTCTTCTCCTAGATAGACATTAACCTTTTGTATTCCTCCCAAAGAGAAATCGTCATTCACAAAACAAACTTTCTTTTTCACTAATTAATTTCCTCCACTATAAATACTAAATACTTCAATTTCTCCTGAAAAATAACACGTATAGACTTTTGCTTCTACTTCTTGTAATTCTGATTCAAAAAAATTCGTAACAACTCAATATTAATTGAATTATTTAAATTTTTAACTACTCTCAAACGAAAAATTCTTCGTTATCGAATTTTTGATATTAATCGTTTCAAAAGAGGTCTATTCCAAAATAATGTAAATAACAATAGAATTACAAACAATAGGAATGTACAAGTAAATAAAAGACCTTTGTTAAATATTATTTTCGAAAAAATAATTTGAATTACTATTATTCCACTTCCAATTGCAAATTTTTTATAAGATATCTTCATATCAATAAATTTCTTAGTATCTATATATCTAATTATAAATATTATCAAGAAACTGATTGCTGTACCTATACCGGCACCCGTTAAACCTACAATTGGAATAAGAATTATATTAATTAGGACAGACAAAACTGCACCAATAATAGAAGATGTAAAAACACCTTTTGTGTGCATTGCAGCTGTATAATTTGTTCCAATAAAACTTGAAAGACTTTGGTAACAAACAGCAAGTAGTAAGAAAGGAATAATTTGCCAGCTTTCTTTAAAAGATTCTCCAACTATTCGAGGAACAATTGGCTGTAAAAATGGAATTAGGAATGACGTGCTTAAAAAAAGAAATTGATAGTATGCTTCCATAGTTTTTGAGAAGAATGCGTCCTTACCTTTAGAATTATATTCTTCAAAAGCAGATAATTGCCATGCCTGTTGAAATATTGCAGTAAACATTGTCAATATTGCCGGGATCTTGTTTGCCACCGCAAATAAACCATTTGACGACGTTCCAATAAATAAAAGAATTAGGTATCGTGTAGAACTATTTATTAACCACCACATAATTGTATTTGGAATCAACGGAACAGAATATTGACTCATTTTTTTTAAAAGTTTTGAATCAAAAAAGTAAATTTTGATTCTTTTAAATAGATTACTCACTATACCCAAATAAAGAATTGAAAAAATATTCGCAAATATAAGTGATAACATATATCCCGTCAATCCCATAGACAAATTAACAAGTAAAAGAATATTCATACCTGCTGTTACCGCAGTCATCAATAATCCATTTATAGCAAAAGCCTTGACTAATCCTACTCCTCTCACAAATTGTGATATAGTAATTTGAAATTGCGTGACAACCATTAATAAGAAGAAATATGGTAGTAACTTTCCAAATACACCGTAAAACATTAAAATTGGAAGAATAAATAATGCAATAGCTGTACTTATTAAATTAACCACTATTGCATTGGTCAACACTCTATTTTGTTCCTTTGGTAAATGGTGAGCATCCATAGTATATCTAATGACGGATTCTCCAATACTTAATGAAATTAATGGCACAAACAAACTCACTGTAGTCGTTAACAAATCAACAACCCCATATTGTTGAGTACTTAAAACAAATGTATATAACGGAACCATTAACAGACTAATAATTTTACTTCCAAAATTTCCGACTGCAAATATCAATGAGTTATTTAAAAGCTTCTTGTATCTATTCACCTATATCTCCTATCTATTTTTGAAACATTTTCGCAAATAAATGGTAAAATATTATATTCACAAGTTATTTATTTACAAACTAAACGTTCTCATCAATTAACTTTATAGCTATTCAAAGTTTATTATTTAAACATAAATTTTTATTTATACGAATTAAATTCAATATGTAATTAAATTTATATTCATAATATTTTTATTCAAAAAAATAATTAATAAAATCTTGTTGTTCTTGAGATATTATTGAAACATTTTCAAATAATTGTTTTTTTTGAAAATCAGACATATTTATAAAAGAATCTATTATATCAATAGATTCTTCATTATTAAAATCTACACTAAATTCTTCAATGTCTAAATATTTATAGCATTCCCGGCCTTTTTCTTCATATGATATATTAAGAGCAGGAACACCGTTTATTATAGACAATATACACATGTGCAATCGTGTACCAATAACAAATTCAAAATTATCTTGAATCAATTGTTGTAATTCTTCTAAAGTATGATAACTATCGTCAACTGCTACCATAGCATTATCTGCATAGCCGTACTTATTTATAAATTCTTTAGCCACGATAGAATCATCGACATAATCATCTATACCTTGACATGTAGACAAAAATGTAATTTTATACCCGTAACTTAATACGCGTTTTACTATCCTATCAATTAAGTTAAAATACGAGTCCATGCTACGGCCTTCTTTAGCCCATTCTCTTACTGATATGGCTACTTGTTTATCCTTATTTTTATTTGTAAAATTAGACTTAGTAAGTTGTCCTAATAAAAAAGCTGCATCTTTCGTTAAAACTAAATTTTTAAAATTTCCATAACTTAATGCCCGATTATAAGAAAGCTCATCTCTAACTAAAATATAATCTAAATCTTTACCGTACTTATAAAAAAATCTTTTATCTCTATCACTCAAAGACCCTATAGACTGAGAATATATTCCTACTTGTTTTTTTAACCACTTTTTACATATATACAAAATAAACATCCTAGCTTCTATTCCATAATAGCTGTGTATATAACCACCTGGAGCTGAGATAATATTATCTGCTTTTTTATATTCATTTTTTAAAAAAACTAGATTTATAAAGGTATACAACTTCCATATAAAAGTAAATTTATTTTTCCAAAAACATGCTCTATAAAAAAAAGTTCCAATTCTAGATTTATGCCATCTATATTCTGGATATTTAGATTTTACTTGAGTATAATTTAGGCAGCTAAATTCTATTTTGTAGTTTTTTTTCTTCAGTGCATTACTTAAACCAAATACTAAAGCTGCATCTCCGTTATTTAATGGAACACAATTATCAATTAATACATTCTTCATGTTATACCTTCCTTGATGATTATTTAATTGATGCTTCAATTTATCAATTATATTGTCAATAATTAAAAAAAATACTATATGTAAAAGAGTTGATTATATTTATGATTCCTTTAAAACTATTATTCAAGAAATTTTTCTACAATATACGACTTGGATAACACTTTAACATCTATCTATAGATCTGCTACTATACTTTTTTTTTGCCCGTTCCTCATAGCATCACAATCACTTTGGAGTTAAAATAAACATGAACAATCATTACAATATTTTTTATTTTCTGTGTTAACAAGTTGTTATTATAGATAATACAATTACATAAAAATAGATCTATTTAATTATATTGGCTTTTCAAAAATCTAACTTACCGGACTACTCCTTCTAGCTGAATTTACTATCAAAAAACGAATGACAATATAAAGATTAATTTTTTAAATAAAAACTACCCTTCAATAAAATAAAGTGAATCCCGTTAGATAAAATTAAATCCTACCTCCTTTTTTATAATTCAAAATGTATATATTAATTAATCTCTTCTAAAAATATCTCTTGTATAGACTTTTTCTTCAACTTCTTGAAGTTCAGGTTCAAAACGATTAGTAATAATTACATCTGAAACTAATTTAAATTCTTCGAAATCTTTGATTACTCTTGAATGGAAGAATTCTTCATCATCTAAGGTTGGTTCAAAGACAACGACTTCGATTCCTTTCGCTTTCAAACGTTTCATGACACCTTGAATCGAAGAATATCGGAAATTATCTGAATTAGCTTTCATCGTTAAACGATAGATACCGACTACTTTAGGATTTTTCGCTAAAATTTGTTCAGCAATGAAATCTTTTCGTGTCGTATTCGCATCCACAATTGCTCCAATGATGTTACTTGGTACTTCTTCATAATTAGCACGAAGTTGTTTCGTATCTTTTGGTAAGCAGTAACCACCATAACCAAATGATGGATTATTGTAATGATCACCGATGCGTGGATCTAAACCAACACCTTCGATGATTTGTTTACTGTTCAAGCCACGGGATTCCGCATATGTATCTAGTTCATTAAAGTAAGCTACTCGTAGAGCTAAATACGTATTCGAGAACAATTTGATTGCTTCTGCTTCGGTAGAATGTGCCAATAAAACGGGCACACTTTCATCTAAAGCATTTTCTAAAAATAGATCTGCAATCTCTTGTCCACGATCTGAACATTCACCCACGATAATTCTCGATGGATGCAAGTTGTCATATAAAGCCCGACCTTCTCGTAAAAATTCAGGTGAAAAGATAATGTTCTCTGTGCCATATTTCTCTCTTAATTCATCTGTATAACCTACCGGAACAGTCGATTTAATGATAAATGTCGCATCTGGTCGAATCGCTAATGCTTTTTCAATCACATCTTCTACAGTAGATGTGTTGAAGTAATTTTTCTTTTCATCATAATCCGTTGGTGTTGCAATAATCAAATAGTCACCAAACTTGACCGCAGATTCAAAATCTTGCGTAAACTCAACATTCAGATCATCGCGTTCAATGAATTCATGGATTTCTTTATCTTCCAATGGAGATTTTTTATTGTTAAGCAGTTCGATTTTTTCAGAAACGATATCGTATGCTTTTACTTGTTCATTTTGTGCTAATAGTAGGGTATTGGCTAAACCAACATAACCAAGTCCAAAAATAGAAATTTTCATTTTTTCCTCCTAAAAAATATTATTTTCTAAAATTAAAATAATATTTCCTCTAAAATTAAATTAAGATGTAAATATTGAAATTAAATTAAAAAAATTTACTATTACTTTTAATTATATCTACTAAGTTATAAATTCAATTAAAATACCTGATTATTTCTTGACTGTTTGACCAATTTACTTTTCTACAGAAATAGTATTGATTACTAATTCTAATTAGTTCTTCAAGATCAGTGTTCACAAAAACATAAGGATTCCCTCTCTTCCAATCTATATATCTTAAATTAATATTAGATACTTCATTGATAATATTTTCGCTATTCAATGCTACCGTCTGTACTAATAACTCATCACCACAAAAAGAATTTGTTAACAAGAGATCAATAAATTTACTGAACTTTTGAGAAAGTAATTCTTTTACAAGCTTATCAGTAACGCTTACCCAGTTGCTTCCTTTTCCTAAACTAAAATTGATTTCTTTTAACCTATTAATTTTTAATAATCTTTGGATAGGAAACAATAATTTTTTAGTTAAAAATGAATATGGACGTCTACCGAACATCTTTATAACAAACTGTGGCGCCGAGTAAAATTTTATTCTCTCTAAACTACTATTAGACAGATTAGAACGTTCTGCAAATGCAATATATTCAGTTGGATAGTTTTTTTCAATATCTTGATGTATCCTCTTTGCTTGTTTCAAGGGAAAATCTATACCAGAAAGTACATGGTAATATGAATAATTAACATCTGAATAAAAAGCTTTTTTAAATAAAGTAAGCTCTGCTTCTATCTGTGAATAGGTTCCCCAAAAAACGCTATTATCTAAAATTAAGTTCACATTTCTTTCTTCAAATTTCTTTTTTAGCGTTTCAGAAAAATTCAACAAATTTTTCTTATCAATTAAAATATAAAAATCATTATATTCGTAAGTAAGCGATTCTATTAATTTCTCTAATAATTCAAATTGATTATGCGCTATTATCAAATATGCGTGTTTTCTCATGTTTAGACTCTTTTCATAAATTTTACTTTTCAACTGTTTAATAATCTTCTATTCAGATACTTTATGTTTTTTATCAAAATAGCTTATCTTATACTAGAGTTACCATTTATAAACGTAAGCTATAGTTCATAAATAGTTCTATACTCTCATATAAATTTTAACTAAAAGCATGTAATTTATCTATTCCGAATCAATTTTCTTGAATGATTCCAAGTTAGTATTTTATTGGGGATAAGTATCGCTAATAAAGGTTTTAATACATAATGAGTATATTTAGGTAGCATTCCCATCTCTTTAAAGTTTCTATACCTAAATTTGGATTCGCCTATTCTACATTTCCAATTAATTTTAGTAAAATAATTTTGATCCTTATAATAAAAAACCAACTTTTCTTGCAAATTATATCCTCTCATTCCTAATGTATACATCCTTAAGAAAAGGTCATAGTCTTGCCCTCTAACGGTTTCTCTCGACACTCTGTACCCGTCTACACGTTCTAGCGCTTCTTTCCTGAACATCACTGAGGGATTAATAAAAGTACTCGTTTTTAGTAAATCATATTTAGAAGGTTGTTCTTTCTTAATTATTTCTCCGTAAATACCTTCTTTATCCCATAAAAAAACATTAGAACCTACAAAATCGTAACCTAAATTATTATCCAAAAATTCAACTTGTCTAGTCATTCTTGTTTTTTCACAATAATCGTCATCATCTAACTGCATAATATATTTGCCTTTTGCTTTTGAAATAGCATAATTCCTAGTAAAAGCACTTTTGGAGTTATGCTGATTCTGATAGATTCTAACTTGACTATAATTTTTTTCTATTTTTTTCAACAAATTCCAAGTATTATCACTTGAAACGTCATCTACCAATATGATTTCATAATCTTTATACGTTTGATTAAAGATAGAATCTACAGCTCGTTCAATAGATTTTTCTGCATTATAAGTAGGTATTATTACACTAACCTTTACATTATTAATTTTATTACACTTCTTTCTTTTTTATTATTTTAACCACACCGAATAGGGTAAAACCTGAGAGATATTACTGTTTAGTTGAAATAACAATGGTACTAGTAACACACAAAATAAAATAATATATGTTAACCCATATATTCCTAATTCATGTGAACCAAAAAGTTTAAGAAAACCTCTTATAGAAAATGGTATTATTAATATTTGAAATATAGAAAAATAATTTTCGATACGTCCTAGTAATATATCACTACCAAAAAAGATACTGATAATACAGCCAACTATAGACAGAGCAATTATGACTCCGTATTTTTGAGTATCTTTATTCACAACCTTTGTTGAATTAAGATAGAATATAGCTAAAATTATTACCACCATATAAAATAATCCCAAAAATTTTTTATTTCCCTGGCTAATAGATTCAAAATTTTCAGAATTGTATAATGAATAGTGTGTAAATATAGTAGAAAATACCTTAAAAACTTCATTTTTCAATTTTCCTATTACAAAAACCAACAGCGAAAGTATTAAATAAGATTTAGATGACCAATTAATTTTTCTAAATATAAAATAAATTAAATAAAATATTGAAGTGTTATGAACAAGCACTGCCACTAAACAAATTAATAATGGAATAAAAACTTTATTGGTTTTTATAGATAATATTATTGCTAAAAATGATATGCTCAAAGCTAAATATTGCCTGTTTAAATTGAAAGCATTCAAATAAAAATACAAGGAATAGAATAATATTATACTTTCTCCAAAGGATTTTTTATCAAACATATAGATGGCAATTATTAAACACCCTATCATTAATGCAGCTGTAATTAGAAGATATACACCATAATTCGATGAGATATAATAAATTAATTTATTCCAATAAAAATACAAATATGTAGATCCTTCATATTGATTGTATGGTGTTTCCCCATAACTCATAAAAATTCTGCCGTATAACCTTGTATCTGTTCCTACAGAAAAACTTCTTAGTCCCATTGGTACGACCAATATACCGCACAATAAAAAAACTTCTACACCTTTCAACCTAATAAACTTAAATGATAAGACTATAATAACAATTAGTACATACTGTATTAAATATAATTCCATATTTTCACCACATATCTTCTTAATTACATAAATATATTTAAAATAAACACTTACATTACTATATTAATTTTTTCAACTAATTTTGTTTTAAATAAAATTTACCTATCGAATCTATCATTCTACTAAGGCTATAGTTACGTTCAAATTCTACTTGAATTGATTTTTTTTGTAACACAAATGTATTTTTGAACACTTCAAAAATATTATTTATTTCATTTAATTCAATTAAATATCCATTTTCTGACTGATTAATTAATTCTTGATTTCCAACAACATTTGTTGCAATTATAGGTACGCCTGCTCGCATTGCTTCTATTGGTGCATAAGGTAATCCCTCATATAACGAAGTAATCAAAAAAATATCATACCCGGCTACAATTAATTCACTATCTTCTCTATATCCAAATAGATGGATATTATCCTCTATATCATTTTCTTGAATGAATCTTTTAGTATCAGCCATCAACGGGCCATCTCCTACCCAAATAAAATGATAAGAATTATTTTTGTTAATCAACTCTTTCGCAATTTTCATAAAAAGCATGGGATTTTTTTGTTCCGACAATCTTGCATTGTTTCCTATAACAATATCTGTAGACTTTAAACCTAGCTGTTGCTTCACTTCATTTTTTTCAGGTAATTCAATAGCCGGTAGTCCGTTATAAATAACTGAAAATTTTTCGCTTTTATCTATTTTATATGATATAGCAGAATCTTTTTCTCCTTTAGAAACACAAAACGTTTGAGTTGTCGCATAACGGCTTAAGAAATGTTCAATTAAAATGAATAAATTTTTTTTATATCCCCCAAACTCAGGAGCTAAAAAAGAATAAGCATGTGGGGTATAGAAGATTTTCTTTATCCCATGCCTCTTAGCAGCTATCCTTCCAATGACTCCAGCTTTAGAGCTATGACAATGAACAATATCTGGTTTTATATCTTTTATTTTTTTTGATATATATATATATGCTGCCTT
This sequence comes from Enterococcus hailinensis, assembly GCF_045862035.1. Lineage (NCBI taxonomy): Bacteria > Bacillati > Bacillota > Bacilli > Lactobacillales > Enterococcaceae > Enterococcus > Enterococcus hailinensis. The sequence continues at coordinate 49,824 of NZ_BAAFRV010000001.1, read as the reverse complement.
GTCTTTTTTAAGATTTATTTCTCTTGTTAGCGTCTCACATTCATATAATGCAGCCTTGTCTTCATATTTTTTTAAATTATCTAAAAATTTAGTATCTGATCGCTCTGGAGAATAAATAACACTAAGTTCAAATAGATTTTGATCTAGGTTTAGAATCAGATCTTGTACATGTCGACCTCCGCCACCTCCCATCGCTTCAATAATTAAAAGTACTTTCTTCTTATTCAATTAAAACGCACCTTCTTTTTTCAGCACTGTTACAAGTGTCAGTACTAAAATCTTGATATCTAACCCTAGACTCATTTTGTCAACATATTCTAACTCTAAATCGCAACGTTCTGGATACCCGATGTTACTTCTACCAGAGACTTGCCACCAACCAGTAATTCCTGGTTTTACACTCAGAAGCTTATTCTTACGTAAACCATATTCTTCAAGTTCTATATCCAAAATGGGGCGTGGACCAACTAAACTCATGGAACCAAAAAAAACATTCACTAGCTGTGGAAGTTCATCCAGACTGGTCTTACGTAAGAAGGCCCCAACTTTAGTTATTCGGGGATCTTCTCCTTCACTCAATTTATAGCCGTTAGCAACAAATTTTTCATACAAGACTGGGTCTGCCATTAATATTTCTTCCGCATTCAGACACATCGAACGAAATTTATACATTTTAAATTTTTTACCATTCTGACCGTTTCGCGTATGTCCGAATAAAATAGTACCTGTTGGTTCCTTTATTTTCATTAAGATAGCAACTATTAAAAATACTGGTGAGAGAAAGATTAGCCCTAATCCACTAACAAAAACATCTAATACTCTCTTCGAATATAGGTACGTAATTCTGTTTTTTGAAATATCGAATTGTTTATATGTTTCTGTATACTCAATTTCATTATTATCTAGTTTCACACTTTCTAAACTATTTTCACTTTTCATTGCTAACTCCCCCAACAATTTTTACTTAAAAAATTTAAAGCGTGTCTCTTTCATCTCCTGATAGGCCGGTCGTGTGACTGGATCGCCATTGACGAGATCTCTCGCCATTTGATCCATCGCCGCTACCATTTTTCGGCCGCCGATTTTTCGGATTTCAGCATAAGCTTCTTTTAAATAGAACGAACGTTGTTTTAAATTGTGTGCATCAGAGGCCACCATATACAGCATCCCGTGTTCTAGCATTTGTCTGGCGGTCTTTTTGATCTCTTTTCCGAATATTCCGACAATGCTTGGTGCGGTCAATTGGGTCAAGACGCCCATCTCTAAAAACGGGATCAGTCGATTCAGATCTGCCCGAAAGCCGGCATTCCGTTCTGGATGCACGATCACTGGTGTATGGCCTTGACTTAGCAAGCGGTAAAAAAGTTGTTCGGCATATTCTGGGATCTCATTAGTGGGAAATTCGATTAACAGATAAGTGTTATTTAGATCGGTGAACAGTATTTCACCTTGTTCGATCTCTGACAGCAGATATTCTGTTAAGCGAATTTCCTGTCCTTCTAATAAGGTCAGCTCGATCCCCCGTTGATCTAGCTCTAGCTGCAGCTGATCGACAGCTGGGATGACTTCACTTGCGGGGTTATTGAACTTGCCATTGTTATGATGCGGCGTACACATCAGATGAGTGATTCCTTGGTCGACAGCTTTTCGGGCCATCGCCAAGCTATCTTCTAACGTTGATGCACCGTCATCAACACCTGGCAGGATGTGACTATGTAGATCGATCATCTAGTCTCACTTCGTTCCTTCCGTACCATAATAATAGTAGGATTCTTCGCCTTGTTTCTTGCCGTTATAAACTACACCGATGATTTTAGCTTTTACCATATCAAGTAAATTTTTAGCTTCAATGATGGCTTGCTTATTGGTCTTACGTTCACGCACGACTAAGATCGTCCCATCGACATAGGCCGACATGATCTGTGCATCGGTGACGGTTACGACTGGAGGCATGTCAAAGATCACGAGATCAAAAGATGCGGCTAATGTATCGACCAATTCTTGCATTCGTTTTGAAGCTAATAGTTCAGATGGATTCGGTGGTGTCGGACCACTTGGGAAAAGATAAAGATTTTCGATATCAGTCTCAACTAAGCGGCTACCGATTTGATTATCCCCTTGGGCTAAGTCTGCGTGGTTTGTCCCATGATTAGTCAAAAAGCTATCATTTGTGGCATTCGCTTCGGTCAGATAGTTGCTTAGACCATTAACGTTAGGAACGCGGAAGCTTAAGGCGATATTGGGTTTACGTAGATCGGCATCGACCAATAGGACTTTACTACCAGCATTGGCAAAGACTACTGCCAAGTTCGCCGCCGTCGTCGTCTTACCTTCAGAAGGACCTGAAGAGGTCATGACTAATGTTTTGATCTTTTTATCAGCGGAAGAAAATTCGATATTGGTCCGGATCTTCCGATATTGTTCGGCTGCGGTAGAAAAAGGATTGATTGCAGCGATCAGATTAACAGGCGTGATGCCTTTACTTTTTTTTGCCATCTAAATTTTTGCTCCTCATTCTTATTTATCTAGACCCGTCTACGCTGACGAGTGGTCGTTTTTCGATTGTGATTATGACTGATTGAGTCATTTGTTGGTTCTTTTGGTGTCGCATCTGCAGCGACACGTGACTTAGCCAATTCCTTTTTGCTGACTTCTGAGACTTGACCTAAGATCGGTAATTCTAAGACTTCGGCGATAAAACGTTCGTCTTTGACTGTTTTGTCTAACAATTCAATCAAGAAAGCTAGTCCCACACCGATCATCAAACCAACTACAGCACCGATCAATAAATTCAATTTATTATTTGGGAAGACCGCACTGGATGGCACGACGCCTTTCGAGGTAATCGTCACTTTATTGACGGCTAAGACATCTTCGGCTTTTTGTTCGAAGACCATCGCTGTCGTATTGGCGATTGTTGCCGCTTTTCTTGGTTCTGGTGATGTCGCCACGATTTGGAACATTTGTGAGTTTTGTGATTGTTCCACTTCAATCATATTTTTTAATTCGCTGTTGCTATACGTGTATTGGTATTTGTCGCTTAATTCTTTTTGGACCGCATCGATCACGACATCGCCTTTGATCATATCTTTATAGGTATTGATCATCAGCACGTTGCCGTTGATATCATTTTGTAAATTAGTATTCGCTGCCTCATTCTGTGAATTTTGCACGATCAATTGGGCAGCAGAATCATATTTGGGTGTAATCAAAAAGAATGTGACGCCTGCTGCGATTCCGATCCCAGCAATTGTCATCATAATAATAAGCAGTGCCTTTTTCTTGAGTACTTGGAATAGTTCTTCTAAACTGATTGTTTCTTCCATAGTCATTTCCCTTCATTAGTGACCTTTATGTAATTTTTTGTTACGCATGTGTTCGCTGATCAAGACTAATAGGATCGCTAAGACGATCAAGATCAATCCAGCAAAGACAAAGGTCAAGTCAAACGCAGTGACATAGCCAGTCACAAAGCGGTACAACCCTTCTGATGAGATTCCTAAACGTTTGATGACACCGCTAAAATAAATAATTGCTGGTAAAACCAAAAGCATCAGTCCAGCGCCTAAGATCGGTATGCTGCTCCAGCGGACTCTTTGATGTCGCATCCGGACCATCAAGATCAATCCGATGAAGACGAATAAAAAGGCCACGCTCATGATGATCAAGATCAGTGTCAACGCTGATTGGAAGGCCATGACTTTTTGGCCGTAACTCAATAGATAGGGAATCTCGATGAACGAAGAATAATTTTTCGCTGCATTTTCAGCCAGATTATTCAGATTGGTTTGGGTCGTTTCATCGATCGTCATATTTTTTTGTTGTGCGTATTGTTGGACATTCGTTAAGATTTTTTCTTTCAACTCGTCCTGTCCTTGAATCTTGAACGGCACATCGTTGTAGATACTGCGAATGTAATTGTCCACATTGGTCGCGACCGTCTTTTCAGTAACGACATCGGCCAATACTTCCGGCGGGATATTACTGCCTCGGCCAACATCTTGGATACTATCGGTCAAGTCTTTGCGGACTACTTCTGTATAATTGGTGCTATGGACTTGGCGGATCATAAAATTTTGATTGAACAGCGTCAATCGGATACAGATCAAAGCAACGGAAGCAAACAGGAGCAAAGACCCGACAAACGCTAAGATCCACCGAGGTATATTTCGTGTTCTGTGACTCATCTTGAGGCTTTCCTCCTACTCGTCTGCATTGATCATCGGCCCAGAGACAAACTCTGCAATGGCAAATAATCGTTCATCCGTCAATCCTAGGCTATCTAGTGGATAGCATGTATACAGGATCAAACGACGATCATTGCGCTGATAGATCATGTTGTCGATTTCTTTATCATTTTTATTGCGTACATCTAATTTGGTGATCCGGTACGTATAATTACCATAAGTCGTTTGGATCTCGATCTCATCACCGACTTGAGCAGCACCTAGCTTGCCGAAGTCATCGACATTGTGACCGCCGATCAACGACGTCCCGATCTCACCTGGGTATACCGAACCCATAAATTGGCCGGCCCCTTTACGTAAAATTTCATCGGTATCTCCGAAATATAAAGGAACATCCATTTTTAACTTTTCTATTTTTACTTTCCCATAAAGCTGACCTCCGACTGGATAGTCGACCTCGCTCGATGGCAATTCATCGTTGGCATTGGTTTTGACTGATTGGTTATCTACAGCAGTGAATGACTGTTCTGTAGCTTGAAAGTCGGGAGTATCTGTCAATAGAAATACTTGAATAGAAGAAGTTACGAATTGGATCACAGGTTTTCCTATCACATACATCAAAGAATAACCGCAGATTAGAAAGATGATCGGGGTGACCAAGGTCACCCCAACCCTCTTTAATCTAGAAGATTTATGCAATCTTCTTACGTCCTACTACTGCTGCACCTGCTGCAACAAGTAATAAGCTTGCGAATGAAATTGCACTAGCAGCGTATGTCGCGCCAGTTTGTTTCACTGCACTACCTGATGAATAAACGATGTTTGATCCTGACGTACCATTAGAACCGTTCGTTCCGTTTGTACCATCAACGCCATCAGTTCCGTTCGTACCATTTGTACCATTAGAACCATTGATCGTGAATCCACCTGGATGGAACGAGATCGACAATCCTAAGATATTAGCCGCAGCTGTGATGATATCCTTCAACTGATTCGTAAGATCTGCCGGTAACGCTTTTAGCAAGTCCTCGATCGAGTTGATATTTGAAACATCAACGCCTGAGTTTGCGATCAACGCACGTGCTTGTTGGATTTTAGCGATTACTTGGTTTGCCTCACTAGCTGAGATATCATTTTGTTTCAAATGATTCTCTGCTTGCGCGATATCAGACGCGCGTAGGTTAAACGTTTTCCCTCCAACAGAAACTCCTTGGTTCAATTCATCTAGAATACGTTGCTCATCGGCAGTGATCGCTCCAGCTGCTTGCGCTGTTGGTGCGAAGAATAAAACGACTGCGACAAGTGCAATGATTCCACTTACAACTTTCTTCATTTACATACCTCCCTTACTCCATATTTTTGTTACAAATTTCACAGTTAGCAAAAAAAACATAATTTTTCTTGCCTTTTTTAGTATACTGACAAAACTAAAAAAAAACAATGTATATAAACGTTTAATTTTAATAAACCTACACTTATTTATTTCTCTAAAAAACATTAAATTATTTTTTTGTTACTATTATATTAACAAATGTGATTAACAAGGTACAAAATACATTAATATTTCTTCTGAATCCCAATGATATTATCCGTAATTATTCTAATAACAGCCTAAATGCGTGTTTTTAACGATAATTTATGTTTTTTTTGCAAATTGTTATGGTTTGCCATTTTTAGCAAATCATCATTAAACCTGTCTAGCCCATTTACTAGCGCTTACTTTCTTATGATTTAGCGGTTGCAAAATGTCAATAATTGATATTTTTTAATTGGTCTATTCTAAAAATAAAATGTGAATTATTTTATAAAATTACAATATAATTCAAATAATCGTTTGGAATGAGAATTGCGTGATAACGATTTACTAAATATGCTATTTTTTCACGAAAAAGCACTGCTTATTTAGCATAATTATAAATAAATAGAAATTAGCTTAAAATTATAACAATTTTGTTTTTGAGCAGTTAAAAGTATTTTTCCACAAAAAAGCTCGGTCTGTGTCGCTTTCGCGTTTCACAGACCGAGCTTTATCTTTTGTTTCTATTTTTCGTAGCTATTTTCGTCTTTTTCGCCAGACGATCAAGCCGATTACTACTATTATAATGACTCCGCCGATGATCGATAAGAAGCGGGCTTTTTCTTCACCCGTTTTTGGATAATACCATTTATGCGATCCCCCGCTATTGGTTGGCGGCGTCTTAGTATTTTTCGCGATCACTTTTACAGTCTCTAGTTTGCCTTGATGACTGACCGCAATCGTGAAGCTGATCGTCTTCGTCGCTAACTGGTAACCAGCCGGCGCTTTGATTTCCTTGAAAGTGTATCGACCTGGGGCAAGTCCATTCACCGTCAATTGACCTTTTCCATTTGTAGTCAGAGCTGCTTGGATAACTTTTTGATTGTTATCTAGCAATTGGAATGTCGCCCCGGCTAAAGTTTTATTCACATCAGCGCTATCGACCTTCGTTAACTCGACATTTCCTTGATAATTCTCAAGCGTGCCTAATTGAATTGCGGTCACTTTACCTGGCTGAGGAGTGACTGTAAATTTATGTGCCGTCGTGTCTAAGACATAACCAGTAGGTGCTTTGACTTCTTTCAACACATAATCACCAACACTCAATCCTCTAGCAAATAATTTACCGTTTGCTCCAGAAGTGATGACCGTTTGTGTCTTCCCGGCTTCATCCGTTGTCGTGATCGGATCAGCTAAATCATCTGCACGGTACAATTTAAATTCGGCACCGGCTAATTTTTTATCTCCACTGACTTTGGTTGCCTCGATGAAGCCTTGATAGTTTTTCATATCGACAGAAACGCCTATCGCCTGATTGTTCTCAACAACGAAATAGACTGGTTGACTATTGAGCAGATAATTGTCTGCCGTTTTTGTTTCGATCAATTTATAGCTGCCATTCTCTAGTGCTAAATTGCTTAAATCAATCGTACCGTCATTTTGCGGACTCAAATGCTCTTTGACTAATTTTCCATCTGTCGAACCATCATCGTAATACAATGCAAATTCTGTCTTCGTTACATCTAAATTACCATTTGGTTCGCCATCAGTCTTTTTGAAGTCTATTTCTTTACGTCCGTTTTGGAAGTCACCAGTATCGACGATGTACTGTCCATCTTCGATCGTATTCAAATATCCTTCTTCATCAGTATACGTACTGTCTGCTGTTGAATTTTCTAAAACTTCCGGTGCGCGTTCAGGAATCACGACTTTCACTGGGAAGGTATTGACTAGATAACCTTTCGGTGCCGCGGTTTCTTTCACGTAATAGGTTCCTGGTGCCAAATCATCAAATTCAACCATACCCGTTTGATCAGAAACCACCTTGACAGGCTGTTGATCGCTGAAATCTGCTTTTGTATATAAGGAGAATTCAGCACCTTCAAGGCCGACGACTTGATCATCATCCTCGATCGAAGGTCCAACTTTATGCAGTAAGATCTTTCCGCGATAATTTTGCACATCGCCTTCGATTTTTTTCACTCCCGGATCGCCAGCCTTTTCAGCTGGAACCGTAAAGGCCAATTCTTTACCTGATAAAATATAGTTTCCTGTTGTGCCCGCTTTATTAGGAGAATCTGTTTCAACAAAACGATAGTCTCCCGGTGCCAGTCCGGTTACTCGGACTAACCCATTCTCATCAGAAAGAGCTGTTTTTCCTGCGACATCTTTGCCATCCGCATCGATGACTTTAAATGCAACACCCGCTAATGGATTGCCTTGGTCATCGGTCTTCGTTAATTCAGCCGACCCTTGGTAATTGATCAATTCTTGAGATGCCGAAATAACTTCTGGATCACCTTCGAAGCGATCAGGAACGGTGACCGAAACAGTGTCTAAGTTTTTGATATAGCCAGTTGGCGCTTTGATTTCTTTAAACGTATACGTATCTGGGGCTAAGTCTTTAAAGACGACCTCACCATCAGTATTTGACCTTTGGATTTTGCCATCTCTCACCTCATCGCCGGCGCTATTTAATAAGACAAATTCAGCACCCGCTAATGGATTGCCGCTAGCATCATTTTTGACTAATTTCACTGCACCTTTATAGTCTTTAAATGGTGCTTTGATTACTTGGGCTTTTGGTTCGCCTGCGGCTGAATTTGCGATCTCAAATGTTACCGTTTGAGTATTGATCAAATAACCGGTTGGCGCTTCGGTTTCTTTGATCGTATATTTACCTGGTGAAAGTTTATCGATTCGGACTAGGCCGTCAGCATTGGAAGTTCCCGTGCCCGCTTCATTGCCTTCACTATCATAAATTGTAAAAGTGGCCCCCGCTAATGCTTGATCGTCAGGACCGACTTTTTTCAATTCTAGGCTGCCTAAGTAATTTTTCAAGCTTAATTTACCATCCTCATTACTTGTGACCACGGTCGGTTTGCCTTCTGCTTCAGCTGGGATCGTAAATGGCACTGTCGTCTCATTGACTAGATAGTGATCATCTTTTGTTGCAACTTCTTTAAAATAATAGTCTCCTGGTGCTAAACCAGTTGCGGTCACCTTTCCGTCGGCATCAGATTCGATACTGTCGGTCGTGACTTTTTGATTATCTTTTGTATAAACATCAAAGCTTGCGCCGGCCAAAGCATTAAAGCTGTCGTCTGACTCAGATTCGGCTTCTTTATAAAGCTGAGCAGAACCTTGATAGTTTACATTTTGATCGTCAGTGATCTCAATGTTCAATACTCCAGGATCAGATTATTCTGCATCATCTATTTCAAATCTAATTACTTTAGTATTCAATACATACCCAGTTGGCGCTGTTTTTTCAATAAAGCGATAATCTCCTGGTGACAATTCTGTCGCATGGACGGTACCATCTAATGTATCAGAAGTAAATAAGCCGTCATTACCCGCACCATGGACTTTATCCGTGATAGCTGTCTACTTATCGTCTTTTTTGATTTCTAATTGATACTTCGCTCCTGGCAATCCATGCCCCTCTTCATCGACTTTTTGGAACTGTGCGCCTTCTTTGTAATTTTTATACGGCGTTTGTTCATCGATGACTTGCTTTTGATCTGCAGAATTGATCGTTACAGCAGTATCACTTTGATTCGTCGCTGGCGTGGTAAAGCGAGCGACTTGTTCATTTTGGATATAACCTGGTGCCGCTTTGGTTTCTTTAAAACTATAAGTCGTGCTTGGGTCTAAGTTTTCAAAGGTGAAGTAGCCATCCTCGCCTGAAGTGACTTCCTCGCCGATTTTATTCGTTCCGCTTGCATCATACAATTGGAACTTCGCACCAGCCAGTGCCACCGTATCGCCTTGATTAAATGCATGTCCATCGACTTTCATGAAACGAGCATTTCCTTTATAGTTGATAAAGTTTTCGCCGGCGTTTAATTCGATCGTCTCAGGTGCTTGATCCCCTTTGCTTACTGGTTGGATCGCAAAGCTGAACTCCGTACTATTTAAATAGTAGCCATCAGGAGCTTGGCTTTCTTTTAGTTTGTATTTACCTGGTGCTAAATTTTTCAGATTCAACAAGCCATCGCGATCAGTGACATAAATTGATTGATCGCCATAATCACTATAATCCTCAGAATTTAATTCCGCCCGTTGGAGTTGGAAGTGTGCTCCCGACAATGCCGTCCCGGATTCATTAGTTTTCTTCAAGACAGCTGAACCTTGGTAATCTCTTAATTGCAAGACACCATTAGCCACTGCTTGGTCATTTACATACACACTGCGGGAATTATTGTCATTCTTCTTGATTTCAAAATTGATCAAAGTTTGATTGATTTGATACCCCGTTGGAGCGACCACTTCTTGGATGCGGTATTGACCGTCTGCCAAACCAGAAAGATCCATGCCATTCGTTGTCGGAGTAAAGCTGCGAACAATCGCATAATTTGGATTTTCTTTTGTCCCTGTATTGCGGAACAAAGTGAACAATCCACCGGCTAACGCTTGACCATTCCCATTCGTTTTTTCAAAGACGACTTTGACTGGTTGGTTTTCGATTTCGGTGATTTCCGTACTATTATTAGTATTCACCGTTACCCGTTTTCCATTCAATAATTCATCTGGAATCGTATAGCCGTCAGGGGCTTCGATCTCTTTGACGTAATATTCATAGAGCGAGCTAGTTGCGATCAAATTCCCGAAAGTCGTCATCCCTTGGCTATCAGTCGTTGTTTGATAAAGTACAACGGATTGATTTGTTTGGGTATTCTTACGGACTAATTGTAAGACCGCTCCCGGTACGACTTCATCCTTGCCATTGACTTTTTGGACAATGACTTTGCCTTTTGTCCCATAGGCCGTACCACTGGAATCTTGGATTCGGACTAAGATCGTCCGTTGGGTATCTTTTCCTGGCAATTCTTTGCCTTCACTCGAGATCGTTGCATTGTTCGTGACATTTTCTGTTTGCGAAGTAAAGTTTGGTTCGGACGCATAGGTCAATACATACGGCTTCTCGATCACACCAGTCAAATCACCATTCGAATCGTCTTTCTCCTCGATCTTTGATAAGTCGACTACAAAGCTCTGCTGACCAGTTGCTGGATCGGTCGTGACCTTGACTGTGTATTGATCACTCGGTACTTCTTGATCTGGTTGAACAGTCGTCGCATTTCCTGACCCGGAATATTTTCCAGTGTATAACTTGAAATTTTCTTTTAAGATTTGGTTGGCACTTGGTGTATCCGTCACTTTGACATTCGACAAGAGTGATTGGTTCGGATTGATGACCAGTGACCAATTGATTTGATTCGTATTCGCATCGTATGATCCATTTTTCAACGCCGATTGCCCACCAAATGCAATCGATACAGAAGCCGACAATTGTTGGTCTACGCCGGCGATTTGAACAGTCGCTGTGTTGGCATAGGTTGCTTGATCATAGACGATTTTTCCTTTTAATGAAGTCTTGAATTGTATTTGATAAACCTTAGGTGAATTGGAAGCATCCCAACCAGGGATAAATTCACCTTGACGGCCAAATTGTAATTCTAAGGTTCCTTGATCGTCTTCCCCACTTACAGTCGGTTCGGTCACCGTCAAATAACTTTTCCCGACTTGGTTGCCGCTATAGTCAGCATCGGTTGTCGCTACAAAATTTCCGCTTCCATTGATCGTGCCGCGTGTGACGTTCAAAGAATCTTTGACATACGATTGATTCCCTGTGATCGGGTCTTTTAGATTAAAGACAGAGACACCTAGATTATTGTAGTTCGTTACGATCGTCCATGTGATTTCTTTGGTCACTGGATTGTAACTGCCTGATTTCATCCCTTGATTGGCTTCTTGGGTACTAGTAGTGAAATCCTTACTGCTGCTCGAATCATAAGGAACATCATTATTGACAAAATTGACTTTCATCGTATTTCCATACTTCAAGGTCGTATCTGGATTAGGTTTTTCATCACTAAACTGATTGTAGTTCACATAGTAACTCATTTGGAATTGATGACTCGTCTTAGCATAGCCATTTTGGAAAGTTACCGTAAAGTTTTTATATCCTCTACCCGATTCATTTACATTCAATCGAACGACATAATCCGCAGTCTCTGGATTTCCAATGATTCCTCGATTCGTGCCATCAGGATTTAATAAAATCAACGAGCCAGTCAAAATCTTATTATCATTAACGTCGCGGATCAAAACTCCCGCATCTTCATTAGTAGGATTTTTTACTTTGAACGGTACACTTACATACCCATCTTCGGTATGATCCATCGTATCGGTAAAGACGGCATTGTCCATTTCGTATTTATTCTTATTGATATCGATCACATAATTCGCTAATTTAGTTCCCGGATCGACAGTCGGCTTGTTTTTGATGACTACTTGTTGCGATGGCCTTTCAGTGATCGTTGTGGTAGGCGGCAAATGATCTGTTTTCGCCGTATTTGTCACTTGAACTTGATTGTTCGCCGAACCTGATACGATCTTGTTTACTTTAGATTTATAATCGATATTGATCGCTTTACCTGCTTGGACATTGTTTTTGAAGCGAATCGTAAATGGATTCGTCGTCGTGTCGATCTCATAATCAGCTGGATCGATCACTGAACCTTTGACAGCATTGCCGTTGCTATCAAAATTGACCGTATACACACTGAAGCTAGCTGGATCGATGGTCATATTCGTATACGTATCTGAAATGACCGTATCATTGGCTAATTCTTTTTGACCATAATTGTAACGAATCTGCCAACTATAGATCTGATTAAGACTGTCATATCCAGTCCGAACTTTCTCTAACGCTTTCTTATAATTCAATTGAACGGTCGCTGAAGCATCCAAACTTACATTTCCGGCTGTCAACGTCACATTATTTGTGATTGGGATCGTTCCGCCATCAGTCGGTTTGACTTCTTCCTTGATCGTTGTAGCATAAACGATTCGATATGGACGATTGATCGTTGTATTGAACTTGATCGAACCATCATCTTGGACCGTATATGAACTAGGATCCAATGGCGTTGTCCCTGTTCCTGTCACATTGCCATTAAAATCAACGGTCAATGGATAGACAGTCACTGCACCAGTTTCGTTTTTATTAAAAGTTACTTGTTGTGGAAATTTTTCAGTGACTACAGGCTGATCTAACGTTGCATAGTCTTTGTTGAAATCAACTTCCCACGTTACTTTATTTGGGTTATTGGCTTTATCCGTATGTCCTGCTTTGCTGATCGATGTACCACTCGTCGGCTTGATCGTCACCGTATACGGTGGAAGATTAGTCTTACTTGGATAAATGATCGTCGTTGTTCCCGGCTGAGTGATTTTTTGGGTATCAAAGTGGACATCGGCATCCACGCTACCTCCTTCTGGCGGTAAAAAGTCTTGGTCGGCTTGTTTCGTGAAAGTGATCCGTATTTTTTGTGTTGCGACATCGAATTTATAAGTTCCATAAATCGTCCCATCGCTATCTGTCAGATTCCCTTCAGGTGAGGGTGCTTCGATTGCTAAACCTGACGGCATATCCATTTCATAATAATCCCCTGGAACCATTTCGACCCGTACTGCTTCTGGAATCGCAAAATTCAACTCAAAATGAATCTCTGAATTGATCGTTGGTGGATTAGGTTTAAATGTCAATTGACTATCGGTCAAAAAATTATCCCCTGGAGCATATTGGGTGAATAATTCATCGATCGCTCCTGCTGCTCTAGGTTCTTCTGCCGCTCGACTGGCTTTTTTTGTTGCTTGTTTCGTCGTTGATTCACTGCTTGCAGTCGTTGCTTCGGCACTAGAATCACTTGTTTTTTCCGAAGTCGATTCAGTCGTCATTTCGGTCGTTGTACTTTCACTGCTCGTTGTTTCATTAGTCGTACTAGAACTTTCACTTGTTGAACTATCGCTCGTTTCTGGTAAAGCTAATTGAATTAATTTCTCATCTGCTTGATAAAAAGTCACGTTCTCGTCCGGGCCGCGTGTGATCGATCCTAATAGAATCAATTTGAAACGATTTTCGCCCTTTGCTAACTTATTGAAGTTCAACGTATATTGGATACGGTCAGCCTTTGTTTCGACTGCATACGTTCCGATCGTTTCTTTTGCTTCATTTAAAATGACTTTTGCATCGTCCTTGATTTCAGCAGGGACAAAATTTTTTGTCGTCTCAAAAGTGATCGCTGAGGTATTTTCAGCTGAACTATCCACTTTGCCGATCAATGTCAATTCCGTTTGTTGCTCTTCTGTCTCTTTCAACTTACTTTTTTTATCGATCGTAAGTTGATTAGTGACCTCCGTGCTCGTTTCTGTTGTACTGCTCGTAGAATTCTCTGTTGTCTTTGGACTGGAAACAGCTGTCTCTGACGAAACAATTGATGTCGGGTCACTGGCTACTGATCCAATTGTTTTTGTTGTACTCGTCTGAGTACTTGAAGGAGTAGTAATTTCTACAGCTGTCCCAATTACCGGTGATGCAATGCTCCCCACCAATGTGAACAACATTGCTAAATTTACCCATTTTTTCATACCGCACCAATCTCTAATCAAATTTTAATTTAAAAATAAATAATGCTTAAAAAGATAATTATATTATCCTATGACCTATTTTTAATTACAAACAATAACGCTCGGAATATAACATTATTCCTACTAATTATAATAAAAAGGACTGAATAATAGCCAGCTTATTTTATAACTTCTTTTCTTTTTCGTATTTTTTCTACTTATTAATGAATAGTTGCACATAATATTTTCTTCTCACAATCCTATTTCTTTTTTCTATTTGATTCTTCGCCATAAACGAAGCAGCTTTGTTCGTAATCCCTATCAAATAAAATCATAGTCATTATTAATCGTCATTTTATTTACTTGTTTGCCTTCTAAAATATAGAATAACTATTATTAATTACGTTATATTTAAATAAACATTTACTAGATTAAAACCAGAAAAACGTTTGCAACTACTTTTCTTTTTGTTTATAATTATTGTAAATAAGAGGTCAAGCTTCTCCAGTTCTAGAGACCTATTATTATCAACTATGAGAAAATTTTCTCAATTTAAACTCAGGAGGGTTCATCTATGTCATTAATCGGAAAACAAGTCGAAGCATTCCAAGCACAAGCGTATCGTCAAGGAAAATTCATCGAGGTCTCAAATGAAACACTTCAAGGTAAATGGTCGATCATCTGCTTTTATCCCGCGGATTTCACCTTTGTCTGCCCAACTGAACTAGAAGATTTACAAGAACAATACGAAACATTGCAAACACTTGATGTGGAAGTCTACTCTTGTTCGACGGACACTCATTTCACACATAAAGCATGGCATGATACATCCGACGCGATCGGTAAGATCAACTACACGATGATCGGTGATCCATCCCACCATATTTCACGCATTTTTGATGTTTTAGATGAAGAAGCTGGTCTAGCACAACGCGGGACCTTCATCATTGATCCAGATGGCATTGTCCAAGCTATGGAAATCAACGCCGATGGAATTGGACGGGATGCTAGCGGATTGATCGATAAAATTCGTGCAGCTCAATATGTCCGTACACATCCAGGAGAAGTTTGTCCGGCTAAATGGAAAGAAGACGGCGAAACCTTGAAACCAAGCTTTGACTTAGTTGGAAAAATTTAAGGTGGCCCTATGTTAGATAATGAAACCAAAGAACAACTCAAACAATATTTAGCCTTATTAGAATCAGAAGTTGTCTTTTCTGCTAGTTTGGATCAATCAGAAGATTCGAAAAAGGTCGAAACATTTTTGACTGAAGTTGTAGAAATGAGCGATCAACTATCACTTGAAGCAAAACCTTTACTACGTACACCGAGCTTTGAGGTCAATCAAAAAGGCGCTCCAGCTAGCGGCATCATCTTTGCTGGTTTGCCGATGGGCCACGAATTTACTTCCTTTATCTTGGCGCTGCTGCAAGTCAGTGGACGACCGCCGAAAATCGAAGACAGCATCGCTCAACAGATCCAAAGTATTGAACGATCTTTGACTTTCGAGACATACGTCAGCTTGACCTGTCACAATTGTCCGGATGTCGTTCAAGCATTGAATATTTTAGCGGTCTTGAATCCTAAGATTTCTCATACTATGATCGAGGGCGGCATGTACCAACAAGAAATCGATGACAAACAAGTCATGGCGGTACCGACTGTTTTCCTAGATGGGGCCGAATTCGACAGTGGTCGAATGACGATCGAACAAATTTTGACAAAAGTAGCGGGACCACTTAGTGCCGACGAATTTGCTGACAAAGACATTTTTGATGTTTTAGTCGTCGGTGGTGGACCAGCTGGTGCTAGTTCCGCTATCTACGCAGCACGAAAAGGCATCAAGACTGGGATGGTCGTAGAAACTTTTGGCGGTCAAGTCTTAGAAACTTTAGGGATCGAAAACGTCATCGGTACTCCCTATATCGAAGGCCCGCAATTAATGCGTCAAGTCGAAGAACACGTTAAACAATACGATGTCGACATCATGAAAGGCCAACGTGCCACAGCGATCACTAAATCTGACTTAATCGAAGTGACATTGGAAAATGGTGCGCGATTAAAAGCTAAAACTGCGATCCTTTCCACTGGTGCTCGTTGGCGTGCGATCAATGTTCCTGGTGAAAAAGAATTCAAAAACAAAGGGATCGCTTATTGTCCTCACTGCGATGGTCCTTTGTTCAAAGACAAAGAAGTCGTCGTGATCGGCGGTGGAAACTCAGGGATCGAAGCAGCCATCGATTTAGCCGGCGTAGCGAAACATATCTATGTCTTAGAATTCTTACCGGAATTAAAAGCGGATCAAGTCTTGCAGACAAAACTGCATTCGCTAGACAATGTCACCGTCATCACCAATGCCGCAACCAAAGAAATTACTGGCTCTTCACAGGTAGAAGCCGTGACTTATACAGATCGCTTAACCAATGAAGAACATACTTTGATGGTCGAAGGCGTCTTCATTCTGATTGGTTTGATGCCAAATACTGAATGGCTGAAAGACTCGCTTGAGTTAAATCAACGTGGTGAGATTTTAATCGATGGTCATGGTGCGACCAATGTACCTGGTATTTTTGCTGCTGGTGATTGTACTGATAGTATCTACAAACAGATCATTATTTCGATGGGCTCAGGCGCTACTGCAGCTCTAGGAGCTTTTGATTATTTGATCCGTCACACGTAAAAAAACTCATTCAGTTTTCTTTTCGAAGAGACTGAATGAGTTTTTTATTGTTTAATGCAGTAAAAAATTCTTCGCCTCAGCATAATCAAGCGAATTGTTGGTTTTTCAAGTCCATATAAAGCAGCTGTTCGGTCATTCTTAATGAAGTCATCTTGCGAACTTCCCGGGGAATAAACTGATGGATATCTTCTTCGTTATAACCGATCTGTAATTTCTTTCCATCAGTAATGATCGGACGGCGCAAAAGACTTGGATACTTCACGATAATCGCTACCAATTCGCTCAATGATAATTCATTGAAATCCAGCGCCAATTTTTCATAAACTTTTGAACGAGTCGAAATGATTTCATCCGTCCCAAATTCTGTTAAACACAAAATACGTTTAATCTCTTCTTCATTTAATGGTTCAGAGATAATGTTGCGTTCTTCGATTTCTAATCCTTGCTCTTTCAGCCAAGCCTTGGCTTTACGACAAGACGTTCAACTTGAGGAGCTATATCCTTTAATCATCTGCAGCACACCTTTCCTTCATCGAATTCAGTAGTTTTTTTATGAAGTAAATACTACAATATTTTTCTATGTATGTTAAATATTTCACTATAATATTTTTTGAAAAAGAATATTTTTTATAAATTACAGTAATTTATATAACTTTTATTCGTATTTTTATTTTAAAGGCTTGCTAGCAATGATTGATCTATTGGTTGTATGGCTTAATTTTTAAAAGAAATGGTCTAAACGTTTTTATAACAACTAGTAGGTAGTTCTGCGTTTTTTATCAAAAATTTCCTAAAAACGACAAAAGCTGATTGGTGTTTAACCAAAAAAAGTTGGTCCAAAAGTATTAACTACTCTTAGACCAACTGCTTCTATTTAACTAATGATCGTTACTGTGACCGAACGTCTGCCCCACTGGATGCATTCAGCAACAGTCGAGAAATGACAATCAATAATATTTCCTTTGATCGCCCCACCCGTATCACCAGCGATCGCAATCCCATAACCTGAAACTTCCACCATCGAACCTAATGGGATCACACTTGGATCAACAGCGATCACTTGCGGATTTTGACGTAAGTCAATGCCCATCGCCGTAAAATAAGTATTGACCGATTCAGCACATGAATAAGCTGTCGATTCCATTTGTAAGGTTCGACCAGAAGTTGTCGGCGTACTTGGGGTTGTCGCTTGGGCCGATGATTCTGTTGTTTGTTGACTTGTTGATGTTGTTGCTGCGGTACTGCTTGATGCAGCACTCGACGCTTTAGCCGTTGCTTGGGCCGCATCTTTGGCGGCTTGTTGTGCGGCAGCTTTGGCCGATGCTTCTTTGGCGGCTTTTTCAGCTGCTGCGGCTTGCGCGGCCTTTTCTGCCTGTGCTTTTTCAGCTGCCGCCTTTTCTTTGGCTTCTTTAGCCGCTTTTTCAGCCTGAGCTTTCAAAGCTGCTTGACGGGCTTTTTCGACTGCTTTATCTTGGCTGATTTTTTCTAAACTAGCTTTATTGTCAGCCAACTCTTGTTTTAGATTGGCCATTTTATCATCTAACTTAGCCGTTTCAGCTGCTAGATTTTTGCTATCTGTTTCTAACTGAGTCTGGGTCTTTTCTTGTGTTGCTTTCAATTCAGTTAATTGTTCTTTCGCTTCACCTAAACTAGCGACTTTCGTTTTTTCAGTATTTTGGATGACCGACATCGCAAAAGCTCGGTTCAAGAATTCACCTAAATCTTTCGCATCTAATAATGCAGTGATCGACCGTTCATTCATCCCATTGACTTGGGCCGTTTTCATCCGTTCAGCGATCGCTGTCTTGCGCCGCTCGATTTTTTGTTCGGTCGTTGTGATCTCCGTTTTTGTTTTAGCCAATTTAGTCTCATTTTGGCTGATTTTTTCCCGAATCTCATTCACTTCTTGGTATTTTTCATTCACGTCATTTAATGCTAATTGAATTTCACCGCTGATTTTGTCGCTTTGACGTGTGATCGCGGATTCTTGTTTATCTAATTCGTTCAGTGACTCTGCTTGTGCAAAGACTGGGAAAAGTACGTTAACACCCAACAATAGTGTTGCAACGACCCCAAATACCTGCTTTTTCACTTAAAAAGTCCACCTTTCTATTTTACCCTTTGTCATTATACGAGAAAAAAACGCTCAGATTATTTCACCAACATTACATTTGATTACAGATTGGGAATAAAAAGTAAGTAAAAATAATTTTTATCTTTACATTCATCATAAAAAGAGAGTCTCTTCAAGGAAGAAAGGACTCTCTTTTTTGTCATGTTTCTGTAATATTTCAGTCTTATCCGCGACATAGTTCGCAGGACGCTCACATGGATCGTCTCATTTCCAGCTAAATTGTGGGCAAACTCGTCTTTTTCACTATGAAAATAGGTATGATAATTTTCTAAATGTTTTTCATTTTTAAATATCTTTTGATATGATACAACTGATGACCCGTTTTTATTCTTTCTATAGAAGTTTATTTTTTTAGAATCCTTAGAAATAAGCTACAATGAGAGCAACATGCTGATTGTCGATTTTTTACTTTATATAATGGAGGAACTTATATGATTCAGCTTTTACGTTATGCCAAAGATTATCGTAAACAAGTGATCCTTGGCCCTTTTTTCAAATTTTTAGAAGCCATCTTCGAGTTGGTCTTGCCTTTGTTCATGGCGAAACTCGTCGATGAAGGCATCTCGCAACATGACCGCAGCAAAGTGATCCAAATGGCTTTGATCATGTTAGCCTTATCAGTCGTTGGATGGATCTGCGCATTGATCTGCCAGTACTATGCCTCGGTCGCTTCCCAAGGATTCGGGACGGAACTGCGCAATCGTTTGATGGAAAAAATCAATCAATTCTCCCACAACGAATTGAACCGCTTCGGCACTGATACCTTGATCACGCGCATGACCAACGATATCAACCAAATGCAAGGCGCCTTGGCAATGATGATTCGTCTAGTCATTCGGGCACCCTTTCTAAGCATTGGTTCAGTGATCATGTCCTTTTATATCGATTGGCAAATGGGACTGATCTTTTTGATCTTATTACCAATTTTTTGTCTGATCCTTTACTTGATCATTCGCTACTCAGTACCCCTTTATAAAAACATCCAACAAAAATTGGATCAATTGAATCAATCAGTCACCCAAAATTTAACTGGGGTTCGTGTGATCCGGGCTTTTGCTCGAACAGAAACAGAAACGAACCATTTCAACGACGAAGCGGAAGAAATTTCTCGTTTGAATCAACGTGTCGCCAATATCTCAGCCTTGCTTTCACCTAGCACGACCTTGATCATGAATGCTGGCGTTGCTGCTTTGCTTTACTTTGGCGGTTTCAAAGTCAATGTTGGCCACTTAGAGCAAGGCCAGATCTTAGCTTTGATCAATTATATGAACCAAATGTTATT
Source organism: Enterococcus hailinensis (assembly GCF_045862035.1). NCBI lineage: Bacteria > Bacillati > Bacillota > Bacilli > Lactobacillales > Enterococcaceae > Enterococcus > Enterococcus hailinensis. Next base: position 29,607 of record NZ_BAAFRV010000001.1, on the reverse strand, counting down.
AGCCTTGATCGTTGTTTCAAACTTAGTGGTCCTATTCACGCGCGCCGCCGCTTCGGCTAACCGGATCAATGAAGTCTTTGCGACAGATACGACCCTAACCAATGAGGGCACGATCCAAGAAACCAATCCGCAAGCTGCACTTTTAGCTTTTGACAAAGTTGATTTTCGTTATACAGAAAAATCTGGTCTAGCTCTTGAAGGCATCACTTTTTCAATGAAAAAAAATGAGATTCTGGGGATCACCGGAGCGACCGGCAGCGGAAAATCGACCTTGATCAGTTTGATTCCGCGCTTTTACGATGCGACAACAGGAACGGTTGCTTTCACCGGCAGCAACGTCAAAGAGTGGGATCTTGATAAACTGCGGTCTGAGATCGCAATCGTTCCCCAAACGGCGGTCTTGTTCAGCGGAACGATTCGGGAAAATCTCCTGTGGGGTAAAGCAGATGCTAGCGACGAAGACTGTTGGACAGCCTTAGCCACTGCTCAAGCGAGTGAATTTGTCGAAACATTGCCTAAAGGTTTAGACACCGTGATCTTAGAAAATGGGAAAAATTTCTCTGGTGGACAACGTCAGCGCTTAACGATCGCGCGCGCTTTGATCCGTAAACCAGAATTATTGATTCTTGATGATTCGTTATCCGCGTTGGATTATCAAACCGACCTTGATCTGCGTCAAGCATTGAAACAAGACCTGGACTGTGGTGTGATCATCATCTCGCAACGATTGCGTTCGATCCAAGCAGCAGAAACGATTTTATTGATGGATAGCGGAAAAATCGCGGCTCAAGGCAATCATGAAGCGCTATTGAAAAACTCAGTCTTATACCAAGAATTAGTCGCATCACAAGCGGAAGGAGTCGAATCACATGCGTAAACAAAGAAACTTCTTCCATTCAATGAAACTATTTATCCCTTATTTAGCTGCTTATCCGAAACAATTGATCAGCGCAGTGATCTTAGGGATCGCAAGTGGGATCACTTCGGTCTTGATGACCTATTATATCGGGGTCGCAGTCGATCAGATGGTCGATAAAGGCCAAGTCGATTTCACGCACTTGTTCCAGATCTTGCAACTATTCATCGGGATCTTTTTAGTCACGGTCGTCAGTCAGTATTTCATCCAACGCTTGGGCAATACCGTCGCTTTTGACTCGGTCGCCAAACTACGGGAAGAAACATTTACCCACTTGAATAAATTGCCTTTGAGCTACTACGATCAAAGTACCAAGGGCGATATCGTCAGCCGTTTCACTAATGACATGGATAATATCTCGACAGCGATCTCAGCCGTCTTCAACCAAGTCTTTTCAGGCATGACTGTCGTCGTAGTCGCTTTAGTCTTTATGCTGTTTCTAAGTCCGATGCTGACTTTAGTCGTTTTAGTCGCTACGCCGATTATTTTCTTACTGACTTATATCGTCGCACGAGCATCGCAACAATCATTTACCAATCAACAACAATTAGTTGGTTCGATCTCTGGTTTTATCACTGAGATGGTCGGTAATCAAAAAATCGTCAAAGCCTTCCAACGAGAAGAACAAAATCAACAAAATTTTGAAGCCTTGAATCAAGAATTATATGTCCGAGGACAAAAAGCCCAATTCATTTCTTCATTGACCAACCCGTCTTCACGGTTCGTCGATCATTTGGCTTATTTATCGGTCGGTTTAGTTGGTGGACTATTAGCATTACGGACCAATAGCGAGGTCACGATCGGGATCATTTCAAGTTTCACGATCTACTCAAGCCAATTCACCAAACCATTTATTGAATTGTCAGGTATCACGATCCAGATCCAAACTGCGATCGCCGGATTGGATCGTTCCTTTGAATTATTAAAAGAACCGATTGAAAAACCGAATGCGCTAAATGCCAAAGTTTTGACCGACGCCAAAGGAAAAGTGGTCTTTGATCACGTCGACTTTGCTTACCAAAAAGATCAACCATTGATCGAAGATTTCAATTTAGTGGTCGAGCCTGGCCAAACGATCGCGATCGTCGGAAAAACGGGTGCCGGTAAATCAACCTTAGTCAACTTGCTGATGCGTTTTTATGAAGTCGATTATGGCACGATCACTATCGATGGCACCGATATCCGCTATTTGACCCGTGACAGTCTGCGCCAGCAATTCGGGATGGTCTTACAAGAAACTTGGCTGATGGACAGCAGCCTACGAGCCAATCTTCGTTATGGTCGCAAGTCAGCTAGCGATGAAGAGATCTATGATGCCTTAAAAGATGCTTATATGTATGATTTCGTGATGCGTCTGCCGGATAAATTGGATACGATCGTCGGTGAAGCTGGCGTGAAACTATCGGATGGGCAACGTCAATTACTCACGATCGCACGGACGATGATCAGTCGTCCTTCTATGCTGATCTTGGATGAAGCCACCAGTTCGGTCGACACGTTGACTGAACAAAAAATCCAAAATGCCTTTCTGGCAATGATGGAAAATCACACGAGTTTCGTGATCGCCCACCGCTTATCAACGATCCAAAGTGCCGACAAGATTTTGGTCTTAGATCACGGAAATATCGTAGAGATTGGCAGCCACGATCAACTACTCCAAGTAGACGGCTATTACAAAAAACTTTACCAAGCACAATTTTCTCAAAGTTAATAAAAAAAGACGGAGGCAAACGCATTGCTGCGTTTGTCTCCGTCTTTTTTGTTTTACCTTACATGATCGTTCCCATAGCAGTATTTTGGTCTTCTTCAGTCGTTACTGCAGCCGCAATCGCAAATTCTAATCCTTTTGCGATTGTTTCAACTGGTAAACTAGACGTTCCAACTGGTAAGCCAACTACTTGTTCTGGTAAATATGGCACATGGATGAAGCCTCCGCGAAGATCCTTGCCTTGTTTTTCTGCTAAATACAACAAACGATACATGATATCGTTGCAGACGAAAGTTCCTGCAGTATAAGAGACACTTGAAGGAATTCCCGCTGCTTTTACATTGTTGACCATTGCTTTTACAGGGATAGTCGCAAAATAGGCTGTCTCGCCATCTTCATAGATTACTTGGTTCAATGGTTGTTGTTGCTCATTATCTGGAATACGTGCTTCCATCAAATTGATTGCTACTTTTTCAATCGAAATATCTGAACGTCCGCCCGCTTGTCCTACACAGATCACGACATCTGGTTGAACATCTTCGATTGCTTTAGCTAAAACTTCTCCGTCTTTTTTAAAGACCGTTGGGATCTCTAGCTTAGTGATACTTGCTCCTTCGATCGTTTCTGGTAATAATTTCACTGCTTCATAGGCAGGATTTATTTCTGCCCCGCCAAAGGGATCAAAACCGGTAATCAATACTTTCATAACTCTCACCTTTCTTTATCACTTATTTAAATAAAATCATATAACAGATTTGGAACACTAAGAAAATCACAGCCAATAAGGCTTGGTTTTTGATGACACCAAAGCGGTCTTTCATTTCTAACATCGCAACGGGTACGATATTGAAGTTGGCCGCCATTGGAGTACACAATGTACCGCAATAGCCACAAGTCAATGCGACCATGCCGATCAATACTGGATCTGCTCCATAAGCTAATACAAATGGTGCCCCGATCCCGACTGTCATGACGGTGATAGCCGCAAAGGCATTCCCCATGATCATCGTGAACAACATCATCCCGATTGCAAAAACAATGATCCCTAAATTAACATTGCCTTTTGGAATGACCTTAGCTACTAGATCAGAGATCACTTCACCCACACCTGCAGCAGTGAAGATCGCCCCTAAACTTGCTAACAACATTGGCAACATACTTAATGGACCGACCGTTGATAACATCCGCTCCGCATCATCTAAGAAGACGATTGGTTTGTTTGAGTGAGAATAAACCATCAAGATTACGATCGCTACTAAAACACCGACACCCACACCGACTAATGCACCTAAGTTCGTAAAGACCGCAAAAATAATTGCGAAAATTCCCATTGATAAAGCTGGAATAAAAATCTTCATTCCGATCTTATCAGCCATTTTCTTCGTAAAGACTTCATTTGGAGCACTTTCTTTTCCTTTGTTAACTTTTTTGAAGATCGGCGGCAAAGTCATGATAATTACTAAGACACCATCGATCATCGGTGGGATCCAACGACCAAACATCATTACGATCCCTAATGCGCACCAGAAAATAGCTGTACCGATCGGCGTAGGATTTTCTTTATCTCGTGCGTTTTTGATCCCTGTGTAGACCGCGACCGCACCCATAATAATATAAATAATTTCAAGTAATTTTTCAGATAATAGTACATCTTGGCTTAGAAAAAATGACATCGACGTTCCTCCTTATTTACTGTTCCCGTAATATTTTTTGTATAATTTTCGATCTTTTAGGAAGTAATAAACAATCGCAACGATTACCGCAAAGAGCGCGACTGGAATTTCTACTTTAGCCAAATCAAGCAAACTCGTTTCATAGCCTAAATCTTTCAACGTTGCTTGGACTAATAATGCTCCCGGACCGCCGACAAACAATACTTGGAAGAAGAACCAAGCAATATTTTCCATCCCAGATGACATGCCTTTCAATTCTTCAACATAATCTTCTGCGGGTTCTTGACCTTTCGCTTCGATCGAACCGATAACCATCGGCATAATGATTGGACGAACAAATCCAGCAACGCCGCCAAAACTAATATTGAATGCCGCAAAGAGTGAACGCATAATGCCATAGGCCCCGATCACAGCTCCAGCAGACGCATTCTTGATTTTACCAATCAATTTAGCAGCTGATTCTTTCAAGCCATTTCGTTCCAACGTTCCCGTTACTAACATGATCAAGATAAAGATCGCCATCGAACGATTCGAAACAAAACTTGTTCCTAATGTCGTTAACAAACCTTCTACACCTAATCCTCCAGTGATTGCTGTCACTACTGCGGCAACTAAAATAATCAAAATTGAATCTAATTTTAGTGCAAACCCGATGATAACAATCAGAATTCCAATCAATTTTACTAATTCCATACTAACTATTCCCCTTTAATTAAAATTAATCTATTCATTTACTAAAATGAGTTTGATTCCGTTTCTTTAAAGCTACTAACGTAATATCAGATTGATTTTTTCATGAATTATCCAACAAACGAATGATTTTTCAATCTTCTGAATTTTCAATTTAAATAAAATAGCTCAGCGCTTGAACAACGTACCGACTTCTTGACCGGCCAAAATATCAAATAGTACTTCTGGACGTTTTCCGTTCGCTAGGATCATCGAAATGTTCGAGGCTAATGCTCCGGAAGCAGTCTTTAATTTACTGCGGATACCGCCACGACTAAGTCCATCCAATGCCGGACTCGCATTTTCAATCAAGGTTTGATCAATACTCGCTAAATGCTGAAACATCGTTGCTTCTTCATTCATGAAAGGATTTTCTGAATACAGACCATTGACATCTGACAACATGACCAGTAAATCGGCTTGGATCGCCTTTGATACTAACAGTGCCAACTCATCATTATCCGCAAATTTTGCTAAATGATTTCCCTCATCGATCGTTACTGCATCATTCTCATTTATAATAGGTAAGATTTTATTGGCTAATAACTCATGGATCGTTTCAGCGAAGTTCGCTCGGCTCTCCGGATATGCTAGTACTTCACGACTCAGCAATAGCTGACCGATCGGTTGTTCTTCCTTACTAAAAGCTTTTTCGTATAAACTAGTCAATTTTCCTTGTCCGACTGCTGCGGCTGCAGATCTTGAGACAGCCCCTAATTGAGTCAAGCCGATCCCTACTGCCCCAGATGAAACCAAAACGACTTGCTTGCCTTCTGCCGTTAATTCGGATAATACACAAGCTAATCGCTCGATGACAGACTTCGCGATCCCTTGCTCGGGTGATACTAATAAACTGGTCCCAACTTTTATCACAATAACATTTGCTTCTCGTATTTCTCTTCTCAACATTCGATTCACCTTTTTATAATAACATCAAATAATAATTGTGTTTTACGATTTCTAATTATACTATCATAACAGCTGAGAAAAAAACAGATTTTTTATGAAATAAAATTTTAAAACTGTATTATTTATTATGGAAAAATAATTCAAATCGAGCTATATAGAGCGTTTTTATTCATCATAACTCATTAATAAAAGTAAAAAATTCTATTTTAAAAAAATTCGATAGAATTATTGATTAATTCCATCCGTATTCAAGTTCTGTTCACCAGTTATATCCAAGCCATTATTTGGTACATATAAATAAAACATTACGGACATTTTCTTCATTATAATCTAATCTTTCAGCTCCTGTTTTATTTAATAACTAAAAAATTGATATATTTCTATTTAATATTAGTAAATGTATAACAAAAAACCTTCTATTGAATAATCAATAGAAGGTTTTTTTTTAAATCAATCCCAAATTCGCTTTCCAAGTCAATAAACGTTCCACGGATTGGTCCAATTGTTTCTCACTGTACTCACCGTTTTGGATTGCCGTTAAAATATAAGGAATCTGTGTACTGTAGCTCGAAGATAGGATCATGTCATTTCCAGCTTGTAATGCTTGTAAACCAGCTTCTTCTTGCGAGATAAAATCAGCTAAGCCCGCCATATCCATATCATCCGTCATGATGACACCTTTGAAGCCTAACTCATTACGAATCGTATCATGCACAGGTTTCGAGATCGAAGCTGGGCGCTCGCCATCGATGGCTTGAACGATATTGTGTGACACCATGATGCTGTCAGCACCTGCTTTGATCCCTGCTTCAAAAGGCAAGAAATCATTTTTGCGTAAATCCTCTAAGGAACGATCATCAGTTACGATCTCAACGTGCGAATCACGGTTATTTCCATAACCAGGAAAGTGTTTCAATGTAGAACCGATCATTTGTTTTTTCATTTCGTCAACACTCAGTGTAACATATTTACTTGTTCCAGCAGCATCCATCCCGATTGTCCGATCATAGATAAACGATTGAGAGTCAGTCGAAACATCCGCATCTGGGAACATCCCGATCTGAATGCCTAATTCTTTAAAAACTTGAGCTTTGCGATCGATATCTTGGGTAATTCCATCCCAGCCATTGGTTTGATATTGAACTTGGGGACTTTCAAATGCTGGTGAAACGATTTGATTACGACTTAACCGACTGACTGTTCCACCTTCTTCATCTGAACCAATAAACATCGGTGTTTGGCTGGCTGCTTGATAACTAGCAATGATTTGCTTCAAATCACTTTGTCCCTTGCCTTCCATATCTCGATCAAACAATAGATACCCACCTAGATGATATTGTTGGATATCTGCGATTTGATTTGCTTCCGGTACACGCGCCATAAATAATTGCCCGACTTTTTCTTCGATAGACATTCCATCCATGGTTTGTTTCACTTTTTCTTTAACACTTTTATTTTCAGTTGTATCCTCTTTTGATGTTTTCGTCGTCGTTGACTTACTTGTAGTCGTTGAATGACTGCTGGCAGAAGATTTTTTCTCTGAACTGCCGCAAGCGGTAAGTGTAACGACTGAAGCCAACACCAACAAACTAAATAACAGAAGCTTCTTCATGTTTATCCCCCTTTTACACATGGCTATTTTAGCACAGCTATATGTAAGAAGCGCCTATTTACTATTAACGATTAGAATCCGCTCATAACAAAAAAAGGAACAAAAGTAGCAGCTACTTTTGTTCCCGCACTTCTTTTATCTTGTTTGGATCGCTACGTCATTACGTACACGGTAGCCTTTTCCCCAAATCGTTTGAACGATTTCCTGATCCGTTTCTAAACATTCTAATTTTAATTTGATATTCTTAACTAGTGAAGAAAGTTGTGCCAAACGTGATTGAGAGATATCCCCCCAAAGTGCCATACATAAGTCATCACGAGAAACGATCTCACCAGAATGATTACGCAAGATTTCTAAAACTTGTAATTCTAATGAAGAAAGATTGATCAATGTCATCGAAGTGATATCGTGCTCCTCTTCACCTGCAAAACAACGTTTTACGTGAAGTGGTTCAAAAGGTTTTCCTTGATATTGGGTCGCCACTTCGGCCAATTGTTCCCGTAACAATTCGATCGAGTCGCTGCTTTGGACAAAACCATTCAATCCTTGTTCATATAAAATCGCTTTTTCATCTTCTGTCAGCAAGTGGTCGACTTCTCGTAAAATACTTTGACCGCCGGCTTGTAATTTTGGTAATAACAATTCCATCTCATAGCTAGAAATGTTTTCGCCGATGATCACGATTGGAAAATAGTTAACAAATTCGGAAATTTGACCAGTTGCTTGTAATTCTTCCAAGATGCTTGTCGAACAAAAGAATTCATAGTTTAGATGTTGTAATTTTGTTGCTAAAATTTCTTCTGCTAAAATATTTTTGGTTAAAACTAATACTCGAACCATTTAATCGCCCTCATTTTCTAATCAATAATTATTATAAAAAGAATATAACTTAAAACTAAGCGAATAAATGGTCTTATTTTAGATGATATTGAATAAAATTATGAACATTCCTCATTTTTCTGTTTTTTTTAACATGAAATAAAGAAAAAATCGCGATTTTACTCGCGATTTAAGCCGTAGCATTGTTTAAGTTTTTCTTACGATTAAGAGCCTTTGCAAAAATTGGTAAGTTAAACTGCTTATATAAGGCACCCGCTACAAAATAGGCGATATTAAAGTCAATCAAGCTATGGATCAAGCCGCCAACCCCCATCAAAATGAAAATGGTATACATGTAGCCTTGTGAGTAAAATGTCTCGGGCATATTTCCCATAAAGTAAAAGACGGAAACGACCAACATTTCTGCCGCAGCATGGATCAAACCAATCACCAGATTAAATAACTGGAAACGACCATTGGCTAAGGTAAATTTGCCATTTTTCAATACGATCTCAGGATGTCTTTGCAAGTAAGCCGCTCCGATCACGGCAAAAATTATATGTGATAATGCCCGCATCGCAATAATCGGCGTAGTTGATAGAAAGAACCCAAAAGTCGTTCCTAAAACTACTGCAACAGCAACTGCTGGCGAAAAGAACATCGCAATAAAGACTGGTACATGACTGGCTAACGTAAACGAAGCCGGTCCGATCACGATTTTCGGCATGACCATCGGAATCAAGACTCCTAACCCAATCAATAAAGCTGAAATCGTCAAATTTCTTACTGAATTATTTCGCATGTTTATCCCCCATTAAGTGTCAAGACACTTAGATTTGACTTTAGTTTAGTCCAAACCGCACTAAGTGTCAAGACACGTGGAGTTTTTTATTATTTTACGAATTGGCTTTCTAATTCTTTGATCCGTTGTTCCCATTGATCGGTACTGATTTGATGTTTTTTTACATACCGATTTTGCGGATAGCGCGCGCACTCGATCGAACAAGCCCCTAAGTATTTAGCCTCATTTTCTTCAGAGACTAACATTTGACGATTGCATTCGGGATTGCTGCAATTGATATAACGTTCGCACGGTGTCCCATCGAACCATTCTTTTCCGACCACATTTTTGTCTACTTGATTGATTTCAACACTGATACGTTCATCAAAGACATACATTTTGCCATCCCAAAGCTCTCCACGCGTTGCTTCGTCTTTCCCATAAGCAGCGATTCCACCATGTAGCTGAGCGACATCTTCAAAACCTTCTCGTAATAACCAACCGGAGAATTTTTCACATCGAATACCGCCAGTACAATAAGTAACGATTTTTTTATCCATGAATTGTTCTTTGTTGTCACGAATCCAGGCAGGCAGTTCTCTAAAATTACGGATTTCCGGCCGAATAGCGCCCCGAAAATGGCCTAGATCATATTCATAATCATTGCGTGCATCGATCACGACTGTATCTTCTGAAATCAAAGCTTCGCGAAAAGCTTTAGGCTCTAAATATTTTCCCGTTAGTTGCTGTGGATCAACGTCTTCTTCCAAATTCAAAGCGACTAATTCTGCTCTTGGACGGACAAATAGTTTTTTAAACGCATGCCCTTCACTTTCGTCCATTTTAAAATAAGTATCCTTGAAACGTTCATCAGCTAACATCGCAGTCCTATATTGTTCTGTTGCTGCGATCGTCCCTGAGACGGTCCCGTTGATACCTTCTGGAGCAACTAAGATCCGACCTTTCAATCCTAAATCACGACAAAAGGCTTTGTGCTCTTGAGCAAAAGCTTCGGGGTCTTCAATTGTTGTATAGTTATAATATAGTAATACACGATAGTCCATGGTTGTTCCTCCTAAGTTGTCTCACCCTTTTTTGTTTAAAAGAGCTCTCTGATTCTGTAGATTCGTTCACTAACCCTTTTTCGTCTCTACATTTGATCAGCTGATTTTTTAATCTTTTATTACTATAGGAGATAGAAATCGTTTTTTCTAATTTGATGCTTGTAAAACTTTTTACAAAGATTGACAAAAACTTCATTTTCTAAAAAAAGAGCGCGAGCAAAGTTTTTTATCCTTTGCTCTCACTCTTTGGCTTATTGGGCTGTTTGGGATTGATCCGGATGAGCGGCAAGATATTGTGCCACTCGATTTTCAGCATTGGCTTGCAAGTTATAATAATAGAAACTGATATCATTATTAAGGTACGAGCCTTGCGGGAAAATCTTACGAGTACTTTCCGGCATTGAGTATTTAGCTTCATCCGCAGTGGAACAAACAACTAAACCGCGGGTCGTATCGACTGTTGCATCTGCTAGATTCATTTCTTTCATATAATCACCAGAATCATTTCGCACATATGAACCTAAGTTTTCTGCTGCGGTCGCCGTTGTACCATCAGTGGTCCAATTGATCGGATTGATTGCTAATGCCCCTTCATCCCAGGTTGGTAATTGACCCGTGAAATCAGAAGCGACCGTATTGTATGAAATCACGACGCCGGTATCATCTGCGCCCGTTGCAAATTTAACTTGTGGATTGTCCGTCATTTCTTGTTGGGTCACAGATTGACCAATCACATATGAGGCGATCATTCGATCACTTACACCAGGATTTGCTTTGAAATAATCATACATGACCGCTTTAAGCATCCGAGCGCCCTGTGAATGGCCCACTAAGATAAAGGGACGGTTATTATTTTCATGTTTGATATAGTAATCAAAGGCAGCCATGACATCCGCTTTAGGAACACCATCGATATATTCATTTTGTTCCGTTTTAGATTTAGACAATAACCAGTTAGAATCTAATTGACGATAATACGGAGCATAAATATTTCCGCTTGTCTCAAAGGCAGAACCTTGACTCGCTAAAAATACTTGCGCGCCTGCACGCATACTGGCGTTGTCGATCTTGGCGATTGGAGACGCATCCGTATCTTTTCGAGCATACGCACTTGGATACAACATAAAAACATCGGCCTGATTCGTAATTTCCGTTGGTTTGGCCAGCCAATTGTCTGCATCACTATAATCCGTTGCTTTGATTGTTTCCCCGGCTTTTTCTGGATCTTTGGTTTTGACTGAGGTCTTGCACGTCTCTTCTTTGGGTTCTTCTTTATTATTCATCGTGGTATACGCATAGTAGCCCCCCGCACCAAGTACCACTACTACAAGCAATCCTAGCATAAATTTTTTCATTTCTTCCTCCAGATAAAAACTATTTTATTGTTACTATTATAAGGGAGCTGGGTTTTAATTACCAAATTATCTGTGGATTTAATGAAAAAATAAAAAGAGCCGCAGCTCTTTTTATTTTTGTTTATTCTGTTCCAACGCATTTGATAAACGGGCAAATTCTGCTAATGAAAGCGTTTCGCCTCGGCGCTTTGGATCGATTTCGGCTTGTTGCAGGCTTGCTTCTAACCAAGCTTTTGTTGCATCGTCTTTACCATAAGTATTCAATAAATTGTTCCATAATGTTTTACGGCGTAAGACAAACGCTGATTTTGTCAGTTTGAAAAATTCTTTTTCATTTGTGACCTCGACTGCTGGGGTCTCACGGCGAACTAAGCGTAAAATCGCAGAATCCACATTCGGTTGCGGGATAAAAACTGTTTTAGGTACGATGAAAGCCGTTGTTGCTTCCATATAATATTGGACAGCGATCGACAATGAGCCATAGGCTTTTGTTCCCGGTTTGGCAGAAATACGATCGGCGACTTCCCGTTGCATCATCACGACCATTTCATCGACTGCCAATTCTGATTCTAAAATATGCATCATGATCGGCGTTGTAATATAGTAAGGCAAGTTTGCGACCACTTTGATTGGACCTTTTTGATCGAAGTAGGCGGTCTCTTGATTCAAATCGACTTTCAAGATATCGTTGTGGACGACTTTGATATTGTCATAAGGACTTAACGTATCGGCTAAAACTGGAATCAAACGATCATCGATCTCAAAAGCCAAAACTTGATGGGCTGCTCGGGCTAAATGTTCCGTCAATGCACCGATTCCTGGACCGACTTCGATCACATTAGTCTGATCATCGATCTCTGCAGTCGCGACAATTTTTTGTAAAATATTGGGTTCCGTCAAAAAATTTTGTCCTAAACTTTTTTTGAAAGAAAAACCATATTTTTGTAGGATTTCTTTTGTTCTAGAAGGCGTTGCTATATCTTTGTTCACAAGGTTTCCTCAACTTTCTTCATGGCCTCATGTAATTGATCTTCCGTAATACGAAACATCATCAAACGTTTTTCTAATTGTTTGGCATTCGTATATCCAATCTTTAATTCATCCCCAAGCTTTTCTCTACGTTCCCGCGCTTGAGCTCCCGCTATTAAACCATATCCTAATAAAGTTTGTCTAGTTATTTCGGGTTCGTCTGTCTCTGCTGGGGTCACGACTTTTTGCAACGCTTCGATGATCGCTTCATCACTAGCATGCTCGACCCCTAAACTTGCCCCTCTTTTCTGTGGTGCCGCCATTCGACGAGAAAGAAAAGCGTGTTGGGCATCAGGAACTACTTCCATGATCGTTTTCCGGATCTTTTCGCCTGAAAAATCAGGATCGGTAAACACGATCACCCCTCGTGTCGCTTGAGCGTGTTCGATTTGTTCTAAAATATTCTCATCGATCGCTGAACCTCTTGTTTCGATCGTATCGACCTCGAATACTTCTTTTAAACGTTTTGTATCGTCTTTGCCTTCAACAACTATGATTTCTTCGATTTTGTCTTTAGCCATGATCACTGATCCTAAATAGACGGTGTGCATTTTCAGTCGTCTGACGTGCGACTTCTTCCCAAGGTAGATTACGTAATTCCGCGATTTTTTCGACCACATAACGCGTATAGCCTGGTTCATTACGTTTGCCGCGATATGGCATGGGTGCCAAATAAGGCGCATCCGTCTCAACCAATAATTTATCCATTGGGACAACAGTCGCTGCTTCTTGGACATCCAAAGCTTTTTTGAAGCTCACGACGCCAGAAAAAGAAACGTGCATCCCTAAATCTAAGAAACGTTTGGCCCATTCGCCGCTGCCGCTGAAGCTGTGCATGATTCCGCCGATATCTCGAATGTCTTCTTCTTTTAAGATTTTATAAGTATCTTCTAGTGCTTCACGCGTATGGATACTGATTGGTAGATTCATTTCTTTAGCGATCGCGATTTGACGCCGAAAGACTCGGTCTTGAACTTCTTTTGGATCTTCCATCCAATGATAATCTAAACCGATTTCGCCTAAAGCGACCACTTTTGGTAAAGTCAATTTTTGGATCAAGTCCGTTTCGATTTCTTTCGTATAGCTGCCCGCTTCAGTCGGATGCCAGCCAATGATCGAATAAACTCCTTCATATTGTTGGTTTAATTCTAGACTTTTTTCGATCGTGGGTGTATCGAATCCTACAACTGCCATCTCAGTCACACCTAATTCTTGTGCGCGTTGGACAGTTTCCGGAATATCATTTTCAAATTGCTCTGCATTTAAATGCGTATGCGAATCAAAAATCATTTGTTTTCCTCTTTTCTTTCAATTTCCTAGTGGTTCTTCACTGAACAGATGTCTACCATACAATAGCACAAAATCAAGATTTTCTCATTCTCTATGAAAATCCGCCGAAAGTCGGATGTGCAATCATCAAATTCCTTTTATACTTGCTTATACCTTTATTTTAAGGGTTGAAATGAATCAGTTCGTTCTATCCAAGAATTTTACTATATGAAAGCGGGGATCGTATGCCTAATTTTCAACGCGATTATCCAGAAGCGGCACGTTACTTAAAACAAAAATATCCAGAAAAAGTCCCGACGAACAGCGTCTGGCACTGGGGTACGCTGGCTTTATTCAGCTTGTTAGCCATCGCCGTCATCAAACAGCAGTTACTATTGATCGGCCTTTTGATTTTAATCAGTGCCTTAGCTAAAGGTCCGGGAATGTTGATCTTCGGTGCCGTTTATTCTTTACTAGTCAGCTTCTTCCCGCCAATCGGGATCGTTTTATCCGCCTTGTTCTTTTTATTCAACCTGCGCTTATTGACTAAAAGCTGGCGGGTCAACTTAGTAACGACGTGGTTTTATTTATATCCTCTAGCAATGAGCTTGCTGCGTTATTTCACCCATTGGGATGCTTCGTGGCAAGTTGGTTTAGAGTTGCTGCCGGGCTTGCTATTATTGCATCTAGCCTTGGTTAAAGTTTATGACTTCCACCCAAGTGCCCGACAAGTCTCTTGGACGATCTTAGCTGCGCCTTTCGAATTGGTTTCTTTGCTGCTCCCTAAACGGTTCAAAAAACCGTTCAATAAAACAGCAACTACGAAAAAAGCGGATCTACCAAATCGCAAACTATAAAAAAACAACACTAGAAAATGGCCTATTTTCTAGTGTTGTTTTTAGTTTAGCCAGCCAATTGACTGACCAGTTGTTGAAGTTGGAACACATTTTGATTGGTTAAAAAGGGGTCGATCACGACTGTCGGATATTCAGCGGGGATCTCTTCGACACTGCTGGAAGTAACTAAAGCATCATACTTTTCCAATTCTGAGCGTTTGATCGCTGCATGACTTAATTTTTTCTCGACATAATGGACTTCAAAATTGCCATAGATTTGATTTTCGATTTGACTGCCTAAAAAGAATTCTTCCGTTGGTGATAATTCTGAAAGCAATAATAATTTCAATGGCCGATCACAGCTGGCAAGCAGAGTCAGACTTTGTGGAACCATCGTGATCAATAGATAGACATAATTCCAGACAAAGTCCTCTTCCTGATAGATTTGGTGACGTCTGACAAATTGCTCGACAATTTTTTTAACTTTGCGGACAGCTTGTTCATGGGTCTCTGCTAGTTTTTCTAAGAAGATCCGCCGTTGAAGAAAGAGGATATCGATCAATTGGCCGTCAGGCGCGTAAAGCCGGTGTTCATTCAATAGAACCAGCGTCACTGCTTGTTTTTTTTCATTCCCTAAAGAAAAGTTCAATAAGCGGTCAAAATTTTCTACCAATTCTAAATGATGATAATAACTTTCGATGTATTCACCACCTTTTTTAAAGGCGCTATGCAGCTGTCCAATACTCGAAACAACGCTATCACTGTACACTAACCACAGACAGTCTTTGACTAAATCAGCCGATAACTTCAAGCGAAACACTTCCATCGCCATTCGTTTGAAAGCATCCAAGATCGGAACATCCGGCAGCATTAAGTGGCTGCCTAATTTTTCTTTAGGATAATAATGACCGTTTTTGATCCGCCATAAACTGATAAACAAGGTATATCCTAAGCGTTTACGCGAAATAAATTGATCATCTAGTCGATTGACTTGAATAAATTGATTGACGAAATCGGTGATTGAGCGAATTTGAAATTCACGCAAATCATGATACAGAGAATCCAATCGATCCGATTTTTCAAGAAAATAACGATAATACATATGACGGATCACGCTTTCTTTCCCTTCTAATCGCAACGGCCGATAGTGGAGCGTGATTCCAGCTCCTGATAAAACGCTTTCTATTTTCTTTAGATTGCGTTGTGTCTTAGATGAACTCAAAAAGAGTTTTTTTGACAACTCATTGATGTTCTCACAACTTTCATACAATAGTTCCTCCAAAATTTGAAATTCAGGCGATTGCTGGATCGTTTCTGCATATAAACGATTGATACTGATATGCGATTTGACCCTTAACTGATACAATCCTTTGTATTTAAAAATTTGGAAAGCATCTTGCTGGCTATTGATCAGTTTGACATCCTTTAATAAAACAGACAATGAACATTCCAATTCTTCCAATAATTGATCGCTAGGCAATCCCGTGCGACAAGCATATAATAATTCCACTAAGCGTAAATGACGTAATGTACTAACACTCAATATCTCCCTAAAATTCATTTCATCCCCCTCATTTCCCTAAAATCGATCGTGACGCTTATGTTCTTTTGTTAAATGGTACCTGATATTCGCTTGAACTGCTTTGGTAGCAAAACGAATAAGTTTTGTTATTAAATTTATTTTAAAAACTTTAAAGAGTGGGTCTGTTAAAACCACCTAGTTATTTAAATCACTTTCTAAAATTAAAATAAATTTTTTTCTAAATTAATAGTTAAATTTTTTTTGTTTCGTTTGAATTATTGTTCAAAAATAGTATTTATTGCGATATTCGTTGACTTCCTGCCTTTTTAGCAACCACCGACTATTCGAACGGCTGTAACCATCAAACGGATAGTTAACGACGATCTAAACGACCAATATATTTTGATTTTTTTGATTTCTTATATCAAATTAACTCATAATTAAGCATGATGACTGAATCGCTAGCTAGATTATTTTTAGACAATAAAAAAGCTTACAGCCTTTAACTTTGCCGTAAGCTTTTTTGTCATCTAATTATTTAGCTGTGCGAATATTGACGAATTTCACTTCGACATATTCTTCCACTCCGTACGTACCATTTTCACGGCCGAAACCAGAATGTTTCACTCCGCCAAATGGCGTTGCTGAGTTAGAGATGTTAGTGTCATTCACACCGACCATCCCGTATTGTAATTTATTGCTGACATTATCGATCGTATGGATATTCGTCGCAAAGAAATAAGAAGCCAAGCCAAATTCTGTATCATTCGCATCTTTGATAACTTGTTCTTCATCGTCAAACGTAATCAATGGAATCACGGGACCAAAGGTTTCTTTATAGAAAATATCCATTTCTTTTGTAACTCCAGCTAAAATCGTTGGTTCAAAGAAGAAACCATCTGCATATTCGCCTTCATCCAATTTATGGCCCCCAGCTAAAATCTTAGCGCCTTTATCCGTAGCATCTTTGATTTGTTCAACTACTTTATCGACACCGTCTTGATTGATCAATGGTCCGACCGTTGTATCATCCAAACCATTGCCGACAGTTACTTCTTTGATCGCTTCTACCAACAAATCGGTCACTTGATCTTTAACATCCTTGTGGACAAAGATCCGATTTGGCGACGTACATACCTGGCCATTATTGATAAATTTCGTTTTGATCAACGTATCGACAGCCCGTTCGATATCGGCATCCGGGAAAATAATGTATGGTGCATGACCGCCAAGTTCCATTGAAACATTTTTCAATGTTGGCGCCGCTTGTTCGTTTAATTTTTGGCCGACTTCAGTCGAACCAGTAAAGGTAATTTTTTGTACATCTTCTGATTCAGATAAGATCGTACCGATGGTTGAAGAATCCCCCATCACAATATTGACTACCCCTTCAGGAAAACCTGCTTTGTCAAATAATTCCATCAAAGCTATTGCAGATAACGGGGTTTGTTTCGATGGTTTTAAGATCACGGTACAACCAGCTGCGATCGCTGGTGAAATTTTTCGAATGATCATATTCGACGGGAAGTTCCAAGGAGTGATCGCACCCACGACTCCAACCGCCTGTTTTCGAACCTGCCATTGATTAGTTGCCGGTGAAGGAACGATCTCGCCTAATAAACGTTGGCCTTCTGCCGCATTCCAACGCAAGTTTTCAACGTTGGTTTGGATTTCACCTTTAGCTTGTGTCAAAGGTTTTCCTTGTTCCATCGTCATAATAGTTGCTAAGCGTTCTGCGTCTTCTTCGACTAAATCCGCCATTTTATTCATTAATTTGGCCCGTTCAGCTGGTGCTTTACGTGACCATTCAGGAAATGCTTGATTTGCTGCCTCAATCGCTGCCTTAATTTCTTTTTCTCCGCCCGCTTGGATCTTAGCCAATGTTTCGCCGGTCGCAGGGTTTGTTACAGGTACTGCGTCTTCTGAGCCGTTTTCCCATTTTCCATTGATATAGAGACGTGTTTCGACTGCTGGTAAAGCTTGATGTTTTCCCATATGTCTAAATCCTCCTTATTATCTGGTTCTGGTCAATCGTAGTTAAACATTTTCCTATTTCCTACACTATTCACCCTAACACGGAAAAAAATAAAGCTCAAAAAATCAGCTCATCTTTCTTTTATTTGCGATCGATCGAACGCTTTCAGTGAAGAGCCTTGGTCACTGAAGTGTTTCTTTGTTTACACTTTATGTGATCGTAGTCGCTTTGATCAGTATTGCGACCGGTTTTTATTGGAGCAAAAAAATGCGTTCAAAAAAATAATTTTATCCGTAAAAAAACGAGTGAAAAGAATTTCTTTTCACTCGTTTTTACTTATTTTGCTTACACTTCAAATCTTACACGACGGTAGCGGATCATCGCTGTGGCCATCAAGCCAAGACCGATCACGATAAATGCTACGATCCCCATACCACCAGTACCTGGTAATAAGCCGCCTTTAGGCGTATTAACTACATCTAATTTTTGATCATCCGCATAAGAACCTTTTGATACTGTGAACGAAATATCGTTAGTTAATAATTGGAAACCATTTGGTGCTTTGATTTCTCGTAAGTAATAGGTGTCATAGTCTAATCCAGTGACGCTAAAACGTCCGTCTTGATCGGAAACAAATTTCTTCGCATCCGCATACGTTTCGTTTGCACCGACTGCGATCCAGCTATTGGCATTGTTTTCTACTTTTAAGTAGTGGTCTACGCTGTTGATTTTTTTGATCACTACAAATTCAGCACCAGCTAATGCATCTTTGTCTTCATTATCTTCATGTTTGTAGAATTTTTTACCACCCGTGATGATTGGCGGTACCACAGGATCATTTTTCTTTTCTTCATCTTTGCCGCCATCATGGTTGATCGTCACAGAGAATTCATTGTTGATATCTTTATCAACCGGTGTGCTTTCTGTGAAAGATACCGCGTAGAAAATCTCTACTTTTTTACCTGCAAAATCAGCTAAATAATTCGCTGTTGTCACTGCATTAGTGCCAGTCAAGTTCATTGAGATATTAAAGCCTGCTAAACCTGAAAATGGTGCCGTCAGATTGGTATAAGTAGTTGTTGCATGACTTAAGAAAATATTTTTGTCGATTGCGACACCATTAACGACGATTCGTTCGATTTCTTCAAATTTTACGCCTTCAGTATCTACCGCATCTTTTAAGTCTAATTTGCTGTAACGAGGATCACCATTGCTTAAAATATCACCGATTTGACTTGGCATAGTAAATGCCGCACGGTAATGGATTTTTGCTCCGACTTCAAAATCATAGCTGCCAGCTGGCCGTGATGGTAATGGTTTACCCTCTGCATCGACTAGTTCCTTTTCAGGATTTTTAGCTTCAACTTTGTTTTTAGGATATAAATGGATATCCGTATTTTCTTTCCCATCATTTTTCAATGGCAACATCAAGATCAATTTGTATGAACCAATTTCTACACCTGGAGAAGCATGCTCTTCAAAGTAATAAACTTTATAGGTTCCATCTGCATTTTTTGCTGGTAAATTATTAAATGTCGCTTTTCCGTCTGCATCTGTTGTTTGGTCTCCCGGAACTTGTGTGGCCGTTTGTTTGTCTAAAGTAAAGTTCTCCATGACTTGTTTGGTTTTTGCAGCATATTCAGCATCGGTCTCTTTGCCAGTCAAAACAGCATTCAATGCCGCATAGAAATCTTTTGAGATGTCCCACGCGGTAAAGGTGATACCTTCTAACCCTTCGTAGCGATCAAATTCAGTCATTTCTTTCCCCGTATTTTCTACGCTATTCGATGGGAATTCATCCATTTTTTTCTTGTGTAACGTTACATCCACTGTGTTTTTTGAAGCAGCTTGCGCGCTAGTCCCACTGCCTAGTACCCCTGCTAGTAGTGGAACCATGCACAACATCGTCGTAACTATCGCGACCCATTTTCGTTTGTTTTTCATTATTCTTTTCCCCCTTGTTTTTTGAACAAACCGATAAAACCGATCGCTAGTAGCGATCCCCCTAAAAGACAATAGTTTTGGATTAAAGTATTTGTTGCTGGAAGTACTTTATCTGGGTATGTTTTTGTTCCTTGCCAACTATCACTTGGTATCGTGATCGGCGGTTCTGAACTATCTATTGTCGGTGGTTCTATTGGTGTTGGTGAGATTTCTCCATATTTGCAATAAATCACCCATTCGGATACTTCCTCTTTTGTTTCGATATCTATCTGCGGCAAATAGATGATGACAGGAAGCATCTGGTAGTTTTTCGTTTCCCCAGAAGCAAGGATCAGATAGGCCGCATCTCGCTCGGCTTGATAACGTGGCAAATTAAGTGCGACTCGCCCTGCTTCATCCACCGGTATCGCTGTCTGATTCACTTTCTTCAATTGCTCATTTTGTACAAATGATGCCAATTTTTCTTTTGTAGGATACTTATTTAAGATGTATTCTTTATCGGTTTTTTCATCGCTCGCTCGTTTGACTCGCCACTCAGTCAAGTCATAAATATCTAAGACGAGCGCTTCCGTTCCTTCATAACGTGAACCATCTGTTTTCTGTGTATTTACCTGTACTTCCACTTGACCTTCCTCTGCAAAAGCAGTAACCCCCATGTTACAAATTCCCAGAATTAGTCCCAAGAGAAGAATCATTTTTTTCATTACGATCCCCTCCTTCTGTTACAACGCTGATCTCGACCAACGAGTGAGCCGCCAATCAACATAAAACACTCCACAAACACGATGTAAGATCTTCCTGTGTTGTCTAACTTCCACTCGATCCTTTGAATGAGTGATTTTGATTCTTTTAAAACGATCCTCCTTTCTTTATTTTTTAGCTATTCACTGCTCACTTCCTTTCTTTTCGATCATCTTTAAATTAAGGCGACACACATCAGTGCTAGTCTGATTTTTTTCGTAAGTAATCGCAAAGTGACCGCAAAAAATCAGCTAGCTATTAAGAGTAAGTTCTATAGATTTACTCTGTAAAAAGCCTGCAAATCACTTACCCTTGTTCTTTATAGCAATATAATAGCCGATATTATTTGCGGCTGCTTTTTGTATCTTTTTATAAAAAATAGTTATTAAAAACACTATTTTCGTTTATTATCCAATCTTTGATATAACAATTGATGTTATCGAATCCAATTACTTAAAAACGGATAAAGATTAATAAAGTTTGAATAGACCAAAAAAAATTTATCTTTTGAATTATTCATTATCCAAAAAAAAAAAATAAAGAAGACAGCTTAGACTGTCTCCTCTATTTGAAGCGCTATCATTTTAAACGAAAAATAATTTTCACGCTCTTTTATTGTTTAGCGATCTGATAGATCACTGATTAATTGTTGTAATTGACCGATATTTTGTCCTGTTAGATAAGGATCAATGATCACAGTCGGATAGTCGTAAGGGACTTCTTCTACACTGCTAGAGGTGATTAATGCATCATATTTATCTAATTCTCGTTGCGTGATTCGCGCATCCCGTGAACGTTCTTCGATGAAATGAACATTGAAATTACCATAGATTCGTTCTTCGATTTGCTCAGCTAAAAAAACTTCTTCGGTTGGAGAAAGCTCAGATAATAGAAGGATCTTCAGCTTTTGGTCTGCGCTCGCCAATAAATTTAGGCTTTGGGGCACCATCGTGATCAATAAATACGCATAATTCCAAATAAAATCATTTTCTTGATAAATGCGATAGCGTTTTACAAAGCTTTCCGAGATTCGCAAAACTTTTTTGACCGCTTGATAATGTGTCTCCATCATTTTTTCTAAGAAAATACTACGTTGCCGATAAAGAATGTCGATGTAGCGCCCTTTAGTCGTATACATCCGCTGATCATTTACCAAAACGATCGCCAGCTCACGTTCTTCGTCTTCATTCAATGAATAATTGATCAAACGATTAAATTCTCCCACTAGTTCAACATGCTTTTGATACAAATCGCGATAACTTCGACTTTGTTTCATCGCTGATTTCCATTGATCTTCACTGAAGACTAGCATATCCGCATAAGAAAGCCATAAACAATCTTTGATTTGCTCAGTAGTTAAACGCAACCTAAACACTTCTAAGGCCATTCGTCCAAAAGCATCTAATATCTCTTCATCTGGTAAACTCAACGGACTGATCAGCTCTTCTACTGGATACAGACGACTATTTCTGATTCGCCACAAACTAATGTAGATATTGTAACTAAGACGCTTTCTAAAGATATGCCGATTCTCTAGATGATTTACCTGGATAAACTGATCTACAAGGTCAGTGATCGTTTTTATTTGATGCTCTTTCAAATCAGCAAACAATGACTCCAATCGATCCGATTTTTCCAAAAAGTAGCGATAATAAAAATGTCGTACGACGCTTTCTTTCCCCTCGATCCGCAATGGTCGATAATCTAATTTGATACCGACTTTTTTCAGTGCTAATTCGATTTTTTTTAAATAGCGTTGCGTATTCGATGCACTCAAATACAACTTATCTGCCAGGTCGCTGATACTTGAACATTTCTCGTACAATAGTTCTTCAATGATTTGAAATTCTGGCGAATGTTGCAAAACATCCGCATACAAACGGTTGATACTTACATGTGGTTTTACTTGTATTTGATACAGCCCTTTGAATTTTTCAATATGGAAATCATCCTGATCGTCATTGATCAGTTTGACATCCTTTAATAAGATCGGTAAAGAACACTCCAATTCCTCAAGCAGTTGATCACTTGGTAAGCCGACTTTACTCGCGTACAATAATTCGACAAAACGCAACCTTCTCAAACTGCTCGTTCCCAAGACTTCTCTAAAGTTCATCTCCTCGTCCCCTTTTTATACTCTCCTCGATGTATCTTTTTATACTATGTAAAACAAGTTCTTAATATATACTCATTTTTTCTCCTACCAACATAGTAATTCGATAAAATAGCTTATTTCGCTAGATCTTCCGTTAGGGCTTCACGCTCCTCTTTGACAAAATAATTTATGGCAGGAATAAGATCTTCTTTAGCGACTATTCCTTTTCCCTATCCGACTGATTCCGTTTTCAACTATCTCTATGATAACCAAACTTATTTTTTTATGTATTTTTAGTTATTTTCAATTTCACAGTTATAATATGCTCTTATAAGTCAATTAAATAAGTATCTATTCTGTTTATATAGAGTTATTTAATCCTTTTAATTAATTCGGTATAAATTTTACAAATAGTCAAAGTATCTGGATTTATTAAAAAAAAAAGATTCACTAATAGCAAAAAAGACGATAACTTTTTTGTTATCGTCTTACGTTTACTAGCTCTGTTTTTTTATTCTAGGAACCACATAAAAAAGCGAGAGTACTACTCCACTAATACTTAAAAGCAGAGCACTAAAAGCAAATACTGATTTTCCTTTCCCGCCGGTCTGAGGGAGCATCGCAACATATTTTTCATTCAACAAACGAAAAATACCGGCATATTTTCCTTCAGTTAGCAGTGTGAATTGGGGCGGAGCTTTGCCATCGCTACCTGCGATTCCGATGAAGCTATCCTGATTGATCACTCCACCTTCTTGTAAGGTAAAGCGCCATTGTCCACTGGGTTTGATATATCCATTAGGCGCTTTGGTTTCCACCAATTGAAAGTACATTCCTTCTTTAGCCGAAACAAAAAATTCAACTACTCCTTCTGCTTGACTCGTCTGTTTGCCTAAATGTTTCCAATGTTCCGATTCATCCGTTACGAGTTCTTGTTCTGCTGGTTTTTCTTCACCCACCCAGGCATACAGATTAAACTCTGCTCCTTGCAAACCATTGCCATCTTTCGCTTGTTTGACGAAACGGAAATTATAGCCGACATACCGCCACTTGCCAACAAAGGTAACATCTTCTCCTTCAATCGTCTTTTGTGCTTTGTCCCAACCAGTAAATTCCCACCGTTGTCCATCCTTCGTATCAACAAATTGCGGAATCGTTGAATCGGCAGTGAATACATGTTGATCGGCATAACCACCCATGGTTCCTGGTTTTAATTGAGTGATTTCTTCTGGCAATACTTGTTTCGGATCAGTTTCATTTTCAAAAATATGATGGACCAAATACCTTTTCAATTCCGGCTGTTCTGAAGACGTGATACTTTCATCTTCTGCTCCCATCGCAAGATTGGTCGGCAAAGTTCCTGACGCAGACAATTCAGTTCCTGCTTTTAATTTTACTTTTATTTTTAGGGTGTGGATGATCCCTGCTTCACACCCTGTCAGATCCCAAGTGATACTTTTACCATCGATTGTTGTCGTTTTTTTTCCATCTATATCAGTAGATGCTTGAATATCTTCGACGTTTCCTGTAAATTCAAATTCCTCGCTTAAGATATCTTTGATTTTAAGATCTAGCGGTGGAGCAGGTTCTACTAATTCATCCAATACTTGTTCCATGATTTTTGCCATTGCAGCACTGTCTTCGGCCAAATATTCGGTTTGCTCATCATAAGAAATAGCTTTTAGACTATTCCCAAGTCCCCCTTTAGATACATAGATCCCGATTGGGTATACACGAACACCCAAATCACGCAAAACTTTAGCTTGAGCGATTCCTTCTCCATTTTCACTAGGATAGCCGTCGCTTAAAAAAATCACTACTGGGATGCGATCAGGATCTTGATTGGCTTTGATGATATCGATTGCCCCTTGCAGTCCACCACCATAATTCGTAGCTCCGCCTAACATATTAGGCTTCGTCAGCAGTGTCTGGGCGATCTCCTTTGTATCTTTAGTAAAATCAGTTTTATAGATCGGTTGATTCGCATAAGAGAAAGCTACCAACGACATTCGATTATCGTATCCGGGCTGAGGTGTCTCCAGTAATAATTTGGCTGCCCCATTGATGATATCATTCAAATAAAGCGAACGATGGAACTTATATTTTTCGCCATTGAAGGCACTGACAGCTTCTGCCCAATATTGCATCGAGTCACTGAAATCTTGCACGACTACTACATCCAGTTTTGCTTTTTGATTCAATTTTTTACCATAATCAATGCGAATCTCTGCAGTTGTCCGATCCTCGTCTAACCATTTAGCTGCTTTATGCAAGACATGCTCTTCGTTTGAACTATCCACTTGGCTTTCGTAATCTTTTGCTTCTTCTGAAAGCTCTGGGATCGTACTTTGAAGCGTTGGTAAGTCTCCAGTCAATTCTAAGACCGGGTTATGTTTTAATTCTGAAAATCTCTGCTGGTTACTATCAAGTAGAAAGGCATGTTTCCCTAAAATACGCAAACTATCAGGAAGCCTAACTGGTTTTCCGCCTAATCCATTTGCTGATTTGAAAGCAGAATTACAGATTTCATTCAGTGTAGAATTTTCACCGAAAACTAAGCCGGTGATACCTGTATTTTGAAAAGCCCAGTCCCAAATGATACGTAACTTGGTACAATTAGAAAAATCCAAAGTCCCAGTCAAAGAAGTTCGATCCTTGAAAGCACTCGCTCCGATCACTTCAAGATTTGAACCTTGGGCAAATTCAATCCCTGTAAGTCGTTTATTAGCTTCACTTGTATTCTCTTTTGTAAAAGCATTGTCCTCGATTTTGATGACAGCATAAGCTTCATTATTATAAGTCACTGCATTAGGGATCCGTGCCACACCAGAAAAATCAGCTCTAGGTTCATACAACTCAGCGGTTTTGTCTGAATAGAACTTAAACCAAAATTTATCTGTTTGAGCGGTATGGATGTGTTCTCGAGCTCTACTATTACTATTTTCTATTTTTTTCTGCTCACTGCCTTCAATCACTTCCGGATAGATCTCAGATAGCTCAGTAGGCTTTTTTATTTCCGCCGCCTGTACTGGAACAGTATGATCTACAGAAAAAAAAGCTGCAAAAGCTGTACTTACTGTCTGAATGGTGAGTACTATCACCATTAAACCAAGCCAAGATTTAAAATAATTGTGTCGCCTTCTTTCTTTATTCATGTTTTCACCCTTATTTTCGTATTCTATATCTTTAAATTCAGTATAATATAGGGCTACTTTGATTAATTGTTCATTTTTTTTAAGCTTTATTCGTAAAAAGCTTAAATAATCTAAGATAAAATACACGTCTATAAATTAAAATAGAGTTATTCGTAAGAATAATACTTATAAAAATAACTAATTCTGCTAGTATAAGTCGTTTAGCTTTTGCTAATTTTTTCTCTTTAAAAAAATGAATACAAAAAAATAGTCTGTTGATAGTGCATCAAACAGACCATTTTTATCTTAATGAATATTCTTTTTTACTACATTAAAAGTATAAACACCTGACAATCCCAACCCGATCAAACTGCAAATAACTGTCAGTAAGGTAATACTGGCTTTACCTTTACCACCTGTTTCCGGCATAGTAGGTTGTCTTGTCTCATTCTTTAGGCTCAAATAGCCCGCATATTCTCCAGTAGTCAGCTCTTTGAATTCTGGCGGCAGCCGACCGTCATCCCCAGCAATCCCGATCAGTTGATTATCTTTGATCAAACCTGTTTCAGCTAAAGTAAAACGCCATTGGCCGCTAGGTTTTAGATAACTATTTGGCGTCTTCGTTTCAACTAATTGAAAATAGGTCCCTGCCGCAGCCGAGACAAAGAGATCAACACGCCCGTCTGCTTGACTGACTTGTGTTTCTAATTGCTGCCATTTTCCAGCAGTGATGCTTTCTGTCGTGACGAGCTCTTTATTACTAGGTATCCCAGCGCCTTTCCAGGCATAAAGACTAAATTCAACATCCTTTAACCCTTTTTCGTGATCATCAAGTTTGATAAAACTAAAATGATAGCCTACATATTTCCATTTACCAACAAAAGTCACATCGGCTCCATCTATTTTTTTCGTTGTTTCGTCCCAGCCGACAAATTCCCAGCGTTGGCCATCCTTGGTATTGACTGTTGTCGGAAAGTTGTTGTCAGCATTTACGACTGTCTGATCAGCATAACCTCCTTTAGAATCAGGTTTCAAATCCATGATTTCTTCTGGTAACGGGGTTCCTGGATAAGTCGCATTCTCAAACTGATGATGAGCCAAGTAACGTTCTAGTTCTGGCTGATCTGTCGAGGTGATCCGACCGTCTTCAGTACCCAACTCATCATTTGTCGGCAACACACCTGAAGCAGTCAATTCTGTCCCTGCTTTTAATTTCACTTTGATTTTCAATGTATGAGTAACACCTTTATCACATCCATTCAAATCCCAAGTAATGGTTTTACCATTTACAGTCGCAGTCTTTTTACTTGGTGTATCTGTCGAAGCTACGATATCGTCAATCTCTCCAGTAAACTCAAATTCTTCGCTTAAGACGTCTTTGATTTTCACATCCAGTGTCTCAATTGAATTGACTACGTCATCTAAGACTTGTTCCATGATTTTAACGAATGATTCGCTATTTTCTGCCAAATACTGCGTTTTACCATCATAAGAGATATTTTTTAAATTTTCGCCCAGTGCATTGTTCTCAACATAGATACCGATTGGATAAACTTTTACGCCTAAGTTTCTTAGTTCCTCAGCAGCT
Source organism: Enterococcus hailinensis (assembly GCF_045862035.1). NCBI lineage: Bacteria > Bacillati > Bacillota > Bacilli > Lactobacillales > Enterococcaceae > Enterococcus > Enterococcus hailinensis. Next base: position 1,908 of record NZ_BAAFRV010000001.1, on the reverse strand, counting down.
TTTAAACCATAGAAATCTTCGCCATCGCCGAATGGTTGACCATCACTTAAAAAAATAACTACGGGGATTCGATCAGGATCTTGATTGTCTTTGATGATATCAATAGCGCCTCGTAATCCCCCAGAATAATTGGTTGCACCATTGTTCATGTTTGGTACGCTGATCAATTGATTGGTAATATCTTGCACCTTTTTCGTAAAATCAGTGGCATAGATAGGCGTTGGATCATGCGAAAAAGCGACTAATGAAACGCGATTATCATAACCAGCTTTGGGTGTATCCAACAATAATTTAGCCGCTCCATTCACGATATCATCTAAATAGAAAGAACGATGATAGGAATATTCTTCGCCGCCTACTGTACTGTAGGCGGTAGCTGGTAATTGCATCGAATCACTATGGTCTTGTACGAATACTACATCTAAATTAGCTTTTTTTTCTGCCTTCTCTCCATAATCGATGCGAATTTCTGCGGTCGTCCGTTTTTCATCCAACCATTTGGCTGACTTATGCAAAATATATGGATCTTTAGAGCTGTCTACCCAACTTTCATAGTTTTTTGCATCATTTGATAGCACCGGATTGCTGTTTTGAAGGGTTGGTAATTCTCCTGTCAATTCAAGCACGGTGTTATGAGTCAAGGCTGAAAATGTTTGCGGCGCACTATTTGTCAAAAATGCTCGGTGTCCCACATGACGTAAGCTAGCTGGCAAATGGACTTCTGTGTTCAATAAAGAGTAGCATTCTTGAAACGAATACGAGCAGATATCTCTTAAAATCGATTTTTCACCAAAAATCAGACGCTCTATTTTCGTATTTCTAAAGGCGTAGTCCCAAATGATCAATAATTTTGTACAGTTGGAAAAATCTAAGCTCCCAGTTAGATTTTCACAATTTTGAAACGCTCGTGCGCCAATCACTTCCAAGTTGGAACCAGGACTAAAACGCAGTCCGGTAATTTTTTTGTTAGCTTTGTCATTTGCTTCATTTCCAAAAGCATTGTCTTCGATTTTAACGACTGGATAGCTCGTACCATTATGCGTTACCGTATTCGGAATCTGTGCAATTCCCGAGAAACGATCTAGCGCGTTGATCAATATAGCCGTTTGATCGGAATACAAATTGTATTCAAAATCGCCAACTTGGATTTTTGTTAATAACGTACCCGCTCTAGCAAGACTATTTTTTGTCGTAGTCGGTTCTTTTTCTGACTCAACGATATCGGTTTTAATTTTTTTTTGACTATTAATGTTCTCGACTGCATGGACTTGATTTGTTCCATTGATAAGCTCTACCAATGAAAAACTAAGCAATTGAAATACAATCATTGATGCCATCACGAACAGACAATAGTTAAAAAGTCGCGTTCCCCTTCTTTCCTTATTCATTCGTTTCACCCTCAATTTATTATTCTTAACGTCAGTATAAGGGATAACGTTTTTATTATTTGTTCATTTTTTTTATGTTTTTCACGGAAAGAATTGACAAAAATAGAGGAATTGAATGAGTAAATTTATAATTATATTAGTTATATACGTTAAATAATTTATTCGCCTTTTGTATCTCTCAAAAAATTATTTGCTAATTATTTATTTTTTTCTTTTTTCTTAATCTTATCCAAAAATAAACTGCTTTTTTGTGTAAAATTTATTCCCCATAAAAAGAAAAAACAGCCTTTGCTCTATGAGCAAAGGCTGTTTTTTTAGGCAGTCGTTAAATCTTCGCCATTTGTTGCAATGACTTTTTTGTACCAATCAAATGATTTTTTCTTGCTACGTTTCAACCTGCATTCCCGAATTGTGTAACGATAATCACTCGAAAAACCGCTGTAACGCTTGATATATAGCGGTTTTTTTGTAGACTTATAACTCGTTATATAATATAATGTATAACGAGGAGTGTTGATAT